>CAZTFG010000047.1:15255-16563 GCA_964612725.1 uncultured Lishizhenia sp. | reverse complement strand
TCAGTCAGTTAAACTCGAGTGAAAGCGTTTACAATCCAAGAAAACATAATCCAAAAAACTGATTCTAATTAGAATAGAATTCAATGAGTTTTTACAATTGTTTACTAGTAATTATGTTAAGCTATTAAAAACGATTTTACCACCACATCCACATCTTTATAATTTCGAACAATAAATTTTTGCTTTGCGTCCACCTTATCGAACAAAGCTTGTTGTTTTTTAGATAATTCTTCGTTGTGGAATTTGCATTCAATCAACAGTTTAGATTCAGAATAAAAATCCAGTTCAATTGTGTTTTCGTAGATGTATTTCAAATTCAACTGTTTCAAGCTCAAAAAAGCATAGTTTTCAAACATAGCGCCCCAATCTCGTTCACCCGTGTAATAATTTCTAATTCCAGTATCGCAGCAATAAATTTTCTTTGGAGAAACAAGTTGTTCGTTTAGTTTTCCATGTCGTGAAACCGGATAAATAATGAATGTATCGCAAAACAAATCAAAATATCGTTTAGAAGACTCCGTAGAAATGCCAAGTATTTTAGCGATTTTATTCATGCTTAACGTTTTTCCACTCCGTTCCATCAGTAAGAGAAAATAGTCTTTCAACACACTGATATGACGAATTCCATGTACTGCCGCAATATCTTTGTAGATGATATTGTCCATTAATTCCCGGATATAGGCATCATCATTCGTTAAAACGTACTCAGGAATCCCGCCTTTTACGAGATATTCCTTGAAATAAGTTTCGTGTAAATGAGCATCCGATTTTGAAATTTTGATATTTCTAAAATCAAGGAATTCTTCGTAATTCAAAGGCAAAACTTCAAACGTTATAGATCTTCCTGTAAGCAAGCCACTTTGAGATTTTAATAAAGAAGCACTGGAAGAAGAGGCAATTACTTTGATATTTCCTGCATCGTACATGTTTTTTAGTTGTTGCTCGTAGTTTGGACAAAACGTTATTTCATCCAAGAACAAATAGATTTGATCCTTACTGCTCAGGGCATTCATTTCCCGAAAATATTCAACGATTTCTAAAATCGTTTTTCCTTGCAATAAGTAATCATCTAAACTGACATATAGAATATTTTTTGCTGGTAGTTTTTGCTCAAAAATCAAATGTTTAATGCTCAATTTCATAAGGCTTGTCTTTCCGATGCGCCTTAATCCAGTCAGAAAAACTACTTGTTTATTGGTTAGATTTGGAAGTAATCTCTTCCGGAAATCAGTTCGTTCCTTCAAGATAGTTAATTTCTCAAAATCATCTTCCCACCAAGGATTATAGCGATAAAGATCTTTGTCCATG
>CAZTFG010000047.1:12949-15155 GCA_964612725.1 uncultured Lishizhenia sp. | reverse complement strand
GTGCGAAATCTACGATAAATGCTGCCATTTGATCTGGTGAGGTAGGGGCGTTATATCCCGGGAAAGCCTCTTGCAACATTTCTGTTTGTACCGCACCCAAGCATAAGCAATTCATTGCAAGTTGAGTTTCTTTATATTCTTCCGAAAATAGCTCTGTAAAACTGCATAATGCTGCTTTGGAAGTAGAGTAGGCGCTCAATCCTGCAAATTTCATGGAACCTTGAAAACCACCCATTGAACTAATATTTACAATATGAGCAGCTGATTTCAATTGTGGTAAAAACCCTTGAACCGTTTCCATTACCCCAATAACGTTTATTTGATACGATAACTGAAAATCTATGTGGGAAATTGTTTCAAAAGGTTTATTCACCAAATAACCAGCATTATTTATAAGAATGTCAATTGCACCTATTTTTTCGGATAATACCTGAATCTGATCGTTCACCGAATTGGATAAATCAAAAGCAATGGGATGAACAGTTTTGTACTCCTTAAAAGCAACATTCATTTTGGAGAGATCTCGAGATAGGGCAAAAACTGAATGTCCAGCTTCCGCAAATTGCTTCACGATTTCAAACCCAATACCTCGGCTTGCTCCAACAACAACAATCGTTTTAGGCATCAAATGAAATGGTTACGTTTTTACTCGTTGGATGGGCTTGACAGGTTAAAACGTATCCTTTTTTCACTTCTTCATCTGTCAATGAATAATTTAATTTCATGGAGGCAGAACCTTCAGTTACTTTTGCTTTACATGAACAACAAACGCCACCGCGACAGGAAAAAGGTACGTCTAGTCCTTCATTCTCTGCGGCTTGTAAAATAGTGTCTCCTTCGGTTTGTAAATTAAATTCTACTGTTTCTCCTTCTAGAATAATTTTAACGGTGCTTTCTCCTGAAAAATCAGAATGTGTATTTTCAACGGCTAATGGTGCTAATAATACTGGCGTAGTAAAAAGCTCATACCTGATTTTCTCCTTTGAAACTCCAAAAAACCGTAAATTTTCATCAACTGTTTGAATCATTTCTTCTGGGCCACAAATTAAAAATGCATCCGCTTTCAAAAGGTCTAAATTTGATTTAATCTCCCCACGTATGTTCGCCTCATCTAATCGACCTTCCTTGAATCCCTCCCGTTTTTCTTGACTGAGATAAAAGGATGTATTTGTTTGATTCAAAGTGTCAAATTCTGAACGGAAAAGAATTTCATTAAAATTTCGATTGCCGTAAAATAATTTTAATTCCCTCTTTGATCCTTCCAATGATTTCGCGATGGAAAGAATGGGTGTAATACCACTCCCGGCGGCAAAAGCAACAATCGTTTTATCCGTTTCTTTCAATCCAAAATTACCTTCTGGTTTTGAAATGTGTAGTAAATCACCTTCTTTTAAGGAATAAACCAGAAATGTTGAAACTTTCCCATTTTCAATGGCTTTCACCCCAATAGAAAGTTTTTCGGTAGGACCAGAACAAATAGAGTAGGACCTTCTATATTCCTCACCTTCCACTGTTACGTTCAAATTAATGTATTGACCGGGAACGAAAGAAAATTCCTTTTTTCGTTCAGCGGGGATATCAAATACAAGTTTAACCGAATCAGGAGTCAGTTGTTGTTTTTCAACTACTTGAATTGCATGAAATCCTTTGTGTAAAGGAGTTGATGCATTCTTTTTAAATATACTAAATAATCCCATAATTAATCGTCAAATGATACTACCAATCGATCACTAGTTGGATGCGCTTGGCATGTTAATATATATCCTCTTTCTACTTCGTCCTTATCCAAAGCGTAATTAATATCCATTTTGGCGGTTCCTTCCAGAATTTTTGCCTTACATGTACAACAAACGCCTCCTTTACAAGCAAAAGGTAAATCTGCTCCTGCTTCATATCCGGCATCCAACACTGATTTCCCTTGTGATGACATATTGAAATCATACACATCGCCATCTAACACGATTGAAACACGCGAATCGAAAGAAGGTTCAGTAATTGCCGATTTCTCACTTTTGCGTGCTCCCCCTTCAGTAGTAAATAATTCGAAATGAATGTTTTCTTCTGAAACTCCTTTTGATTTTAGAGTTTTTTGTACATCTAAAATCATGCTTTCTGGTCCACAAAGATAAACGGCATCAACGGATTGATTTTTCAAAAAAGCATCGTATAGTTGAGCACATTTTTCCCCGTCAATTCTACCTTTTTG
>CAZTFG010000047.1:0-12939 GCA_964612725.1 uncultured Lishizhenia sp. | reverse complement strand
CAAACTTTCACGCGATAGAACATGTATGATTCTAAATTTACTTAAATACTTACTTTTTAATGCTTCAAGCTCTTCCCGGAAAATAATACTTGAAAATCCTTTGTTACCATAAAATAAGGTTACATCGCTATTTGGTTCTTCTCGTAAAACAGTTTTTATAATCGATAGAATAGGGGTGATACCACTCCCGGCTGCAAACAGGACGTATGATTTTTTTGCAGCGGCTTTTGTCTCTAATTTGAAATTGCCCATGGGTGTCATTACCTGAAGATCATCTCCTTTTTTCAAGGTATGATTGGCAAAGGTGGAGAAAATACCATCTTGTACTTGTTTAATCGCAACACGCCATTCATTTTCGAATGGGGAAGAACACAAAGAATAGGATCTACGCGTGTCTTTTCCGTCTATGGTAGCTCGCAATGTTAAATATTGGCCAGATAAGAACTGATAATCACTTTTTAATGAATCCGGAATGGAAAAGGCTATGGAAACCGTATCTTCCGTTTCTCTTCGTAGGTCACTGATTGTTAACTGATTAAAGGTAGGTGTCATTCTATATAATTCTTGTGTTTCAAAATTACTAATTTCCGTCCAATTCTAGTGGATTTGACCCATTATTACAAGAAATATTGAAAATTACCACCAAAGACTGTAACGAAAATGAGGGAGGTTCCGTATTTACTAATTCAAACAAATGAAAATAGTTTTTTTCATATCATTTTTTTTAATTTGCTTAACAGGAAAGGCAGGAGAAAAAATTATTTCCCGTTCAGAATACATTGCTTCCTGGAAGATTGTGGCCATTGAACAAATGAATGCACATGGAATTCCTGCCAGTATTACATTAGCTCAAGGTATTTTGGAGTCCGGAAATGGTAACTCCAAATTAGCTAGAGAAGGAAATAATCATTTTGGTATCAAATGCCATGGATGGGAAGGAGATAAAATGTATCAAGATGATGATGAAAAAAATGAGTGTTTTCGAGTGTATAAAAATGCAAAAGAATCCTATTTAGATCACAGCGCATTTTTAAAGAAACACCAACGATATTCATTTTTATTCAATTACAAATCAACAGATTATAAGAATTGGGCAAAGGGATTGAAGGATGCCGGGTATGCAACTAGTTCTACTTATGCCGAATCGCTAATAAAATTAATTGAGGATGAAAAGCTAAATCTCTTTGATTCGGATAAAGTATCTGCTTCTTTAGTCTCTAACCAGCATACCTTTGAATTTAAAACACATCAACAAAGTGTAAACACCAATGGGATACGTTATGTTGTTGCTAAAAAAGGAGATACATTCTTTAAAATTTCTCAAGAATTGGGCATTTCAACCTCCTTGTTGAGGCGATACAACGATTTTCATCCGAATAAAGAATTTTTAGTACCAGGAGATATAATCTATTTACAACCCAAAAGTTGGAAATCGAAAACAGACAAGCAAATAATTTTGAAAGAGAAAAAAACACTACGTGAAATCTCTCAAGAAAAAGGAATTCGATTAAAAACGCTTTTACGAAAAAACAACAGTACTACACCAGATCAACATTTGCCGAAAGGCTCGAAAATATTCCTGAAATAGCTGTTTCAGTTATTCAGGAATTTGTTTGTTGTTGTTTGTTTAAATAAAAAGAGGTCGCTTCGGTAGCCTCTTTTTTTTATAATGCCATTTTCATGCAACCAACAATCCTTATATTTGCAATTCAATTTTTCAACTATGAAAGTAAATCCGGCATACCAAACGAAACAAGAACTTCTTGATTTATACAATAAACCACTATTGGAATTGGTATTTGAAGCGGCTACCATTCATCGGCAGTTTCACAACCCACGTGAAGTTCAAATGTCTTCTTTGTTAAGTATTAAAACGGGAGGCTGTTCAGAAGACTGCGGATATTGTCCCCAAGCTGCACGATACAATACAGATGTTGAAGCGCACAAACTGATGACTGTTGAATCGGTAATCGAACAAGCTAAAAACGCTAAAGCGAATGGTTCATCTCGTTTGTGTATGGGAGCGGCATGGAGAGAAGTGAGGGATAACAAGGATTTTGATAATGTTGTGGAAATGGTGCAAGAGGTAAATAACCTTGGTATGGAAGTATGTTGCACCCTCGGAATGATGAATGAAAATCAAGCCATGCGATTAAAAAATGCAGGGCTATTTGCTTATAATCATAATCTAGATTCATCCCCCGAATTTTATGGAGATGTAATTTCTACAAGAGAATATGAGGATCGATTAAATACGATTGAAAATGCTAGAAAAGCAGGTATTACCGTTTGTTCTGGTGGAATCATTGGAATGGGTGAGGCAGTGGAAGACAGAATAGGTCTACTCATGAGTTATATGAAAATGGAAACTCCTCCAGAATCGATTCCGATTAATGCGCTTGTAGCCGTTGAAGGTACACCACTTGAAAATCAAAAACCCATCGAGCAATGGGAAATGATTCGAATGGTTGCTACAACCAGAATTCTATTTCCAGAGGCGATCGTTCGGTTATCTGCTGGTAGGACAAAAATGAATATGGAAGGACAAGCCTTGTGTTTTATGGCAGGTGCAGGTTCTATTTTTGCAGGAGATAAATTGCTAACTACTCCCAATCCTGAGTTCAACGAAGACAAAGAAATGTTTGATATTTTAGGCTTGGTGCCAAAAGAGCCATTTAAAGATGCTGTTCAACCTGTTACTATGCCAGATGCTCAAATTGAAGCGCGTAAGAGAAAAGAAGAAGAACGTGAAGCTGAATTAAGGTTAGCTCGAGAAAATGCGATTCAAGAAGGGTTTGAGCCACGAAAAGTTTCGAAAGTTGAATCGCTGTAAATGCATCAAAAACTCATTGATAAACTTTTACAACGTCAGCGTGTAGGTACCTATCGCGAATTAAGCACCTACCAAACCTTCATAGATTTTTATTCCAATGATTATTTAGGTCTATCCAAAAATAGTAAATTATCCTTACCACAAAAAGGAGCAACTGGTTCTCGTTTAATTTCAGGAAATTCAATGGAAGCGATCGAATGCGAGAATTTTTTAGCTTCCCATTTTAATGCTGAATCTTCCTTGGTGTTTAATTCAGGATATTCTGCGAATGTCGGCTTGCTCAGTACTGTTCCTCAGCGTGGAGATGTAATTCTATATGATGAACGAATTCATTCCAGTGCAAAGGATGGAATGCGGTTGTCATTTGCCGATTCATATTCGTTTAAACACCATGATTATGAAGAGTTGAAACGACTTCTTTCAAAATTCAAGGATAAAGTAACGTATGTGGTTGTAGAAGCGCTTTATTCGATGGATGGAACAATGGCTCATTTCCGGAAACTAACACAAATATGCAACGATTTTAATGCTTACTTAATCGTGGACGAAGCGCATAGTGCTGGAATTTTTGGCGACAAGGGCAGGGGAGTTGTTTCTGCATTAGGAATAGAGGATGCTGTTTTTGCTCGCATTGTTACGTTTGGTAAATCTTACGGTATCGTTGGAGCTGCCGTTTTGGGATCTGAAAACTTGAAGAATTTCTTAGTGAATTTTGCGCGACCCTTTATCTATACAACGGCACTTCCAGACGCTATCTATAAGCAAATAAAAGAAAATGTTAGCGAGGAACAATTACCTAGCCTACAACAAGCACTTCAGAAGAATATTGCATTTTTTCGAACCAATTTTAAACATTTGGGTTGCGTTTCAGAGGTGAATTCACCCATTCAAATTATTCAAATTGGGAACATAGAGAGAACAAAGAGATTGGCGATTACCTTACAAAAAAATCAATTCGCTGTCAAACCAATTTTGGCACCTACTGTTCCTGAAGGACAAGAATGTCTGCGTATTTGTTTGCATTCATTTGATGAACAGGACGATATTGCTAAACTGATTTCTATTCTTACTAATGAAATAGATAAATGAAACGAATTGGTTTAATTTCCGATACGCATGGTTATTTGGATGAACGAATACTTCATCATCTTCAAAAAGTAGATGAAATTTGGCACGCCGGCGATATTGGAAGTATTGAAGTATTAGATCAATTGAGAGCTTTCAAACCAACGCGCGCCGTTTGGGGGAATATTGATAATCATGTGATTCGAAGTGATTCCAACGAGTTTTTGCGGTTTGATTGTGAAGGCGTTCACGTATTAATTACCCACATTGGCGGTAAACCTGGGAAATATTCCAAACCAGCATATGATGAATTGCAAAAAAAAGCTCCAAATTTATTTATTTGTGGGCATTCTCATATTTTAATGGTGAAGATGGATCCAAGATACAATATGCTTTGGATGAATCCGGGTGCATGCGGAATTAAAGGCTTTCATCAAGTTAGGACCCTGTTGCGTTTTTCAATTACCGAAGAACGAATTCATGATTTAGAAGTAATTGAACTAGGAAAGCGTGCTTAAATTTTAACTTCGCATTTTTCGTTTGCACACATGGTTAAAATTTCATTTTGAGATAGATTGAGCAAATCAGATTTCAGTATTTTTCGTTTTTCTTGTGAGAATTGTTTAATCATTTTCCCTTCACAAAATCTCCTGATTTGTGTTTCATTTTCAAGAATTAAACCCGGAACTTGAGTTAATTTACCCGATTCGTCTTTTGCTGCCATGGTAAAGTAACAAGAATTGGTGTGCTTGGTGATTTTTGTTTTAGGATTCAAAGATTCTATCCGAATGCCAATGATCATAGTGGTATTACCAACATAATTTACGGATGCCATTAGATGAACTAAATCTCCAACCTCTACAGGATTTAAAAACTCAACTCCTTCAACGGCTACGGTTACACAGTAGTTTTCTGCATGTTTAGTGCCGCATACGTAGGCGATTTTATCCATCAAAGAAAGTAATATGCCTCCATGAACTTTACCTCCGAAGTTAGCGTAACTAGGAATCATGAGTTCTGTTAAAGTAGTTTCGGATTCACTTATGGATTTGAAAAGTGCCATTATTCTTGGTTTAAAAGATCAATAAATTCATCAAAAGTCACTCGTTTGTAATTGCTCGGAATTCCGAATAAATCATAGTTAGGAATAAGAGGGTCGAATTTTTTTAAGGTGTATTTCAACATTCCATCTTCAGTTTCAACATAATATTCTAGCGGAATCCCCGGAAAATCAGGGTAAGCATCTTGATATTTGGCAGTATAATCCGCACAATAATAACAATCAAAAGACTCGTTAGATTTTAGAAAGGTTAGTTTCAATTTTCTACCTTTCAATCCTGCTATGGATTTTTTACCACATTTTTTTTTCCAAACATACTTGGGTTGTAGAGTAGATGGATTTGGAGCTTTAAATTCATCCTTAATAGCATAATGGTCAGTTTCAGTAAGGGAAATGAGAAGATAGGATTTTTTCTTTGTTAGGTGTTTAATAAACGTTTGATTCCCAAACACTGTACTTGGAGTTTCAATTCTTATTAATGAGTCCAGGGAAAATAGAGTCATTTGCAAGGGCGGGTCGGTTGGACGATTTAACTGTGTGATTTCATAAACCAATGTGCCAATGAGGGGTTTTGGCTGTTGTGAAAGCAAGCCCGATGCACTAAATAAGAAAATAAAACCTACAATTTTTTTCATTATGAATTTGTTTCAAGACAAAGATGCAAATTTAATCTTGTGTTTTAGATTTTTATTACATTTGACAAAACAATCGTGTTATGAATTTTGAATTGCAACACAATGAAAACATCGTTACGGTGGTTTCTCATGTCGAAAAATTAGATGCTTCGTTGGCTCCTGAATTAAAAGGACATTTTTTATATATCAATAAAAACAATCGCAATCGGGTTATCTTTGATATGACTAAAACAAAATATTGTGATTCTTCTGGTTTGAGTGCCATCCTAATGGCAAATCGATTGTGTAAGGATACGAATGGTAAATTCATTTTGTGCAATGTACAGCCTACAGTAATGAAAATGATTCGAATTGCTCAATTGGATAAGGTAATAGATATCGAGCCCTCTCACCAAACTTCTTTGGCCAGATTTCATTCGTGACATTCTCAGTAACCATTTTAGGAAGTGGATCAGCTGTACCAACTCCTGATCGATTTCCAACTTCCCAATTTGTTTCTTGTAATAGTCGAAACATTTTAATTGATTGCGGAGAAGGAACACAATTTCAAATGCGTAGGTATGGCATAAAAATTCAATCCTTGCAATTAATTTTGATTTCACATTTACATGGTGATCATTTTTTTGGATTGGTTGGCCTGTTAAGTACCATGCATCTGTTGGGTAGAAATAGTGGGTTAACAATTATTGGTCCAACCGGATTAGAACAAATCTTTCGTTCTCAATTAGAAATTGGCTATAGCAAATTAGATTTTGATATTACATTCGTTGCCTTAAAGAAAGGGGATGTTGCATGTGTTTTCGAAGACAAAGTGCTAGAAATCCATACGTTTCCGCTTAATCATAAGGTTCCAACACATGGATATCTAATTAAGGAAAAGCAAGGTGATTTGAAGATGAACAAAGAAAAGGTAATTGAATTTGAAATTCCTTTATCGGTTATACATCAATTAAAGGCTGGAAATGATTTCTTGGATGATAATGGGAAGTTCTGGAAATACAAAGAGTTTACCTTACCACCAAAAAAAAGTAGGTCCTATGCCTTTTGCTCAGATACTAAGTTTGATGAGCGTTTAATAGAGAATATCGAGGGAGCAACTGTATTATATCATGAAGCAACCTTTATCGAAAAAGATAAAAATCGAGCAAATAAAACCTTTCATTCTACTGCTAAGGAGGCAGCTGAAATCGCAAAAAAATCCAAGGTACAGCAGCTAATTATGGGGCATTTAAGTGCGCGCTATAAAAATGATGTTGAACACGTTTATGAGGCTAAACAAGTTTTTGAAAACTCAATATATGCCTCAGATGGAATTACAATAGAGGTAGGAAATCAATAGATTTTATTTTCCTTCAATCCAGTTGGTGATTTCTGCATCATCAGGACTTGTGCGTGGACCGATAACTTTTACCAAAAATCCATTCTCATCAATTAAGTATTTTTGAAAATTCCATTGAACAGAATTGTCTTCTAAGCCATTTTTTGCTTTTTCCGTCAAGAAATGATATACCGGATGCATGTCTTTTCCTTTTACTGATATTTTACTCATCATAGGGAAAGAAACACCGTAGTTTTTTTGACAAAAAGTCGCTATTTCTTCATTCGTACCTGGTTCTTGTGCCATAAAATCATTTGCCGGAAAACCAATTATTACAAAATTAGATCCCTCGTATTTTTTAAAAAGCGCTTCTAATCTTTCGTATTGTGGTGTTAGTCCGCATTTTGAAGCGGTATTTACTACCATTATTTTTTTCCCTTTAAAAGAGGACAAAGAAATTTTTTCGCCAGATATCGTTTCTACACTAAATTGATGAATGCTTTGTTTTTCTATTGACTGCATATTAGTTGAATTTGTTTGTGCTTTTTGACTGTTACTACAAGAAAGGATAAAACAAGCGAATGTAAGAACAAGAATTATTTTCATTTTAATAGTTTATATTGAAACAAATTTGCTTAGAAAAAGTTTAACAGTCTAATTAACTTTTTTCAAATCTAATGATATTTTGTACATGAGGTTTTTTTTGATATTTTCTATTTTTCTTTGCGTATCATTTTCTCAAAGCTTTTTGTGTCAATTATCCTACAATGGTTTGTGGAAAGGTGCTGTTTTTTCATCAAGTATAGATGATGGGACCGAGGAAGTGATTTATGTTTCAATAAGTAAATACAAAACAAATTTAGAAGCATTTGTCCGAATTGAGAAAAAAAATGATTTAGCATTTTACACCTTCAAATCTCAGGGCGATTTCTTGGATTCTGTCCTTATTTTTAAAAAGTCTCAATTAGATAAAAAATCGAAAGGAATTCAATCGGTAGAACCTTGGAGAATGAAATTGAAATTTATTGACTCAAGCGGATATATGGAAGGGGAAGTTATTTCATTAACAAAAACATCACAATCAAATCGGATAATTTTATTTAAAACCGCTGGAAAAATTGATGCCTTTGAAAAAAAAGAAAATAGTCATGCATGGTTTTATCTTTTTCAAAAAGAGTATAAATTAGGATTGGTTGCTCCGGATTTGAGAGATGAGGTGCGCAAAAATTTTCAGTTTCAATCCGTCTATTTTGATCCTGCTAAGTCAGAATTAAAAGATGAATATAAAAATTACTTGAAAAAAGTAATTCAGGTGGTGAATAGTCATACGGACTTGCGATTAAAAGTTGTGGGACATACTGATTGGGATGGTTCAGATAGTTACAATGAGAAATTATCACAACAACGAGCAGAAACAATTATTTTATATCTTGAGAAGAATGGACTTAGCCGAGACCGAATTGAATTCGAATATCAAGGAGAGAAAAAGCCGATTCAAAGTAACGAAACCTCAGAAGGAAAAAAACGTAATCGTCGGGTAGATTTTTATTTTATTTAAGCCCCCCCTCAAACTTTAGTGAGTTACGTTTGTTAAAGAATAAATTTCTTTTTATTTTCGTAACCTAAAATTAATTAACATGAAAAAGATTTACGTTTGTTTAGTAGGATTACTTGCTACGGGAACTCTGGTGGCTCAAAAAAACTCACCGGTTCTTAATGGTAAGAATAATTCATTTATTCAAGAAAAAGCGCCAAAAGGTGTGTTTGCTCAGCCAAAAGGTATTACACTTTGGCAAAATGATTTCTCAGTTCAAGCAGATTGGGCTACTTCTAATGATCCAGCAGGAACACCTCCGCACACAGCAGGTGACTGGGCGATTACAACAGATTTAAATGCTATACCAAGAGCTGAATTGGCTCCTGCTGCACACACAACCGCGGCAAATGGTTATGCTTTGATCGATTCTGATGGTGCTGGTGGTAATGCAACTCAAAATGCGTCTATTTATTATACAGGTATAATCGATTTATCAGGTCAACCAAACGTAGTTATGACTTTTGAGCAATCACACAGAAGATATGCTGAGTCAACTTTTGTTATTTATAGTACGGATGGTGGAACTACTTGGAATGAAGTAGAAGTAAATGCTGGAATGACAGTTAATACGAATACAACAAATCCTGCACAAGTTCAAGTTAATCTATCGGCTCAAATCGGTAATTCCGCTAACGTTAAAATAGGTTTCAAATACACAGGTGCTTGGGATTGGTTTTGGGCAGTTGATGATGTGAAAATCTCTACTCCAGATGATTATGATTTAGAAATGACTAATGTTTATTGGGGTTCTACTGGATTCTGGGGTGCTCGTTTACCTTATTACCAAATTCCATTAGCTCAAGTTGCTCCAATTAATTTTGGTGGAATTGTTTCTAACTTAGGAGCTTTGGATCAAACAGATGTTGTATTCACTGCTGCCTTAGCAAGTGGAGCTTACACAGGTACTTCATTGCCTAGTACAGTAACAGCAGGATCTTTTGATACATTAGAAGTGACAGCAGCGCTTACTCCTCCAGCTGTTGTAGCAAACCATGTTGTTAATTTATCTGCAACTTCCGCTGCTACAGATGCTGCACCTGCTAACAATACAATTACAAGTGCTGCTACAATTGCTGTGAACAATTACATCTATGCTAGAGATAATGGAACAATTGCTTCTGGTTCATACAATCAAGGACAAGGTTTTGAAGTAGGGAATATTTTTGATATGGTTACTACAGCTGATATTACTGGTATTGATGTTGTTATCAATTCAGCAGCTGTTGCTGGAGCTCAAATGTTTGTGAAATTGTATTCAATTGATGCGGCAACTGGAGACTTTTTGTATGTTGACGAATCAGATCCATATACTTTAACTACTGCTAACCTAGGACAAAAAATCACATTGCCATTAATCAATGGCGCTTCTACTTTGAATGCAGGTGAGTCTTATTTAGTTGTTGCTGGTTCATTAGGTGATGGTGGAGCTACCAACGATTTAGTAGTTGGTACTGCAGGTGTGTCAGAAGCTCAAACTTCTTTCTATCTTGATTTAACTGACAATACATGGTATTATACAACATCTACTCCAATGGTAAGAATGAATTTTGATCCAACGGTTTCAATTAATGAAGTTGCAAATGCTTTTGGATTAAATGTATATCCTAACCCTGCTTCTGATGTTATCAATGTAACATTAAACAAAGAAGTAGCTGCTTCAATTACTGTTGTTGATGTAACTGGTAAAGTAGTTAAAACTTCTACAATTAATGGTACTTCTGCATCAATTTATACAACTGGATTGTCAAATGGTGTTTACTATGTAAATATCACTGATGGTACTTCTGTATCAACTGAGAAAGTGGTTATCAAAAAGTAATTTCTTTTAAGAAAATAGGAAAGGGTCGCTTTTAGCGACCCTTTTTTTTGTTTATATTTGACCGTAACTAATTAATAATTAATCGATGAAAAGAATTTACTTATTGTTTTTATTTTCCGTAGTAGGAACTGAATTAAATGCACAGATGCCTTCGCAAAGCATTCAAACCAAAAACAAATATTCTAGTTTTGAATCACCAACTAAATCAAAAAATATATCGGTTCCAAAAGGTATTGTTATTTGGCAAAATGATTTTTCTGTGGGTTCGGATTGGGCATATGATAATACATCTTCCCCCTATTTAGATTGGACGATTACCACTAACGCAGACACCATTCCGGTAACAACGTTGAGTCCTGCTGTTTTCACCTCGGTAAATAATGGTTTTGCCTTTATTAATTCAGATGCGCAAGGACAAAATGGCACTCAAAATGCAAACATGACCTATACAGGTACAATTGATTGTTCTGCCTATTCGAATGTGAGCATTGTATTTGAGCAATCGTATCGTACGTATTTAGATACTCGAATTATAAGAGTAAGTAATGATGGAGGTACAACTTGGACTGATTTTATAGTAACGGACGGTACTGAACCAACTGCTCAAAACTCTCCAAATCCAGATGTTTATTCGATTAATATTTCATCCGTTGCTGGTGGACAATCAAATGTGAAAATTCAAATCAATTACCAAGGAAATTGGGGATGGTATTGGGCAATTGATGATTTGAAAATCATTGAAACTGATCAATACGATTTGAAATTGCAAACTACTTCTTTTGGTACAGATGGAGCTTTTGGAGCTAGATTACCTTATTTTCAAATTCCAACGGCTCAAGTAGCACCCATTTATTTTGGTGGTGTAATTAAAAATATAGGTGTGCAAGATATCAATGATGCTGGATTTACATCGGTTGTAACCGGTGCTAGTGGCTTTTATTCTGGAGTTGGTGGGCCAATAATTATTCCTGCTGCTACACAAGATACTATTTACTGTTCAACAACGTTTACTCCTGCTGCTTCAAGTTCAATTTATACAGTGCAAGTTGCTGCCACTACAGCTAATTTGGAACCAGATGCAATGAATAATTTGTTAACTGATTTTCAAATTGATGTAAATCCCTTCATTTATGCAAGAGATAATGGTCAAATTTTGGGTGGAATTAGCAATACCGGTCAAGGATATGAAGTAGGGCACATTTTCGATATTTTTTCAAGCCAAACGCTTTATGGTATTGATGCAGTAATCAATGCTTCATCAGAACCAGGTGCTGAAATTTTTGTAAAATTATATTCAATTGACCCAGCAACTGGAGATTTTATTTTTGTAGATGAATCAGCTCCTTATATCATTAATCAATCAGATTTAGGTCAAAAGGTATCGTTAGCCTTGGGCTCACCGATTTTGTTGAATGCCAACGAGGCTTATTTAGCAATGGTGGGTTCTTATGGTGATGGTGGAGCAACTAATGATTTAGTTACAGCATCTTCTGGCGCCTCAGAGCCGCAAACTTCTTTTTATTTCGATTATACCGATAATACATGGTATTATACAACATCAAATGTAATGGTTCGAATGAACTTTGATCCTGCATTAAGCACATCTGAACTTGCTCAAGAAAATGGAATGACTATTTATCCAAATCCGGCTTCTGATCAATTAACTATTGAGGTTCAAAAAGAGGGTTCAGCCTCTATTAGTTTGATTGATTCTAAAGGTGTAGTGCTGGTTTCTGAGAAAATGAATGGATTTACAAAAACATTCAATACTTCGAAGCTAAGCAGTGGAATTTATTTTGTGGAGTTAACAGATGGCAATACAATTTCTACGAAAAAAATAATGATAAAATAAGCAACAATTTATTTTAAAGAAAATGGGTCGCTAATGGTGGCCCTTTTTTATTGTTATTCAATTTCTTTTAGGCATAAAAAAAGCTGTCTCAAAAAAGACAGCTTAATAAACTGGTAAGGTTACCTTAGTTCTTTTTTGAAGAACAACATGATTTTGTTTCTGTTTTAGCTGGACAAGATTTAGCTTCAGTTGATGAACAACATGCTTTTTTCTTTTTCTTCTTTTTCTTGTCATCATCATTTAAAACAACAGTTGCTCCTTTGTTCGCTGCAATTGCAGTTGAAATCATTGAACCAGAATAAATGGTTAATGCTAATACCAATAATACTTTTTTCATTGTGCTAAATTTTATATAAAGGTAATAAAAAAATAATTGGCTTTAAAAAAAATGAAAAATTAATAAAAAACTACTATATTTGCACCCGAATTAAGAAACGGCCTTGTGGCGCAACTGAATAGCGCACCTGATTACGGCTCAGGAGGTTTCAGGTTTGAATCCTGACAAGGTCACATTAAAAAACCAGCTTTACGGAGCTGGTTTTTTTATTGTCAATTATTTGTGGCGTAATCTGCCGCGGCAGACGCACCTGATTACGGCTCAGGAGGTTTCAGGTTTGAATCCTGACAAGGTCACATTAAAAAACCAGCTTTACGGAGCTGGTTTTTTTATTGTCAATTATTTGTGGCGTAATCTGCCGCGGCAGACGCACCTGATTACGGCTCAGGAGGTTTCAGGTTTGAATCCTGACAAGGTCACATT
>CAZTFG010000046.1:0-16624 GCA_964612725.1 uncultured Lishizhenia sp. | reverse complement strand
AAAAAAAAGACTGCCATGGCAGTCTTTTTAAATATTAATTAATGTTCTACTTCACCATCCGCAAGAGGGACAGTTTGTGGAATAAAATCACTATCAGCACCTGGTTTAGAATAATCATAGGGCCATCTATGAACAACTGGTAACTCACCAGGCCAATTGCCATGAACATGTTCTACAGGTGTAGTCCATTCTAGAGTATTTGAGTTCCAAGGATTTTGAACCGCTTTAGGACCACGATAAATACTGTAGAAAAAGTTGAATAAAAATAATGCTTGACCAAGAGCTGCAATAATTGCAAAAACAGTTACTATTACATTTAAGTCCATAATCATTTCAAATGAATTTGTATCAAACTCATTATAAACTGAATAATCATAATACCTTCTTGGTGCACCAGCTAGTCCAACAAAATGCATTGGGAAAAATACACCATAAGCACCAACTAAAGTAATCCAAAAATGAGCATAACCTAAACGTGTATTCATCATACGACCATACATTTTAGGGAACCAATGATACACACCAGCAAACATCCCAAATACGGCCGACATACCCATTACAATATGGAAATGCGCAACAACGAAATACGTATCATGAATTGCTATATCCAGTGCGGAATCCGCCAAAATTATCCCTGTTACACCACCCGTTATAAAAGTAGAAACCAATGCGATTGCAAATAACATTGCCGGAGTAAAGATTAATGATCCTCTCCATAATGTTGTTAAATAGTTGAATACTTTTACGGCTGAAGGAATAGCGATAAGTAGGGTTGTAAATACAAACACACTTCCTAAAAATGGATTCATTCCTGTAATGAACATATGGTGACCCCATACAATAAAAGATAAAAAACCAATCGCTAAAATTGAACCTATCATAGCTCGGTAACCAAAAATTGGTTTTCGCGAATTGGTTGAAATAATTTCTGATGACAAACCTAATGCAGGTAACAATACAATGTAAACCTCTGGGTGACCAAGGAACCAAAATAAATGTTGGTAAAGTAATGGAGAACCACCATGATTTGTAAGCATTTCACCACCAACAATTATATCAGAAAGATAAAAACTTGTTCCTGCCAATCTATCCATTGTTAGTAAAAGAGCAGCTGAAAGGAGAACTGGAAAAGATAATACTCCCAAAATTGCTGTAACAAAAAACGCCCAAATTGTCAAAGGCATTCTAGTCATTGTCATACCTTTCGTTCTTAGGTTAATTACTGTAACAATGTAATTCAAAGAACCAATTAGGGAACCAGCAATGAAAATAGTCATTGAAACTAACCAAAGAGTCATACCCAATCCAGATCCTGAAACTGCTTGAGGCAATGCAGAAAGTGGAGGATAAATCGTCCAACCTGCCATAGCTGGACCAGATTCAACGAATAAAGAAATTAGCATTATCACCGAAGAGATTGCAAAAAACCAATAAGACAACATATTCAAGAAACCAGAGGCCATGTCTCTTGCTCCTAACTGAAGTGGAATAAGAATATTTGAAAAGGTTCCTGATAATCCACCAGTTAGTAGAAAAAACACCATTATGGTACCGTGAATAGTTACCAATCCAAGATACATATCTTCTTTTAAAACACCGCCTGGTGCCCATTTCTCTCCTAAAAAAAATGAAAGCGTATCTGAACTTTCACCCGGCCAAGCTAACTGAATACGAAATAAAATAGACAATAACATCGCTATTATCCCCATAAATACAGCAGTTATTAAAAACTGCTTACCAATCATTTTATGATCGTGACTAAATATGTATTTAGAAACAAATCCCTCCTCATGATGATCATGATCATGGTGACCATGTCCATGCAAATCTTCTCCGTGTGCTAATGAAGCCATAATCTTACTTTTAAATTAAACTTTTTTAATTGTATCTTTTTTTTCAACCAACACTGCATTTGAATCTACTTTCGTAGTATCCGAAGAGCCAGGGTTTGGTGATTTAACAGGAGCTGCTGCTGGGAAGTACTTATCTTTAAAGGTTTCCTTCATTTTCTTATTCTCCCATGCTACGTAATCCGCTTTTGACAATACAACAACTGTCATTTTCATTTTGTAATGAGCACCACCACATATTTTATTACACATTAAGATATAATTAAAATTCTCATTTTTCATCTTAATTCTCATATCTTTAGTTGTAATATCAGGAGTAAATTTGAAACGAGTAGTTAAACCTGGTACTGTATTCATTTGAGCTCTAAAATGTGGGAAAAACGCAGAGTGAATCACATCTTTCGATCTAAATTTAAACTCATATAACTGATCTACGCATAAATACAAAGTGTCTTTCTGAATAAAATCATCCCATGCATCTCCATCAACTTTCGAGTCATGATTTTCTTTCATTTGGTATAAAAGTCGGATCAATCTCTCTTTCGAAGACAATTGCTTTTCTAGTGCTAACTGAGCAGAATCACTCAAAACGATTGAACGATCATTCAATTTAGCTTGAATGGATTCAATTCCGGTAACACCTTTTAACATGTGATAAATTGCTGTGTCGATGGTGTTTTTTGTAACAAGCCCTAGTTCATTATTATCAGAAGTCAATTTATAATCAAATTTACCCAAGCGATTGTTCTTTCCTGCATACCTTGCAGTCCAATCAAATTGTTTTGAATAAAGTTCTACAACTTTTGCATCACCACCTGAAGCAGAAGTAATATTATTCCAAGACTTCAATCCCAAGATAATTATTACGGCCAAAACACATGCTGGTACTACTGTCCACAACATTTCCAATTTATTATTGTGAGGATAATAATATGCCTTAACTCCTGGTTTTCTAACATATTTATAAGAAAAATAAAACAACAATGCATTTGTAAAGAAAAAAACTGCAATGATTACAACAAAATTTAAGTTTAATAACCAATCAGTCTCTTTACCTTGTACACTGGCTGCCTCACCTCTACCAGTCCATCCATATTCTAACATTAGATAGATAAAACCAAAAAACTGAACAAACATAAAGATTAACATCAACAATGCATTGAAGTTATTATCCTTATGACTTATTTCATGTTCATTCTTACCCCTTAGTTTTGATGATAACTCATATACCCTCACCAATTGAGCAATAGCAACTGCAGCAATAATAACTACCAGTAATATGATTAATTTGCTTTCCATTGTTTATGTTTATTTCTGTTTAATTAAATTTCATGATGTACACTCTCATCCAAAAATGGGTGATTCACCGGCATTAAAGGCGCTTTAGTAAGATTATTCAACAAAATACGTATGAACAAACCAACACAAACCAGTGCTAAGCCTATTTCAAGTAAACCTATAGAAGCCTTAGGCCCCAAAGAACCTGCTGAAATCATTAAATATACATCCGTCCAATGTCCCATAAGAATAATTACACCGACAAACGTTAATACTCCATAATTTCTCTTTGCATCACGAGACATTAATATCAACATTGGAAAAGCAAAATTGATTAAAAACATTGAAAAATATAATACTTTAAAACTTTCCATTCTCAATTGATAGTACGTTACCTCTTCACCTATGTTGGCGTACCAAATTAACATGAATTGAGAGAAGAACAAATAAGACCACAAGAATGATGTTGCAAACGTCCATTTTCCAATATCATGAATGTGTGAATCGTTTACGCGCTCTAAATAACCTAATTTTTTAAGGTAAATAGTAGTTAAAACAATTACTACCATAGCTGAACACCACATTCCAGCAAATGTATACCATCCAAATAATGTTGAAAACCAATGTACATCTATTGACATAATCCAATCCCACGCAGATGTAGAACTAAATACGGCAAAAAACACTAGGAAAGTTGCTCCTTTTCGATAATTTTTAAAATGAAGACTTGTTCCTCCAATTCTATCTTCTTCTAATGATCTTTTTCTAAATCCATTCCAGAAAATGTAATAAGTCACTAAGTAAGCTACGGTTCTAATCCAAAAGAAAGCCTTATTTAAATATGGTTGTTTCCCTTCAATTATTGCATCATAATGGTGTGAAGCCGGATTGGTTGTTTCTGGATCCATCCACAAATAGATATGAGCACCATCTAAGAACGTTATTACAAGTAAAATAGCGGCTAATAATCCCATACCATAGGGTAAAACACCAGCAATACCTTCAATTACCCTTTTTACTGATGCATACCATCCAGTTTCAGTTGCGTATTGCAATGCAAGGAAGAATAAGGCACCTAGAGCAATTGCAAAAAAGAAAAATGCATTAATCAATCCATTTGTTAAAAGTCGCGTAGTAAATTGATGATCTTCAAAACCAGTAGCAACTCCTACAGCTGCCAATGCCGCACCAACCACAATAAGAGACAAAGTTATTTTCTTAGCTCTTGCAGGTATTGTAAACTCCATACTCATTTCTTATTTTTTTACTGTTTTAACAACAACGGAATCCTTTGAATTATCCATAGCAATAGAAACCAATTTTCCATTTTCAACTTTTCCGTAATTTTTGTCAACTAGATTACGAATATAATGAACTAATGTCCATATTTCCTTCTTATTTAACATAGAACCATGGGCTCCCATAGAACCTTTACCATAATAAATAGAATAAAACATTTGTCCATTAGATAATGATGCTCTGTCTGCATAATTAGGAACGCCTACAAACGTACCATTTAATGACATTTGACCATTTCCGTCTCCTTTTTCACCATGGCAATGCATACATTTCGAAGAATAAATTTCTTTACCTTCTTTTAGTATTTTTTGAGCGTTTTGGGCAGTCATGGTATAAGGATTTACAACGTCCTCTTTTGCCAATTCATATTCATTATTTGCAGAGAATTTAAAATCACGCAGTCCATGAGTAGTCCAAAACTCTGAACTTGGATTTCTAAAATAAGGTAACATCAATGAAACTTCGCTTTCGTTATTTCCAAAATAAGGAATAGTTCCTAGCGGTGGAGTTTTTGCAGAAAGTTGTCTTTTCAATTTCCCATTTTGTTTTCCACGAATCTCACCATAATCTACATATGCTTCTATGGCAGGAGAACGATACATATCAGGCATATATTCCAAACCTGAACTATCACTATTTGAAACACATCCATTAAACATAAGACTTGTTAATACCACTGAGGCAAATCCTACTATTTTTATTAATCTAACTTTCATTCTTATTACCTTTTTCGGGTTATAATTATTTACACTCTTTTTCCTCAAAAGCTTCAATTCCAGTTTCCTTTACTAAATCCTGAATTTCTTCCGAAGAATATTTTGAATTTTCAGAAACACGAATTTCAATTACAAATCTATCGTCCGTCGTACTTGGATACGGATTTTGAGCAGGCATTCCTGGTAAGGTTTTATTCTTTAACAAATATGTTATAGCCATTCCATGTGCAGCACAAAGTACTGTAAACTCAAAAGTAATGGGAATAAATGATAGAATATTTTCCAAATATGAAAAATTAGGCTTTCCTCCTATATTCATAGGCCAGTCTACAATCATAAAATACCTCATTCCGACAGTAGCTAATGTAAGACCTGTTAAGCCATATATAAAAGCCATAATACCTAAACGAGTGTTTTTAACTCCTATAATTGGATCTATACCATGGATTGGAAAAGGAGAAAAAACTTCATTGATTTTTATTCCTTTTGACACCAACCTTTTAGCACCATCTTTTAGTACTTCTTCGTCGGTATAGGTTGCAAAAATTACTTTATCTGACATTACAATGTGTTTAAATTCAATGATTAATGTGCGTGTTCTGTTTCTGGACTATTCTTATATGATTCACCAGATGATTTCAATATTGTTTTAACCTCATTCAAAGCCAAAACTGGAAAGAATCTAGCAAATAATAAGAAGAAAACAAAGAAAAGGCCTATTGTTCCAACATACACACCAATATCTATATGACTTGGATAATGCATGCTCCATGCTGATGGTAAATAATCTCTATGTAATGAAGTTACGATTATCACATAGCGCTCAAACCACATACCTATGTTAACGACTATTGATATGAAAAAAGTAAACAATAAACTTCGTCGTAGTTTTCTAAACCACATTAACTGTGGAGAAATAACATTACATGTCATCATTGACCAATATGCCCACCAATATGGACCCGTTGCTCTGTTGATAAATGCATATGATTCATATTCCACACCTGAATACCATGAAATAAATAATTCAGTTATATAAGCAGTACCAACAATTGATCCTGTAACCATAATTACTATGTTCATATACTCAACATGTTTCGTATGAATGTATGCTTCCAATCCCATAGCTTTTCTCATTATTAACATTAAGGTCTGTACCATAGCAAACCCAGAAAATACCGCACCAGCTACGAAATAAGGAGGGAAAATTGTAGTGTGCCATCCAGGTATAACGGAAGTAGCAAAGTCAAAAGATACGATAGAGTGTACAGAAAATACAAGTGGAGTAGCTAAACCTGCTAAAACCAAAGAAACTAATTCAAAACGATTCCAATGCTTAGCACGCCCTGACCATCCAAAAGAAAGAATGGAGTACATCTTTTTTGCAATTGGCTTCTTAGCTCGGTCTCTAATTGTAGCAAAATCAGGTATTAATCCAATGTACCAGAATACGAGAGAAACTGATAAATAAGTCGAAATGGCAAAAACGTCCCAAAGCAAAGGCGAGTTAAAGTTAACCCATAGTGAACCGAATTGATTAGGTAAAGGTAATGTCCAATAACCAACCCATAGTCTACCCATGTGTATCAATGGAAACATACCGGCCATAAATACAGCAAAGATTGTCATAGCCTCTGCAGAACGGTTAATGGCCATTCTCCATTTTTGTCTAAACAATAACAATACGGCAGAAATTAAGGTACCTGCGTGCCCAATACCTACCCACCATACGAAGTTGGTAATATCCCATGCCCAACCGATTGTTTTGTTTAATCCCCAAACACCAATACCGGTACCTAGTAAATATACAATACAACCAACACCATAAATACCAATAATTAAGGCTATTCCAAAAAGAATATACCACATTTTAGGCGCTTTATCTTCAATTGGTCGACAAACATCCTCCGTGATATCATGATAAGTCTTGTGACCTAAAATGAGGGGTTCTCTAATTGCTGCTTCTTTATGCATTTCTTCTAATTTATCAATTAATGATGACCTTTATTACTCGATTTTGCCTCTGAACCATGAGCTGCCTCATGTTTAACATCTTTCTGTATTGATGATAACAAATCATTTTTTTCATTTCTAACTTTTACCTTGTACCAAACATTCGGTTTAACCCCAACTTCTTCTAAGGCCTGATATGCTCGCTTGTCTGAAGAGCTTTTTCGAACGAAAGAATTAACATCATTCCAATCTCCTACTTGAATGGCATGTGTTGGACATGCATCTGCACACGCAGAACTAAATTCCATATCTTTCACTGGTCTTCCGTCTTTTTTAGCCACTAACTTAGTAGCTTGTATTCTTTGAACACAGAAAGAACATTTCTCCATGACACCTCTTGTACGGACAGTTACATCTGGATTTAATACCATTCTACCAAAATCATCTTGAGCCGGGTTAACCTCTGTAAATTTCTTATATGAAGGATAGTTAAACCAATTGAATCTTCTTACTTTATATGGACAGTTATTAGCACAATATCTAGTACCAATACAACGATTATAAGCCATTTGATTCAACCCTTCGTTACTGTGAGTAGTTGCAGCAACAGGACAAACTGTTTCACATGGAGCATGATTACAATGATGACACATCATTGGCATATGAACAACTTTAGGATTCAATGAAGCTATTTCGGCTTTATCAAAACTAAATGTATCGTCATCTTTTCTTGTACCTACAGTAGCCTCTTCATCAGATGAAAAATAACGATCAATACGAAGCCAATGCATTTCACGACCACGTCTAACTTCATCTTTTCCAACAACAGGAACATTATTTTCTGCTTGACATGCAATTAAACATGACCCACATCCAATACAAGATGATAAATCAACTGTCATTCCCCAACGATGACCAACGTGTTCAACAGGATGACTATTCCATAAATCAAATTCACCCACCGGTTTTTCAACATGGTGACCATTTTCATCTATTTTTTGAAGTAAATGAGCAGGATTATATGCATCCTTAGATTTTGATTGATAGGTATCAAATGTTGTTTCACGTACAATTGAATGGCGAGCCATTACAGTATGATGTATCTGTGTAGCTGCTATTTTATAGGTCTCATTCGTTGCTTCAATCTTACCAGTAGCAGCATACTCCATCATTCCAGATGTCATTGTCACGAAAGGAAAAACATTCGCCCCAATTGATTTTGGAGTTCCACTTTCATTTGTTACATGACCACCATATTCTTTAGTTTGATAAGCAGCTTTTCCAATTTGTTCTCCATTAGAACCTCTTCCATATCCAACTGCTACTCCAACTGTTCCGGGTGCTTGACCAGGCAAAGGATAAACAGGCAATGAAACAGTTGTTCCATTAACCGTTAATTTTGCTACACTTAATCCATTTTCTTGATCGTAAGTCTTAACAAATTTATATGAATCCATTTCAGATGGATTCATAGTTATATAGTTATCCCAGGTAACCTTTGTTACTGCATCAGGAAGCTCTTGTAACCATGGATTATTAGCATGAGATCCAGTTCCTATTGCATTTTTCTGATACAATACTACTTCCAATCCACTTGCCTTAGCAGTTACTGGTATTGAAACTTCTTTAAATGTTAATGCAGCACCAACAGTCTTAATAAGTTCCTCTTTAATTTCAGATTTTTCTGCAGCGACAGGACTATCTTCAGATTTTACTTGAGAATCCACATTTGATTTAGTCTCCAACATTGAATTTGATGAATCAACACAACTATTATGAACAGCCATGTTCCATTTGTTTGTAAATGAAGCAATTTCTTCATTAGCAGCAAATAAAGTTGATTTCCATGTTGATTGAATAAAATCAAATGCCTCTGTAGAGTTTTTAAGTATTCGTTTTTTTAATCCAGCCCAGATTAATACATTTTCCAAAAGTGACGAAGTGTCAAAAAGAGGCCTTATTGTAGGTTGAGCCAACGAAAAATGTGAGCCAACTGGATTGAAATCAGCCCATGATTCTAGTGCGTGACTTTCTGCACAAACTATTTGACATTTAGAAGCTGTTTCATCCATATGGGTAGATACAGCAATTGTATTTTTAACTTTTGCCAAGGCATCACCAAATTGTTTACCATTTGGCAATGAATAAACAGGATTTACTCCAGCAATTATTAATGTTTCTGGACCTTGACCAGCAATTACGTTTTTTACCAACGAATTTACCTTTGCATCATCGCCGTCAAATAAGTGAACCGGATTTTTTAAATCAATAGTTACACCATATGACCCAACTAAATTATTTAATTTATTGGCAAGAAGTTGAATTGATTTGTTATTTGAACCAGCAACAATAATTGATTCACCACGAGAAGATTTTAATGCTTTTATCGCTTCATCAGCAATTGATTTTGCTTGGCTTGACAATTCTGTAGATTGAGATACAGAACCTCCAAATGCCTTAATTAAATAAGCCAATACATTGGCTTCTTCAGAAGGTTTAATCATACCTCTGTAATCTGCATTTGTTCCAGAAATCGACATAATAGACTCAAACTGAAAATGCTTTGACATCCATTTATTATCCGGATTTCTTGTTAATCCATATTGAGTCTGATACAAATTAGCCATCAACCAAGTCCCAAGGAAATCAGCCGCAACAGAAACAATTGTTTTTGCTTTACTAAAATCGTATGAAGGAATTATTGCTTGACCAAAATTATCAAGGTTTGCCATTCTCATTGCGCGATATGAAACCGCATCGTATTGAATATGTTCAAATTTACCTTCTCCTAATTTTTCAGAAAGTGCAGTGATAGCCAATTTCAGTGATGGGCTGATAACAGTTCCAGTCAATAAAACTGATTTCTTTGAAGAACCCAATGCAGCTGAAACTGAAGAATCAACAGATGACCAAGACTTAGAAACCTTTGAAATTGTCGGTTTTTGAAGACGAGAACTATCATACAAACCAAGAACTGATGCAATTATTTGAGGATTTGTTCCACCTTTTGTAATTCCAAAATCTCTGTTTCCTTTAATATAAATTGGACGGGCTTCTCTTGTCTTAACCAAGATACTAGCATACGAATTACCATCATAATATGTGGATGCATACCAAGTTGGCATTCCAGGAGTTACATCTTCTGGTTTATTTACATAAGGAACTACCTTTGTTACCGGAGCTTCACAAGCTGCAACGGTTGCTGCTGCAACTGAAAACCCTAAAAACTTTAAAAAATCCCTACGAGCAGTAGACTTCTCAGCTAATTGGTCATCACCTAGAAACTCATCTACCGACATGTCAGTAGAGAACTCTTGTTCTTTGGATTTTAAGAATTCTGGAGTTTCTTTTAATTCTTCTAAACCTTTCCAATATTTTCTTGTCATCATCATTCTTTTTTAAACGAACGCTGTATTTCTTCTATTAATAGTGGCATTTTGCACACTCCCAACCACCTAATTCACTTACAGTAACCTTATTATCTTTCAAATATTTACGGTAAAGTGACTTGTCATTATTTAATAACCTTCTGTGGATTTCATTATAGTAACCATCTTTCTTATCAGATAATGGTCCTTTTGATATTTCTTTCTTGTCATGACACTCAATACACCATCCCATGGTCATAGTTGCCTTAGACAATTTTATGTTTCCTTCCACTTTGTTTAACTCAGAAACAGGTTGAACTTTGGCTGTCTCTTTCATTTTGGCCATATCACCGTGACATTGTTTACAATCAATTCCACCAACAACCACGTGTTGAGAGTGATTAAAATAAACATGATCAGGTAAGACATGAACTTTATTCCAAACAATTGGTTTTGATGGATTTTTATATTCTCCATTAACAAAACCTGCTGCATCATAAATTTTTTGAATTTCCGCTGCAAATGGTTTTCCTTCTCCATTAATTTGCTTGTGACAGTTCATACAAACATTTACTGAAGGAATACCAGCAGATTTTGATTTAGTAACAGAACTATGGCAATATTTACAATCAATACCATTTACTCCGGCATGAACACTGTGAGGGAATTTGATGGGTTGACTTGGTTGATAAGCCTCAGTTACTCCAATTGTAAACAAACTCTGGAATAGAGCAACTATTATTGAAATAACTACAACTAAGGTAGCCAAACCAACATGCAGTCTATATTTCCAAGCGACAGCCTTTAATTCCGAAAAATAAGTTTCATGGTCTTTTACTGGCTCACCTTCACTTTCTCTCACCGCTTGACTTAACTGACGTCTTACTCCGCCAACAGCTAAAATCACTGTCACAAAAATTATCCCCAATAAAATCCACGTCCATGAATTACCTTCTGTTTCTCCAGATTCTTCTGTTGCATCCCCTGCTGCTCCTGATTTCGATTTATCATTTCCACCAGCACTAGGTTCAGGCTGAGCGTCTACATAATCCATTATTCCATCAATCTCTTCCTTTTTTAACTCAGGAAAAACCGACATAGCCGTTGGTTTCGAATTGGAAACTTGCATGGCATATGGGTCCGTAGCTGCAGCATTTTGCCAGTTATTTACCCAAGTGTAAATTGAACCTTCTTTCGCCCCACCAGCTGACCATTTATCACGAACCTTGAATAATTTTGGTCCTGTCCCGTCTTTGTGCGGCTGATGACAACTTGCACATTTAGCTTTAAACAATCCAGCGCCATCTACTTTAGATTTGGCTGCATCCTGGGCGTTAGTTAAAGATATTACGGTTATAAATGCAATAGCAAGAAACCCGTGACTCCATTGATAAATATTTCTAAGCATCTGATTGTAAGATATTTTCACTTATTTCTACAATTTAGTTTACTGCCTTTTAACGCAATTTAACGCAAATAGGCGATGGCAAAATTAGAAGATTGTTCCTATTTTATGACAAAATCATGACAATTTTAATTGTTTTTTTATTAATTTAAAATCATTCTAAATAAGGAACTCCTTTTTTAGCTTGCCAATTTTCGTTTTCTTGAATAAATAATTAATATCTTTGTATATTATATGAAGTTATATATGAACAATTCTTTTCTTCTTGTTTGTTTTTTATCAATCCTAATGTCAAGTTCTTTTGGGTATTCGCAAACAAAAGTTTTTGCAGACAGTCGTATAATGGGGCTTGTTGGTGGAAAATCAGGAGGGTCCTACATGGGGTATCGATTACATATTTCCTTTGACTCTGAAAAAACAGTGATTGAGTCTCAACGAAAAAAATTCATTTCACAATTTCCAGGTGTTGACACTTATGTTTCTTATAGAACTCCTTATTTTTATTTGGATGCAGGTGATTTTAGATCCAAAGCGGAAGCTGATGAAATTCATTCTAAATTAAGAAAGAGCTATCCATTATCTACTGTTGTAAGACAGGCAATTAATCTTCCTCGAATCGATTAAACAATTCTTGAAAATGGTATAAAACCATACGAATGGCAAAAAAAAAGAGTTCCTCAAAAATTCAACCAACAAATTCTTCTATCCCTTACGATAAATTAATTTTAAAACTTATTACCGCACACAAAAATAAAGTATTGACTCATCGTCAGATTTGTGGTATGTTACAAGTTAAAGATCCTAGCTTAAGAAAGTTAGTATTTGATAAATTAGTCGAATTATCGCGCAAAGGACAAATTAAACGTGTTGGACATGCTGATTTCAGCCTTTCAACTAATGAAAATCTTTTGATTGGTAGCCTATCAATTGTGAATAGTGGAATTGGATTTGTATCAATTGCAGGCCAACCCAAAGACACGTTCATAAGTCCTAACAATTTAGGGAATGCCATGGACGGAGACGAAGTGGAAATTCGAATATTGAAATCAGGAGGTCGTAGAATTGAAGGAGAAGTTGTTTCTGTAATAAAAAGAGAACGCACACACATCGTTGGTAAAGTAAGATACAACACCAAACAACCTAGACTTATCGTAGATAACCCTAAACTAGGTGGCGATATAAATATTGAGGAGGATTTTTTAAACGGTGCAAAACATGGTGATCGCGTAATTGTAAAAATAACTCATTGGCCATCCAACGGAAAATTATGGGGTGAGGTTGTTGAAATACTTTCAAATAAAAATGAGCATGATGCAGAGATGATATCTATTCTCTGTTATAATGGTATCGCTTTTCAATTCCCATCAGAAGTAATTACTGAAGCTGAAACTACTCAAACAGAAGTGAGAGAAGAGGAAGTTAAATTAAGAAGGGATTTTAAAGGAATAACCACATTTACAATTGACCCAATAGATGCAAAAGATTTTGATGATGCACTTTCGTTCCAAGTATTAAAAAATGGAAACATTGAAATTGGAATCCATATAGCCGATGTTGGTCATTATGTAAAACCAGGATCACCACTTGACAATGAAGCTAGAAAAAGAGGGAATTCCGTTTACTTAGCAGATAGGGTTGTGCCAATGCTACCAGAACAACTATCCAATATTGCCTGTTCACTGAGACCAAATGAAGACAAATACTGTTTTTCAGTGGTTTTAGAATTTGACGATAACTTCTCTATTGTTTCTGAATGGTTTGGGAAAACTAGGATTTTTTCCAATCATCGATTTACGTATGAGGAAGCACAAGAAATTATAGAAACAAAAAACGGTCATTTCGTTGAAGAAATTTTATTACTTGATAAAATCGCAAAATTCTATCGGCACAAAAGATTAGCAAAAGGAGCGTTGAATATTGAATCGGAGGAAATACGATTTAGCATGGATAGCACGGGAAATCCGGCAGCTGTACTCGTTAAAAAATCGAAGGATGCGCACAAATTAATCGAAGAATTTATGTTACTTGCTAATAAAAAAGTAGCTGAATTCATTGGTAAACCAAGAAAAAACCACACTCCTCCCACTTCGGTATACCGCGTTCATGATTTACCAGATCCAGCGAAAATTGAACAGCTAAAAGTATTCTTGGATAAATTCAATATTGATTTAGAGAATTTTAATCCAATACATATTTCCAAAAGCTTGAATAAACTTTTTGAAGAAATCAAAGACTCTTCAGAATTTGGATTTGTGCAGTCCCTCTCCATTCGGACTATGGCTAAAGCTGTTTATGACACTGAAAACATTGGGCATTATGGACTATCATTTGAATTCTATAGCCATTTTACTTCTCCAATCAGAAGATATGCAGATTTATTGATTCATCGGATTTTACTGGATGTATTGACAGGTAAGAGACATCAAAATGCTCAGGAATTACAAGATATTTGTAAGCATATCTCAAAAACAGAACGCAAAGCGGCTGACGCAGAACGAGAATCATCCAAGTATTTCCAAACTGTTTTTGTTTCGGATAAAATAGGAGAAACTTTTTCAGGCACAATTACGGGAATTGCAGATCATGGTTTATTTGTTAGAATGGATGAAAACTTTTGCGAAGGAATGGTTGCAATTCAAGACATTCCTGGTGATCGATTTTACTTTGAACAAGAATCGTTTCGAATAATTGGAGCTAAGACCAAAAAGGAATACAATTTCGGAGACCGCGTAACCGTTCGAATTTGCGATGTTAAACCAAACAAACGACAAATTGAACTAGAACTCGTTTAAATTCTGAAAAATGATCTTTAAGAAAAAAAAACAAGAACCATCCGATAAAGATTTTAAATTTTTACCAGCAAATTATGTTGACTATCCCGCCAAAATTGTCTTAGCTTGGGCAAAAGCTATTGAAGGTGAAGAAAAGTTTATTGCTTGGCTAAGTGAAAATGGCTATCCTGAATTAGTGATGTCAACATACGCTATTTATCTAAAAAACGAAGCTAGAGATTGGTTGATGCAAAATGGTTACCCGCATCTCATGGCACTCATAAATGCTGCAGAAGGTAATAAAAAAGCACAATCATGGTTACTTGTAAATAACCTAGAGTTATTTTTCCATGTAGCAATGGCTGTGGAAGATGAGCCGCCTAGTTGGAAATGGATTCAACAAAATGTGGGTATTGAAATTTTCATATTAGCTAAATCCATCAAGAAAATAAAAGATAAAATCGAAGAAAACCATAATGATATTCATGTTTATGGTAAAGATTTATAAAGAATCGAAACATATTCAATTCCTTTTCGTTTTTTCTTAAAATGTTGTTAATTTATTACTTCCCTAACAACGTTTCATTTTAATTTTCGTTTAATTGATATGGGATTTATTAAACATGGTATTGGTTTATTAGCAATTCTACTTTTTTTTACTAGTAGAGCTCAACTCAATACCAGTGTTTCAATGTCTCCGCTTGGTCTTGTACAAAACGTTCTTTTGGGTCCTGGGGTTACCGTTTCAAACATTTCTTTTAATGGCAGTCCTACGGCAATTGGAGCTTTCAGCGCAACTGGAACAAATCTAGGCATTAATCAAGGAATTGTCATGACCACCGGAACTGTTCTAAATACTGGTGCAGGCCCACAAGGACCCAATAATCAAGCTGGAGCAGGAATGGATAACAATATGGGAGGCTCTGCATTACTTACCAGTTTAATTAACGGAACCCAAACTTATAATGCAGCAATCTTGGAATTCGACTTTGTGCCCTATTCAGACACCGTTCGATTCAAGTATGTTTTTGGGTCAGATGAATATCCTGAATTTGCCCCTCCAAATAGCTCTGGATTCAATGACGTTTTTGGTTTTTTCATATCAGGCCCAGGCATTGTTGGACTTCAGAACATTGCAAAATTACCCACAAATGGTAGCATTGTATCGATAAATAATGTAAATGCAATAACGAACTCATCCTTTTACAATTTTAATGGCGATGGAAACAGCCCGCCTTATAATGGAAATCCATATTATATTCAATACGATGGTTTTACCGATGTATTGGAGGCTGTATCAAGAGTACAATGTGGTGAAACATATCATTTGGTACTTGCTGTGGCAGATGTAGGTGATGGAGAATGGGATTCTGGAATTTTTCTTGAAGCTAATAGTCTTTCATCTCAAACACCTGTATCGGTTGACTTCGTGATTTCAGATACTTTATTTAATTCACCAAGTATTATGGCGGAAGGTTGTGTGTCGGGTTTAGTAACCTTATCAAGACAGGATAATATTAACTCTACGCTAACAATTCCCATACAAGTTAGTGGAACAGCTTCGGCAACAATTGATTATACCGGAATCCCCTCAAGCATAACATTTTTACCAGGTGATTCAACCATTAATTTTACCATTAATACGATTACCGATTTGTTATCAGAAGGGCTAGAAAGTATCACAATTAGTTTTTTATTGACTGATCCTTGTGGAAATATTACTCCAATTAATTTATACCTAACCATTGAGGACATACAGCCGCTCAACGTACAAATCAATGACCCTTTAGTATTGTGTCCAGGTGATAATATCACATTAAATGCATCGGTAACTGGAGGTGTACCCCCCTATGCTTATCTTTGGAATAACAGTCAAACAAGCAATAGCATTTCGTTATCTCCAACCACAACTGGTACTTATTCTGTCATTGTATCAGGTCAATGTTCAAATTCTACTGCCACTGATTCTGTGGTGGTTTCAGTA
>CAZTFG010000045.1:13391-16639 GCA_964612725.1 uncultured Lishizhenia sp. | reverse complement strand
TTGGATTTGACAGCGATAGCGGTAGTCAAGTGTCAGCATGCAGAGGGTTGTGGTGAACCTCTTTAATATCTTGTCACGAACAATAATTGACAATACGTCATACGCACTTGCTGCTTAATTAACTGAATGTTGATTGGCTTAATCCGACTGAAGTACAGTAAGTTGGACAAGTACTTCCGATAAACTGCTGCTCATTCGGTTTATCATTTGGAAGTTCATCCCATTGGGCTAGTGAATGTGAGGTTACTAAGCATTTGCGAAATTCCAGTAACTAAGTTGAAGGTTTGGGTGTTCTTGTCCGTCCTTCAATCGAAAACCAATCGAGAAATAAGCATGTAGAAAGCTTGAAAACTCGTCGTTTGGACGAGGGTTCAAACCCCTCCGACTCCACCTCCGCCCTGCTATGTCTGAAAAGCGAAGCAGGGCTTTTTTTATTAGTTCAACTATTTCCACCTCAATCCAACCGAAACACCACCGGCAATATACTATAAACAGGAACGGCTTTTCCATTTTGTACTCCCGGATTCCACCGAGGCATTAATTTTATTAATCGCATTGCTTCTTGATCCAACGCTGGATAAACACCTCTAGCTATTTGCGTGCTAGAAATTTGTCCGGTAGAATGTATAATAAATTTAACAAAGACCTTTCCCTCTACTCCTATTTCTTTGGCTATCTCAGGATATATCATATTGTCTCTTACGTATTGAGTAAAGGCTTTACTTCCTCCCGGAAATTCTGGCATTACTTCAGCTATAGTTAAAACGGTATCCGCATTGAAATATTCCTCTGGCAAAAGATCCGGTGGCTCTGGTGGACCAAGACAACCCCCAGGTAATATAGGAGGTTCAGGTGTAGGTACTATTGGAATAATTCTTTCAGGCTTCACGGGAGGAATTGGCGCATCATTATTGACCAAGAGTGTATCAATTGACCTCCCTTTTTCCATTTTATTTAATACAAGCTTCTTATTCGATGTTGGCTTCTTATTTGAATCTTGCTGTTGAACGCAGGAGTAAAGAAAAACCAACCCAAATACGAAATAAGAAATAATTGAGCCTATTTTAAGTTTAATTAATTTAATTCCTAAGTCATTCATATTTTCATTTTACTATTGTAAATACATTTTCAAATACTGCGCCAAAAAAAACCAGTTTCATTAGCTTGATTTCCATTAAGCCGATACGCAAAAACACGTATGTTATTATAAGGAACAACATGTAAATGAAAATAAGACTTGTTAAATGCGAAAAATTGTCAAAGAAATAAACACAGCTTTGCATCGCTAAACAAAATACAATGAAACAAATTAAATCTTTATTTCTCGCCCTTTTAATAGTGGCCACAACAAATGTAATCGCTCAAACCAAAGGAATCATCTACAAACCTACAACTAGCGTTTTAGGAAAATCAGTTTTAGATCCAAATGGTGATGGTTTTATATCAATTACCAATCAAGGATTTACAACCGCTCAGGATTGGGGAACTGAAAGCGAAATAAAACTTATAGCACTTCCTTCATTAGAAGGAGAACCCCATAGTGATTTAACAACTGGTGCTAATGGAGGACATACAGATTTAGTAGCCAATGCGCTAAACACTAGTCAATCATCTTATGTAGGAGTTAGAAACGTTGGCGGAATCGATTATTTTATTATTCGTATTCGAATTGGAGGCGCTTCAACTGCAACAAAAGGATACTCAATTTTAATTGACACAGACGGTGCGTTTTCCGCAGGGCTACTCTCAGCAAATAATCCAGGTTATGATAAAGAAATCGTATTAGAAACAGGGAATTCTGGTCGAGTTGCCATTTACAATCATACTTCTGGAGGAACAACGCTGCATAATTCATACAATTTAAATGAGTATCATCAAAGAAGCTTGGCAAGTTCAACCATTAACTCAGATGCTGATTATTTTTACGATTTTTTCGTTCCACTTTCTGGACTAGGAATTACGACCTCCCAAATGATTAGAATGACAGCCGCTACTGTAACCAGTGCTCAAAGTGGAATAGCCGGAACCATATCAGATTTTAATGGTATTGATGATAAAAAGTACTCTAACGATAGAACTGCTTTAATGTTAGCTCTTGTAAATACATTCCCTTCAGCCAGTTTGGACCAACTTTCTAATGAAAACTTTACCTTTTCTTCACCGAAAACAGCAGCCCCCGTTGTGAATTCTGGAATTTTAACTTCTTCCACCACTATTTCTGGAACGAGTGTTGAATCTAATGGAACAACTATAACAATTTATAAAAACGGTGTTCAAATTGGAACAACGACCGTATCCTCAAACGCTTGGACTCTTACCAGTGTAAGTGGTCTTGCATTAGGCAACATTATAACAGCTAAAGCTTTGGCATCAGGAAAATCTTTATCTGATGTTTCAAATAGTGTTGATGTTTATGGAAGCCAACCTTGTTACTTAGTTCCTCCAGTTATTACCGCAAGAAGTAATGGTTCAAGAACCTTAACAGGGACTGCCACCGCTAATGCAACGGTTACCATTTATAGAATTAATACAGATGGCACTTTTACTCTTGCAACCAACGACAACTCAAGTGGAACTAACCCAACAACTGCTACTAGTTTAGGAGCATGGGGACCAATTGGTAAATTAGGAACCAATCAAACAGATTTTTCAAACACATCATATGTTGCTAAAGTAACAAGTAACGGTTGTACATCGGATTACTCTTTAATAAATGTAGGAGCAAATGCAATAACAACCACTGCGCCACAAGTAATGACAACCCCAATTTATCAGTCAGCATCTGCGACCACAGTATCTATAAAAAATAATCATACTTCCGCTGCCAACATTACATTTTATGTAAATGGTCAATTACAGAATACTCAATCAAATATTGCAGCAGGTGCAAATGCAACTTTCTCCTATTCTGGGTTTATGGAAAATGATACAGTTTATGCAAGAGCAATTGGTACCGCAACCAACAGTGTGTTGTCTAGTTTATCCAATAAGGTGGTGGTAACTGTTTCACTTACACAAACGAATGCGCCAGTAATAACAGGTAATTACACATCCGGAACTGGAAAAACAGTAACAGGAACAAGTACAGAAGCATCTGGAACGACAATTACTTTATACAAAGCGGGATCTACTTTAATGGGAACAACAACCGTTACAGCATTTGGAACATGGACTATTAGTGGATTATCTTTAACAGCTGCAGATGTATTAACTTCATACGCCAAAGCAAGTGGAAAAACACTTAGTTC
>CAZTFG010000045.1:0-13291 GCA_964612725.1 uncultured Lishizhenia sp. | reverse complement strand
CGTATCAAATATAGAAAGTGTTATTTCCAATCAAGTTACAGTAACAGGCGTTGCAAGTTTTGTTATTACTGATGAAAACGACTCCCCACTCACTGAAAAAATATCAGGTGATCGCTTTAGAATAAAAGTAAAAGCAAAAGATGGAAATAATGGTTCGGGGAGTGATTTTACAGGATATACAAGCGCAGTAACTTTAAGCAGTACAACTGAAATTAACGAAGAAACAATAAGTAATGTAAATTTTAACACAGGTATCTTAACGGGTATCTCTAATACAATTACTTTATTAGGTAAAGGATCTGGAATCAAGTTAATTGTCGTCAATCCAAACGATCCTTCAGCTTATGGAGAAACAACAGTAACAATTATTCCAGCAGAATGGATGGGACAATCGAGTGGCGATGCTACGACTATAAAAGCTCATAATCAGGCAGCGAATTGGACGCACAATCGGGTTCCAGTAACAGGTGCATCCATAAAATTTGCATCCAATGCCGTACAAGACTTAACACTTCAAGCAAATTATACTTGGGGAGATGTAGATTTCAATGGAAATGATAAGCATATTGTGTTGGGAAATTACAATTTAACCGTGGAGTCTTTTACCAATCGAACTAATAATGTTGTAAAAACTACGGGTACGGGAAAGTTAAAAATCACAGTTCCCTCTGGACAAACTGTAACCTATCCTATAGCTAATGCATCCAATAATTTTATGCTCATTACAAACAATTCAGATCGTGACGAAGATTACTCTATTAGAGTCTTAAATGGAATGTACTCAGCTGGTACTTCTGGAAATAACATGAGCGGAGCACGTATAGGAAGAACTTGGGATCTTCACAAAGAGACATCCAATGCTTCAACGAATATAAACATTGAATTTAGATATAACAATGGAGAAGTGATTGATTATTTATCTAATTTACGTTTTAAAATGTACCATTACACAAATGGAGCTTGGGTGGTAGAAAAATCTCAAAGTAATGATTCTACAAATTACTCTGCACGTTTTGATGGCTACACAGGAACATTTTCACCCTTTGGAATCGGAGATGGAATTGGAGAAGCACTTCCTGTTGAATTAACTAATATAAGTTCAACTTGCAAAGATGACGTTGTTAATATACAATGGTCTACCGCCTCTGAATTCAACAGTAATTATTACGAAGTTTCACTTTCTCGTGATGGGTTGAATTGGAATTTATATCCAATTAAAATTGAAGCTGTACATTTTAGTAATACAATTACTAATTACAATTTAACCGTGCCTCAAGGATATTCTTTTGCGAAACTTAACCAATTGGATATAGATGGAAAGGAAACACTTTATGGACCAATAAGCATTGAATGCACAGCAAATACAATGTCCATTTTTCCAAATCCCGCAAATGAAATAGGATATATCAATTTTTATTTAGAAAAACCAAGTGAAGTAACATTTACGTTAAAAAATTCCCTAGGATCGATTGTTCAATTAGAAAACATTTTGGGAAATACAGGAAACAATCAGAAAATAATTGATTTTAATTCACTACCAAATGGCATTTATTTTCTTGAAACCGAAATAAACGGCAAACCTGAAATTAAGAAATGGATTTTAACACAATAATCTTATGTTTAGCAACAAATAAGACCGGGGGAAACTCCGGTTTTTTTTGTTGATGTGAACTTTTTGACTTTAGAAAATTATATTGAACTGTAAATTTTAATTGTTTACCATTGTCTTATAGAAATGCAAAATTGAACATCTAAGAAAATAATTGATTTTTTTTCAAGTAGCTATTGCAGATAAAATAAGAAATAGTATCTTTGCACTCCGATTTTGGGAATATTGTTCGTTAAAACTAGAAAATTGTGGAAACGTTAAGTTACAAAACAGTCTCTGTAAACAAAGAAAGAGCTGATAAAAAATGGTTTATTGTTGATGCTACTGACAAGCACGTTGGACGACTAGCAAGTACAGTTGCAAAAGTGATTAGAGGTAAATACAAACCTTCTTATACTCCTCATGCTGATTGTGGTGATAACATTATCATTATCAACGCAGAGAAAATCTCCTTATCAGGAAATAAAGTAAAAGATAAAACATACACACGTTACACTGGGTATCCAGGAGGACAACGTTTTACTACAGTTGAAGAATTGTTGAAAAAACATCCTGAGCGAATTCTAGAGAAAGCTATTCGTGGTATGTTACCAAAAAATGCATTGGGTAGAGCCTTGTACAGAAATTTACGCGTTTGTGTAGGTACAGAGCATGGTCAACAAGCTCAAAATCCTGAAGTTTTAAATATAGACTCACTTAAATAATTCATAATTCGTATGGACGTTATCAATACATTAGGAAGAAGAAAAACAGCTGTTGCTCGTGTTTACCTTTCTAAAGGAAATGGAAGTATTACTGTAAATAGAAAAGACTATAAAGTTGCTTTTCCAATTGACATTTTACAAGCCAAAATCAATCAACCTTTTGCAGCAACTGACACATTAGGTCAGTATGACGTTAAAGTAAATGTTTCAGGTGGTGGAATTAATGGTCAAGCAGAAGCAATTCGTTTAGGGATTTCACGTGCATTAGTTGAAATAGCTGTGGATAACAAACCGAATTTACGTTCAGAAGGATTACTTACTCGTGATCCAAGAATGGTTGAACGTAAAAAACCAGGTCAACCGAAAGCGAGAAAAAGATTCCAGTTCTCAAAACGTTAATATTTATTGGAAGTTTAGTATCCAAACAAGCGAGTACTTTCTATTACGGACCCTCGTTTTGTTGACTAAATATATAGGAAAGTAAACAATTTAAAAGAAAATTATGTCTAAAGTTAATTTTGATTTATTATTAGATGCAGGTGTTCATTTTGGACACATGAAAAGAAAATGGAACCCAGCAATGGCTCCTTACATTTTCGCTGAGAAAAAGGGTATTCACATTATTGATTTGAACAAAACAATTGTTCATCTAGATCAAGCATGTGCTGCAATGAAACAAATTGCAAAATCAGGCAAAAAAGTATTATTTGTAGCAACTAAAAAGCAAGCGAAAGAAATCATTGCTCAAAAAGTTACTGAAATTAATATGCCTTACGTTACAGAAAGATGGACGGGTGGAATGTTGACAAACTTTCAAACGACTAGAAAATCGATTCGTAAAATGGCTGCTATCGACAAAATGAAGTTAGATGGTACTTGGGATACATTAAACAAAAGAGAAAAACTTTTCAAAACGCGTCAAAGAGAGAAATTAGAAAAAACTTTCGGTTCAATTGCAGATATGACTCGTCAGCCAGCTGCAATTTTTATCATCGATATATTGAAAGAACATATTGCATTAGCTGAAGCAAAAAAATTGAATATTCCAACTTTTGCTATGGTTGATACAAATTCAAATCCAAAATTTGTTGATTTTCCAATTCCTGCAAATGATGATGCTACGAAATCTATCACTATCATTTTAGATCAAATTTGTGGAGCAATCAAAGAAGGATTAGAAGAAAGAAAAAATGCGAAAAGCTCTGAAAAAGAAGGTGCTGAAGTAGCAACAGGAGCTGTTGAAGTAGCGAATAACGAAGCTGCTACAACTACAGAAACAACAACTGAGAACTAAGAAAAATAAAGAACAATGGCAATTACAGCATCTGATGTAAATAAGTTACGCCAACAAACTGGCGCTGGAATGATGGACTGCAAAAACGCATTAGTTGAAGCTAATGGAGATTTTGAAGCGGCAATCGATATACTACGTAAAAAAGGTCAAAAAATCGCCGCTAAACGTGGAGATAATGATGCGAAAGAAGGAATTATCTTAGCTCAAGCGTCTGAAGACGGTCAAAGTGGAGTAATCCTTGCTTTGAATTGCGAAACGGATTTCGTAGCAAAAAACGAAGGATATGTTTCTTTAGTTCAATCGTTAATTGATATCGCTTTGGCACACAAACCTGCAAATGCAGATGCATTGAAAGCATTAAAATATGATGACCGATTAACAGTTGATGAAAAAATTACTGAACAAATTGGAGTTATTGGAGAGAAATTAGATTTATCAAGCTACGCAGTTGTAAATGCGGCGAAAGTTGTTGCTTACAACCACCCTGGGAATCAATTAGCAACATTAGTTGGTTTTTCAGCAGACGGAGCAGATATGAATGAAGTAGGTCGTCAAGTAGCAATGCAAGTTGCCGCTATGAATCCAATCGCTATTGATAAATCAGGAGTTGATCAAAATACAATTGATAGAGAATTAGAAATTGGAAAAGAATTGGCTATTCAAGAAGGAAAACCTGCTGATATGGCTGATAAAATTTCTCAAGGAAGATTAAACAAATTCTTCAAAGAAAATACGTTATTAAGCCAACAATTTATCCGTGATGATAAATTAACTGTAGAGCAATTCCTCGAAAATACTGCGGCAGGTTTAACTGTTACAGAATTCAAACGTTTTTCATTGAGCTAAACTTAAGGGTTAAGCAAAAGATTAAAGCTGTCAGTTTCTGACAGCTTTTTTTATGTCCACATTTCTGATAATTTCTTTCCAACTAAACTTCCGATAGCAACTCCCATCCCCCCCATTCGTACTCCAAAGGCAACATTTTCAGTGTGTTTACGGATGATTGGTGACTTCGAGTCCCCTACTCCCATTATTCCCGCCCATTGATATTCCACTTCGAATGGTTTACCCGGAATGATTACCGTTGACAACAATTCAACTAGTGCATCTTGAATACGTGGTGTAACGGTTAAATCAGTTGTAGTTTCACCTTTAAAATCTAGATTTCGTCCACCACCCAAGAGGATTCTATTTCCAATATTTCGAAAGTAATAATATCCTCGATCTAAATGGAATGTTCCTCTGAAAGGTAACGATTCTAATTCGTTTGTAACCAGCACTTGTGCTCTTGCCGGGTTCACCTCATTTTGTAAAAATTGATTAGCAAAGCCATTGGTGCAAATACATAATTTGGAGGAAAGAATTTCACCTATATTGGTTATTAACCTTACATTCGATGATTCATCTAGGAAGCTGTTCAATTCAATTCCAAAAAGAGTGATTACATTCAGTGATGTGGCAATCTGATGAAGAACGCTTATTAATTTACCCGTATCAATTTGGCCTTCTTCGGCATTATAGAAACTTGTTTTAACGCCTTTAAAACCAAATGAATTCACCGCATTTTTATCTTCACGATAAACATTGTTAATTCCTATATGTTTGAAACAATTTTCATTCAGGTATTCAATGAAATCTGAATCAATTGGTGTGTTTTTCTCCTCATCTAAGATTAAATCCCACGATCCATTTTTTTCATATCCAATATCTTTACCATCCACAATACGCATTAATTCCGACAAGCCGTCAAACCTCATTTTCACTGTTTTCCAAACTTCCAATTCTGATTGTTGACTCAAATCATCAAAAATTTCTGTTGGACTACCGAAACAAGCAAATCCTGCATTTTTAGAACTAGCCCCTGATGGTAAATACCCTTTTTCCAGTATTAACACGCGTGCATTAGGGTATTTTTCTTTAATTTGAATCGCTGTTGTATATCCTACAATCCCAGCTCCAATGATGGCAAAATCAATGGAATCCAAAAAGGCCTTCCTTTCCCAAAAACTTAATTGATTTAGTTGCAACATTTTTTGTTTAAGTTAACTTTTTTAAAGAAATTTGTTAATACTTGTGATCAAAGATAATTTGATTCACCTAAACAATCAACCATGACACGATTAATCGTCTTTTTTTCGCTTTTTATTCTTGGAATTAGTTCTCATCACGCGCAAGGAAATTCTAATGAAGCCTTTAACGATCAACTTGCCAAAGCCGAGAAAGCATTGTTGGATAAAGATTTGAGTAAAGTAAAAACGATTTTATCGAGTCAACCCTTAAAAAGCAAACAAAATAATCCAAAAATAAAACAACTCACTACCAAGGTAACGGTGTTGGAAACAATAATAAATGGTAACAGTAATTTGACAGCTGAAAAATGGGATGATGCCATCATAGAAGCTGATAAAGGGTTGTTTTTTATTCAGTCCAATGCATCTATATTCACAGGAACGGAAAAACAAGAACTCGACAAAATTAAATTAGACGCTGAAAATGGAAAAAAAGGAATTAAACCGATTAATTCTTCCTCTTCCACGATGGTAAATGGTTCAAAATTAGATGATTTGGGTGATCCAATCGATTATAAAACCGGTAGAGATCAGATGATGAAAACCTACGCAGATGAGAAAAAAGCTCCTTTTGTAGCATTTGAAAAAAATAAAGACACGATGAATCAAGCCAATATTCAACGTGAAAAAACAATATTAAAAGGCTTAAACGACAACCAAAAATCCATAGATAGTGCTCAAGTAAAAATTGGGCAGGAAAAAGAAAAATCAATTCAATCAATCAATCAAAACCGCAAAGATTACCTTGTTCAAAGAGATCAAGTAATAAAATCAAACGAGGATAAAAAAAATGGAATTGCGCAAGATGTTAAAGAAGCCAATAAAAAAACGGAAAAAGACGTAGCAACGATCAATAATAAAAATAAAGACCGCATCCATGAGATAAATGCATCTATTGACTCTTCGGAAAGTAAACACCTGAAATTCAGAGAAGAAAGTCACAATCAAACTGAAAAACGCATTGAGTCAATTAGTGATGATCAAAAAAGTTATGATAGTTTGGCTAAAATTGCAAAAGCAAGTAGAGAAGCTTCCGCACAACGAAATGCACAATCTGTAGCCGATAACCTCAAGTATTTAGATGAACATAGACAAGCTGTACCAACGAAAACAAAAGGAGGCGGATTGTTAAATAGCAAAGGCGTTCCTTATGAAAAAGGAATTACACAAGGTGTATTTAGTAAAGGTGAAAAAGGAAAAACACAACTATTAATCACACGAAGAGTGCGAATTGATGAAAATAATAATGCAGATGTATATTTGCGACATGAATCACCAAGTTCGGTAACCACTTATACTAAAAATGGTGCATCCATCACTGAATACACTTGGAATATTGAATCAGGCAATGTAACGCATTGGGAATAATTTTCAATTGGTTAATAAATTGCATTATTTGTGGATAAAGGAGGGGGAAATAATTAGCTAAAAAAATTGAATTCAATTAATTTTAGTGAAAAATAAATCGAATGTTTGACGACGAAGAAGAATTTTCAGGGAAGGAATTAAGTACTGATATTGAGCAGTTTGAAAGACATTTGAATGGTGAATCAATCGGCTTTATTGATGGAGATAGAATTGAGTCCATTATCGACTATTATTTATTTAATTCCAATTACAGTAAAGCCAAAGTTGCAGCAGAATTTGGAATAAATCAATTGCCTCATTATCAAGTTTTCAATTTACGTAAGGCGCAAGCTATGGCTGGTCTTGGATTGATTTCTGACGCCCTAGAAATGGTTAACCAGATTGAAATCTTGGAGTCTTACCAAAGTGAACTTCTCTTAACGAAAGCAGCCCTGCATAGCCAAATACGTGATTCGAAGAATGCCATCAAATTATATAAACAAGCCTTGCTAGTTTGTGAGGAGTTTGAAAAAGATGAAATTTTCGTTGATCTTGCAGTTGAATATGAAAATGCGCATGATTTTAACGGTGCTATTCAAATATTACAACAAGGATTACTACACAATCCAAAAAATGAATTTGCCTTTTCAGAAATCTGTTATTGCTATGAAAAAACCGGTGATTTTAATGCCGGAATCAAACAAATATCCTTATTTGTAGACGAAAACCCTTATTCCTATATTGCTTGGTATCAGCTAGGTAGCTTTTATCTTCGAAATGAAAATTACGACAAGGCGATTTGGGCCTTTGATTATTGTTTAATTATTAATGAAAATGCCGGTGCTGCCTATTTCAATCTTGGAAATGCATACCTTTCATCCGATAAGTTTCATCAGGCCATTGAAAATTTCAGCAAATGCATCGAACTCGATGGGGAAGATCCTTTAGCACTTTGCTACATGGGGGAATCCTATGAGAATATTCATGAATATGAATTAAGCAGAGAATGCTATAAAAGAAGCATCGAATTGTCTCCTGAATTTTCTGAACCTTGGTTGGGTCTTGGTATTCTTGAAGACTTGGAAGGAAGAAGCAAAGAAGGAATTGTTTTGATGCATAAAGCGTTGGATTTGGAACCTAGCAATCCGGTCATTCATCAACTCATTGGGTCTGCCTATGTCAAAATTGGGGAATTAACTTTGGGGATGGAATTTTTGAAAAAATCGTTGGAATTAGATGCCTCAGATATGGAATGTTTAACCGCATACATGGAAGTCTATTCTAAAATTGACATTGTTGATTGTCAACGGTTTATTCATGCTTTTAATTTGGAAAATGGTCAGGAAACTGAATCTTGGTTGTGGGAAGTGAATTTACTTTGGATGATTGGAGAACAGCAAGAATCTTTGGCTCTTTTTACCGTTTGTGTAGATAATGACCCCATAAAATCAAAGGAGTTATTTACCATCAATCCTCAATTATTACTGCAACCGTCATTAACAGATTTAGTGGATCTTTCGTAATGGTGTTTTCCAAAAAAATTGAATTCAACGATCATACTGGTCCCATTTACTCTATCTCAACCGCTTCCCATTTTGTTTATTCAAGTGGTGCGGATAAATGGGTGGCTAGATGGAATTTGACATCGCAAGAGCAAGATAAATTTGCGATAAAACTTCAAACTGCTGCCTACACGATTCAGCATAGTTCAGAGTTAGATTTATTATACGTTGGCTGTTCAACCGGTGATTTTCATATTATCGATACCCTTACAAAAGAGGAAATTAAATTTATTCAACACCATAAAACGGCCATTTTTTCTATTACAGAAAATACCTACAAGCAGCAACTATACACGGGCGATTCGGATGGAAATTTATGTGTTTGGAACTTAACTGATTTCAATCTGAGCCTACAATTACCCTTACATTGCGGTAAAATAAGAAGCATAGCGTTAATTGATCAAGGAGAGAAGATTGCCGTTGGATCTAAAGATGGTACACTTCGTATTTTTGACACTACTTTTTTTAATGAAGTTTCCACCTTTAACCTCAATAAAACAGGAATTCAATCTTTGCTTTGGATCAATGAAAACATACTTATTGGAGACTATGATGGATACCTGTATGTGTTTGACCCTTTGAAAAACGACGTACTTTCAAAAGTACCGGCGCACAAAGGAGCTATCTACTCCATGGTTCAATTTGATGCGAATCATTTTCTGACAGGAAGTCGAGATAAATCGATCAAAATATGGGACCTTGCCACTTTCAAGGTAATACAAAAAATAGATTTCAAAACAGGCGGACATAAAAATTCGGTCAATCAACTTTGCCTATTTCAAGAGAATCAATTTATCTCTTGTTCGGATGATTCCAAGCTTATTTGTTGGAAAAAGGAAGATTAAGCACTTTCTTCTCTTTATATTGTTGTATTTTTGATTAAAATCGAATCTCATGAAAATCACTTTGTCGTTTCTGTTGTTATCGTTAATCTCTTTCCCTCTCTTTTCTCAAGAAAATTCAATTTCTTGTTCCAAAAGAACAAAACATGAAAACCACCAAGCAAAAAGCGCTACCCTCACCGTTGATCAAATTGCTGAAACCGAGAAATATGATGTGCTGTTTTATGGTCTGGATTTATCAATGACCAATACATCAACCTATTTATCAGGAACGGGAAGAATAGATGCCCGAGCAAAAACAACCTTGGACACCGCACTTTTCGAATTATTTTCAACCTTAACCATTAGCGAAATAAGACTAAATGGACTAAGTGTTCCTTTTAACCGAGCGGGAAGCGCCGTTAAAGTTCCTGTAAATGCGACAGCCAATCAAGTATTTTCACTTGCGATCGATTATTTTGGAACCCCTCCTACCGCTCAAACCAATCCTTTAGGTGGTAGCGGAATGACAGCAGATGACTCTCCAAGTTGGGGTAATCGAGTGGTTTGGTCTTTATCTGAACCTTTCTCTGCTTTTGAATGGTTTCCATGTAAACAAAGTCTTACGGATAAAGCAGATAGCTCTTTTGTGAGTATTACTGTTCCGGATACCTGTAAAGCAGGATCAAACGGTATTTTAACTCATGTTGACACCTTAGGAAATGGCATGTTGACCTTCCATTGGGAGCATCGCTACCCGATTGATTACTACTTAATTTCAGTAGCTGTAGCAAAATATGTAGATTATTCCATTTATGCTAATCCCGTTGGAGCACCAAACCCTATTTTGATTCAAAACTACATTTACGACAACCCACAAACGTTACCTAACTTCATTAACCAAATTAATGAAACAGCTGATTTTATTGAGTTGTACTATGATTTATATGGTCCCTACCCTTTTGAGAATGAAAAATACGGACACTGCATGGCTCCGATTTCAGGAGGTATGGAACATCAAACCATGACTACGCAAGGATTTTTTGAGAAAACGCTTACTTCTCACGAACTCGCCCATCAATGGTGGGGTGATAATGTGACCTGTGCTTCGTGGTGCGATATCTGGCTAAATGAAGGTTTTGCTTCTTACAGTGAATATTTAATGCTTGAAAATTTATATCCGGCAGAAAAAAACCAACACATGTCAGATGTGCACACCAATGTTATGAGTCAGTCGGGAGGCAGTGTTTGGGTACTAGATAGTTTGAATGAAGCACGAATTTTTAGTGGTCGATTAACTTATGACAAAGGAGCAGGCATCATTCATACCATTCGATACATTATCAATAATGATAGCATCTTTTTTGATGCGTTGCGTTCTTTTCAAACTACGTATAAAGATAGTACTGCTACTGGCTTAGATTTTAAGAATTTTGTTGCTAATTATTCAGGAGTGAACCTAGATGCTTTTTTTGAACAATGGTATTTTGGTGAAGGCTATCCAACCTATTCCGTTCGATGGGAGCAAGTTGGACCCGATGCATTGGTAGAAATAACTCACACCAGTTCTAAACCAACCATCACACCTACCTTTACCAATCCGATAGACCTTAGATTTAACCGTGTTGGAGTTCCTGATACCACCATCCGATTTGATATCACGGCTAATACACAGCTTTTCTCTATTGCTAATTTAGGAACATTAAGTACCACATCAACCTTAACAATTGATCCATTAAATTGGGTAATTAACCAAACCGGAACTATTGTTCAAGATAATTCGCTTGCAGTTTCAGAAAATATACTGCCAGCGGAAATTTCCATCATACCTAATCCAAGTCATGGCATTTTTGAATTAACCAACACACCCGATCAAACCCCACTCATCGTGTATGATGTGTTTGGAAAAATCGTATTTAAAACGCAGTATCAAGCCAATCAAAAAATTAATTTATTACACTTGAAATCAGGGAATTACTTGATTGAAATTCAATTACCAAACCAAAACAAGCGATTGAAAATTATTCAATTCTAAGGTTCTGTTAACTCATTTCATCCTACATTCAGTACTTGTTGAGGAAATTAATGATTGATTACATTGAGCTTTTGTGTATATTCACCCGATTCATTTTTCATTCGAACCAAGTAGATTCCTGCATCCACTTTGGATAAATCAATTACATCTCCTTGAACGTAACGTTGAACTAGCATTACCTTTCCAGCTATGGATGTAATACTCAATTGTCCTTGCTCTACCCCATTGATTTGAAAATATCCCGCTGATGGATTTGGAAAAATATCCAAGGATTTATTCGTTTGTTCCTGCATTCCAACATAACCATTGATGTTTACGGTTGTATTGGTGATAATTGCCGGGTTAAAATCAAAATAAATGTAACCAGTATTTTTAATTTCAGAATTCAACGGTAAATTCGGCAATTCCTTTATTTCATAAGAAAAATATCCTTGGCTGGCCTCCAGACTATCCGCAGAAGATGCCAATTGGATTCCACTAAAACGAAATTCGATTTCTCGTGAAACAGGATGAATGGTATAGGTTACGGGATGACTTGCTCCTATGAATCGATAGGTAGAAAGATCTAGGTTTGGTGAAATGGTATCTCGAACCACCACGTTCAATGCAGGATAATTTCCATCATTTTGAAAACGAATGGTATACTGCATATTTTCTTGCACATCAGGCTGAATGTACGTAGGCAAATTACATTGTTTATCGTTTGGATCGTATGAATTTAACACTATAGCAAAAAATGAAGATTGATTAAATAAAACATCTTGTTCGCCTTGAGCGGATACGTTCACAGAAAAATTGAACATGGTACCACTTGGCGTATTTCCAGCAAAGCTGCAAGGAAATCCATACGCCATGCAACCTGATAAATAGGGTTCTGAAATGGTTACGGTATCATTGGCAAAAGTGGCATTGGGTAAATTAGAAAGATCTGGCGTCACTCCAGATGGGATTGCAATTTGAATAGTGCTATTGGCATAATTACCGCAAGATACGTTGCACACTTGTACGGAAACATTTCCTTGCTGCAGTGGAGCTATAAACTGGAATGCTGAAGCGGATGAAATCGCCAAATTGGAAACCGTACCTGTTCCGGCACATTCTACGCTTACATTCATTGGAACATTTTCCGCTTTTCCAGTCAAATCAAAAGAATTAATGGTGAAATTGGGTGAAGTTTGGATGTATCCATTGCTTTGCAGCCACGATGGATTTACTGAAACCGTGTACGGAGTATTGGCTATATCCAATTCAGTGTAATATGCATTTCCGAAAGAATTGGTTGGATAAATTGTTGTGATAGTTCCACTGTTATCCGCTACATCATAGGGAATATTACTTAAAAATGTAGCGCTTGGATTTAATAAAGTAATTACATTAAAAAAACCGCAATTGGAAGTATTGGTGATTACCCATTCAATAGTTTCGCTACCAACAACCTGACCACCAGCCGTACCACTTGTAACCGTTGCCAAGGCATTGTAAATACCAGGTTGACTATAGCTGTGTTCGAAAAGATAACAATTTTGCGTGTTTGGCGCAGAAAAAACCATCATCGTATCCGCGTCACCATCCATCCAATCCACAATGATTTGCGCGCCCGATTCGGGTAAGGATGACGTATTCGTACACACCGACATATTGGAATAGCATCCAATACCGGGAATAGAATTATACAATAAATTGATGGATGTTACTTGTGCGTTAATCGTGTTGAAACAAAGAAAAGAGACGAAGGAAAATATTACCCTGATTTTCATAAAAGTGACGTTAGTTAAGTTGTTTTAAATTCTATTAACAGACGCGACTCATTCGGAGAAGTTGCAAGAGAGGGAAGAAACTATGATTTCTAA
>CAZTFG010000044.1:12401-16779 GCA_964612725.1 uncultured Lishizhenia sp. | reverse complement strand
GATATTGGAACAGGAAAGATTCTCGTAACAGATTTACCTGGAATAATTGAACAAAAAAATCGAAGTGCCGCTTCTCAATCCATTGCCGCTTGTGGCCTCTATCTTTGGAAGATTGAATACCCGTTTGTATGAGGATAATTCTTATCTTATTTTTCGTTTTTTATGGTTATGCTGTTGTGCGTTATCATTTGGGAAAGCAGTTGAATGCGGATTATTTTTTGTTTGTATTTAACAAAGCCATTGCATGGTCTGCGGCTGCATTTTTGGGCATGTCTTTGATTAAATTCTCTAAAAAATTACCTTCTCGAAGGTTGTTTGGGTTAAGTGCCTTTGGATTTTGTATCATTCATATTGCTTTATCCCTTTATTTGGGATTGCAAGGCAATTTTGCTGAGTTATATGTTCAGTACAGTTTATCAGAAAAAGGTATATTAGTACTAATTTCAGGCCTTTCATCTATAGCGATCATGCTATTTCCTTTTTTAACCTCAATTTGGCCAGAAAAATTTCCTCAAAAATGGTTTCATCTCGGAAAATGGGCTTTGCTTGTAAACTTGTCACACCCGCTTATTATTGGGTTTAGTAATTGGTGGACGCCTGTCAAATGGCCTTATTATCTACCTCCGATAACCCTTTTGATTGTATTGATGAACGGAATAATACTCACGATTTATTGGAACAAAAAAAGGAGGATTATTTAACCCTCCTTTCCTTTCAGTTCGTATATATTAGCTAAACAAAATACTTTGTCCGTATCCTCCTGTTTCGATAGGATTGACAATCAACGCTGGAATTTTAGCATCATTGGTAATGATATATTGTTCGTAGTTAGCTGTGATGGCAGATAAGAAACTGGTTCTATTGATATTCATAATAGCAATTAAATCAGCGTCTATACCAACCGCATATTTTACAACTTCTTTATCAAAACCACTGCTAGGAACAATTGATGATTCCATTTCAATATTGCGCTCTGAAAAGAATTTCTTAGCAAATTGAATATTTGCTTGAACATGGTGTTTCAAAAATTCATCAGTTTCATCTGGAGTAACCACATGTACTTTTGAATTAAAGTAAGTAGCAAGATTAGCCACCATCGCTAATTTTTGTTTTGTTTCTTTATGTAAATCCATTGGAACAACAATGTTCTTGTATCCTTCCAATTTAATTTTTTTGTCTTGAACAATTACGAATGGCACGTCCGAATTAGTCACCACTTTTAGGGCATGACTTCCAGTAATATGCTGCCATCCATGAGCGCCATGCGTTCCCATAAAAATTAATTCAGATTGGTGCTCTTTCGCAAAATCACCAATATCCTCAAAGATGCTTCCTATTCGAATACTTGGAATTAAATCAACACCCAAATGGTCGAATTTCTTTACAACATGATTTAAACTTTCTTCAGCCTCAGAAATGCTCTTTTCTTTGGAAACAACATGTAAAACATAAATTTTTGCACCAAGCGGAGCAGCTGTTCGAATGGCATGATCCAATGCAATATCTGCAACCGGAGTAAAATCATGAGGGACAATAAAGGTTTTCTTTTTCATAAAATGAACTAATTTGGAATTTTAGTTTTGTTAGTTTAACTAAAACCAAAAGTAGCAAATTTTCCAATAATAGTGCAAATTTAGACACATAAAGTCATTAAAATAGATTGTAATATAGTACCCAAACTTTATCTTTACCAAAAAAATGTTTATGTATCAAAATATCCTTTTTGAAGAAAGAGATCAAGTGGCCTTTATTACCATTAATCGACCAGCTCAGTTAAATGCGTTGAATAAACAAACAATCGCTGAGTTACATGATTGTCTATCTCTTGCAAACACTTCCAATTCCATCCGTGTAATCATCCTAACTGGTTCGGGTGAAAAAGCCTTTGTGGCAGGAGCAGACATAAAGGAATTTGCTTCGTTTTCTGTGGAAGAAGGACAACAATTGGCTGCACAAGGTCAAGCGCTTTTATTTAGTTACATTGAAAACATGTCCAAACCTGTAATAGCTGCCGTGAATGGTTTTTCGCTTGGTGGTGGTTTAGAATTAGCCATGGCTTCACACATGCGATTAGCATCTACCAATGCAAGGATGGGTCTACCCGAAGTTTCGTTGGGAGTAATTCCTGGATATGGAGGCACCCAACGTTTGACACAGCTTGTGGGAAGAGGTAAAGCAAATGAAATGGTATTCACCGCCGGAATGATTCAAGCAAGTGATGCTTTACAATGGGGTCTTGTGAATTATGTAGTTGAACCTGAACAATTACTCGAGAAAGCAGAAGAAATTGCGCGAAAAATCATTCAAAATTCTGGAACTGCTATCGCTGCTGCCATTCGCTCTGTTAATGCCAATTTTACAGATGGTATTAACGGTTATGATACAGAAATACATGAGTTCGGACAATGTTTCGGAACGGCTGATTTTAAAGAAGGTACCTCCGCATTTTTAGAAAAAAGAAAAGCAAATTTTAGAGGGGAATGAGTAACCCTATCCGGAAATTAGCCGGACAAACGGCCATTTATGGTTTATCCAGTATTGTGGGAAGGTTGTTGAACTATCTTCTTGTTCCTCTATACACGTATAAATTTACCAATGCTTCAGATTATGGAGTTGTTTCCGAATTGTATGCATGGGTGGCTTTTTTAGTGGTGTTATTGACCTTTGGAATGGAAACAGCTTATTTCCGTTTTAGAAAGGAAAATACAAACGAAAAAGATGTGTTTACCAGTGGATTTTTTGTACTCACGGTAGTTAATTTATTTTTTCTTGCCGGCATTTTTCTCTTTAATCAATCGATTGCAAATGCCTTGTTATTCAATGAACATCCGGAGTATATTATATTGCTTGGAATCATTGTTGTGATGGATGGACTTTCTTCCCTGCCATTGGCACGATTGCGAGCAGAGGAAAAAGCGCTTCAATTTGCCGGAATTAACTTTGCTTCTATATTCATAAATATCCTATTGAATTTAGTGTTCATGCTGATTTTATTCGACCCGAATAATCCAGAACAAGGAGTGTTTTATATTTTGTTGGCCAATCTAATTTCTTCTGCTATTAAACCGATCTTGTTGTACAAGGATTTCCTTCAGCTTTCTTTCAAGCCGAATGGACACCTGGTGCGTTCTATGTTGGTATATGCAGCGCCATTGGTAATCGCCGGTTTTGCAGGAATTATTAATGAGACACTGGATCGTATTCTGTTAAAGCACTTATTATATGAAGCATCTGATCCGTCTACATTAACGCATGCGGAAGCTCAAGTGGGGATTTACAGTGCGTGTTACAAATTGGCCATGCTCGTAACCATCATCATTCAGGCTTTTCGATACGCTGCTGAACCCTTTTTTTTCGCACAACATAAAAGTGAAAACAAGAATCAAATCTATGTGAAGGTGATGAATTACTTCATTGCATTTTTGTGCCTCATTTTTCTTGGAGTTTCTTTAAATATTGATATCCTTAAGCATTTCATTCAAAACGAAAGCTACTGGGTAGGGCTTGGTGTGGTTCCTGTTTTATTGTTGGCCAATATTTTTCTTGGAATTTACTATAATCAGAGTATTTGGTATAAGTTGTCCAACAAAACAAAATTTGGTGCGTATATTGCTATTTGTGGAGCCATTCTCACAATAGTTATAAACGTAATATTCATTCCAGTTTATGGATATTGGGCGAGTGCTTGGGCTACGCTGATTGTATACGCTTTTCAGATGATTTTATCCTATATATTGGGACAAGTTCATTATCCAATTCCCTATAACTTGAAAAAATTTGGGTTGTACTTGGGTGCAAGTATATTGATCTATTGGTTGTTTTCAATGATACAATTCAACTCTCTAGTTTTAACCCATTTATTAAAAAATGGAGGGATAATCCTTTTTGGTCTACTATTCATAATTATTGAAAAGCCATTGAGTAGGAAATAAAAAGTTGATGAACCTGATTGTAAGATCCAATTCAGCTAATCTTTCTATACAGGTTTATTTTTTCAACAACAACTGTAATGCTTTGGCAAATTCATTATCGCCCGCGTTGTAGACCTTATAAAATCCAAAATCATCAAATAATTGTTGCGCTATTTGTGCTTTCAGTAAGCGCGCTATTTGTTTCTTGCTTTGTAAAAACGCAGTGCGTTCGAATGGTATTTTATATTCACGTTGTACATAAGCAGCAAATTGAGCCAATAGCATGTCATCCACCACAAAACGAGCGATAAAATCATCTACGTTTTTCCATTGGGTGCGTTTGTTTTCTACATAGTCAAATGAAAATGCTTGAAAGGCAGGCGACATTCTTAAAGCGGCATAATACATATTATTTCCGGTTGAATCAAAAGGCACAAATACATCCGGCATGATTCCACCACCACCAT
>CAZTFG010000044.1:0-12391 GCA_964612725.1 uncultured Lishizhenia sp. | reverse complement strand
CAAGGAATCAACAAAGATTGAACTGTCAGGATGGTATAATTCCGCATCATTTTCTCCTCCGCGATCTTGGTAGTATTCGTCATATTTCCCGTTGTAAGGTCGCTGAATACACCTACCGGTTGGCGTGTAATACCGCGCAATAGTTAACCGAATAACACTGCCATCGCGCAATTTAGTGTCTTCTTGAACGAGCCCTTTTCCAAATGATCTTCGTCCAACCACAATTCCCCTATCATTATCCTGAATGGCACCGGCAACGATTTCACTTGCTGAAGCTGAATTTGCATTAATTAAGATCGCTAAAGGCATGTTTTCAAGCTCTCCTTCTGCAGTTGCTTTGTAATATTTTGTGCCAATTTTTTTCCCTATAGTTTTTAAAATCGTTTGACCATCCTTTAAAAATTCATCGGCAATTTCTGTTGCTGCTCCAAGTACACCACCACCATTGTTTCGTAAATCAACAATTAGTTTTTGCATACCTTTTCCTTTGAGGACACGAGCTGCTGATCTAAATTCCTCGGCAGTATTTACTGAGAATTGTTCAATTTTTATATATCCAATATTGCCCGTTAAGTAGGCAGAAGTAACCGATTCGATAGGGATAATTCCCCGTGTTATATTGAACGACATTTTTTTCTTTTGTCTTACAATTTGTACGTTTACTTTCGTTCCTTCAGGACCTTTCAGCATAGACATCACTTTGTCCGTTTCAATTTTTACCTTGGCAACATTTTTACCATCGATGGTTACGATTTTATCTCCCGCCTTGATTCCTATTTTTTCAGATGGCGAACCTTTGATTACATGGGTAATGCAAATCGTATCGCGCAACATAAAGTAGCGTAGACCAACACCACCAAACTTGCCTTCAATCATTTCAGCCGCACGTTGTTGTTCGCTGGCCGGGATGTAATTAGAGTGTGGATCCAATTTGTGTAACATTTCAACAATACTCTCTTCGAATACTTTGTCGGGGTTCACATTATCGACATAATTTTTGTCAATTAAATTGAGGATGTCTTGCAGTTTTTGGATGCGATTTCCATTGTATCCATTTCCCGAAAAAACCCCATTTCGCGTGACGATGTGTCCTATTACCAGTCCAATACAAAGGGTTATGGAAACAACTAAGGGAAGCCACCATTTATTTTTCTCCATCTTCAATGTTTTCAATTTGTTCAATCTCTATTCCAGCTTGTTCCAGAAAATTTATTCCTTCTGGATCTTTGTATCCATGCTGAAAAACAACTCGTTTTATGCCGGATTGTATCACTAACTTGCTGCAATCTTTGCAAGGAGATAAAGTTAAATACAAGGTAGCGCCACTGCAATTATTGGTCGATTTTGCCACTTTCAAAATGGCATTCGCCTCGGCGTGCAATACATACCAATGTGTCTCCCCTAAATCATTTTCACAGCAATTATCAAATCCAGAGGGGGTACCGTTATATCCATCAGAAATGATCATTCCATCCTTAACAATAATTGCGCCTACTTTTTTTCGGTTACAATGTGAAAGACCCGCCCAAGAGGCTGCTAAGCGTAAATATGCCCGATCGTATTTTAATTGTTTATCTGAAGAAATTGATGACATTACTTAATTAACTTTTTACAAATTTATATCCTACCCCTCGAATAGATTGAAAAAACTGAGGATTTCTTTGGTCTACCTCAAACAATTTCCGAAATCCCACAATGAAATTATCCACTGTCCTACTTGATGGAAACTGATCTTGTCCCCATACGGTATCTAAAATTTCATCTCGAGAAATTACCTGTCCTGCTTTTGATTCAAATAAACGAAGTAGCTCCACCTCTTTTTTCGTTAGCGTTTCTATGAGTTGATTGTCTTCATCACGCACTTCAAACGTTTCAAAATAGATTGTTTTATTGTTTATTTGAACTGATTTTATATCTTTTTTGGAGTTTCGTGCTCGTGTAAGGATACTAACTTTCAGCAGTAATTCCTCCAAATCAAACGGTTTTACCAAGTAATCAGTTCCTCCTTTTTTTAATCCAATGATTCGATCGGAAGTCGTTCCTTTGGCGGATAGAAATAGAATTGGAACTTCACTTATTTTGCGAATGGCCTCGCAAATTTCTAATCCACTCACTTGGGGTAACATGATATCCAAAATAATCAAATCTGATTTTACGAGCTGGGCGATTGATTTTAATGCTTCTTTTCCGGAGTAAAAGGAAGAAACGGAATGCCCCTCTAATTCTAAATTAAGTTTTATTAATTCATGTAAACTAGATTCATCTTCCACTAATACAATTTGAGGCATATCAAACGACTTTACACAAAATTACGTTTTATAATGGATTTTGCTATGGAATCCGTTTCTTTGTGCCAATAACAAAAAGAAACATGTCTATTTCCCACGAACAACTGCAGCAATATGTTAGCAATTTAGGTTTTGAAAATTTAAATGAATTGCAACACCGCATGCTGAAAACGGCTAACCAGAAAAATAGAATTCTATTGTCTCAAACCGGATCAGGCAAAACAGTTGGTTTCTTGCTGCCACTGATTGAGCGAATTGATACTGAAAAATTAGAATTGCAAGGACTGATAATTGCTCCTACCCGCGAATTGGCCGTTCAAATTGAACAGGTTTTCAAATCAATTAAAACCGGCCTCAAGGTTACCACCTGTTATGGTGGTCATTCTGTTCAAGTCGAAAAAAAGAGTTTGGAAGGCAAATGCCACCTTGTTATTGGAACACCTGGAAGATTATGTGATCACATTGATCGAGGTAGGCTCGAACTGAAACAGGTTCATTCATTAGTAATTGATGAATATGATAAATGTTTAGAATTTGGATTTTATGACCAACTGGATTTTATTACCCAAGAATTAGTTCAATTGGATAGCGTAACCTTAGTTTCTGCTACTGAATTACAAGAAATTCCTTCCTTTTTTCCGGTTCAAGATTTTGAAACGCTTTATTTTTTAGATCGTTCCACAGAGCCAGATTTTGTTAAATGGAAAGTAACCGTTAAGCCAGATGCTAAGTTTGAAGGGTTGTTGAAGCTGCTGTGTTCTTTTCAAGGCGAGCAAGCAATCGTTTTTTGTAATTTCAGAGAAGCGACAGAAAAAATGGTTGAGTTTCTTGATGAACATGATTATCCTGCTGTATTTTATCATGGAGGAATGGAACAAGATGACCGTGAGCGCGCTTTGTTAAAATTTAGAAATGGAAGTGAGCATACCTTGGTTTGCACCGATTTGGGTTCAAGAGGATTGGATATTCCGGAAATTAAGCATGTTGTTCATTTTCAATATCCACATTCCGAAGAAGCATTTACGCATCGAAATGGTCGAACAGCGCGCATTCAAAAGCAAGGAAATATTTATCTGATGGTAAACACGGGAGAACCTGTTCCTGACTATGTAGATGTACCTGCTGCAGAATTTAATTTATCTGCTCAACGATTATCACCGGTAGACTCTAATTGGATTACCCTGTATTTTAGCGGAGGCAAAAAGAACAAAATAAATAAGATTGATTTGGTAGGGTTTCTTTCTCAAAAAGGAGGATTAAGCAAGGATGAAATTGGCTTGATATCAGTCCTGGATTTTACCTCTTATGTAGCAGTAAAAAGGTCTAAAGTTAAGAGTGTGCTGCAGTCCATACAGGGCGAAAAAGTGAAAGGACAGAAATTAAAGATGTCGATAGCGCGCTAAGGAATCACTCCAGCGCTTTTTACTATTCAAGAAAATCTTATCTTTGTTGCGAAATTTCAATTATGAGTTACAAAAGAATCCTACTAAAATTAAGCGGTGAATCTCTAATGGGAAACAAGCAATTTGGTATTGACAACGAGCGGTTAGCAGCATATGCTGGTCAGATCAAAGAAGTGTTGGAACGTGGAATTGAGGTAGCAATTGTGATTGGAGGTGGCAATATTTTTAGAGGAGTTCAAGCAGAAGAGGGTGGAATGGACCGCACGCACGGTGATTACATGGGAATGTTGGCAACCATGATTAATTCCATGGCCTTGCAAGCTTCGTTGGAATCTGTGGGGGTGAAAACTCGATTATTATCCGCGATTGAAATGAAAGAAATTTCAGAACCATTCATTCGTCGTAGAGCGGTAAGACACCTTGAAAAAGGACGTGTAGTGATCTTTGGTGCCGGAACAGGAAATCCATTTTTCACCACCGATTCAGCTGCCTCATTACGTGCTATTGAGATCAATGCTGATGTGATTTTGAAAGGTACGCGTGTAGATGGCATTTATACAGCCGATCCTGAAAAAGATAAAAACGCCACAAAATTTGATTTTATCACTTTTGATGATGCTTATTCGAAAGGATTGAAAGTAATGGATATGACGGCTTTTACGCTGTGTAAAGAGAATGACTTGCCGATTATCGTGTTTGATATGGATACTCCTGGTAATTTACTTCGATTGATTGAGGGAGAGCAAGTTGGAACAATTGTAAGAAATTAAAAAGCTGAAAAAATGACTGAAGATTTAGAGTTAATTTTTGACGAGTTTAAAAGTTCAAATTCAAAAACCCTAGTGCATTTAGAAAATGAGTTGTCTCGCGTTCGAGCTGGAAAAGCTTCCCCAGCTATGTTGAACGGAGTAATGGTTGATTATTATGGTTCGCCCACTCCAATTCAGCAAGTGGCTAATGTTGCTACCATGGATGCTCGAACAATAACCGTTCAGCCTTGGGAAAAAAATATGTTGAATGAAATCGCTAAAGGCATTATGAATGCTAATTTGGGGTTGAATCCGCAAAACAATGGTGAGGTGTTACTCATTGCCGTTCCTCCATTAACGGAAGAAAGAAGACGCGATTTGGTGAAAAAAGCAAAAGGTGAAGGGGAACATGCCAAAATAGGGATTCGTAATAATCGTAAAGATGCCATGGATATGATTAAAGACCTAAAAAGTGAGGGGTTATCCGAAGATTTAGCGAAAGATTCAGAAGATCAAATTCAGCAAATTACTAATGGGTTCATCAAGAAAATAGATGAATTGTTAGAGGTGAAAGAAAAAGATATTATGACGGTATAATGAGCTTTTAGTCATAATGAAATCGGCACTTAGCTATTAAAATTTCATCCTCTCGTACTTGATAAATTAACCGATGTTCTTCATCTATGCGCCGCGACCAAAATCCGGCGTATTTGTATTTAAGCGGTTCCGGTTTTCCAATGCCATCGAATGGATTGCGAGCAACATCTTTCAATAATTCGTTAATCCGTTTCAGCTTTTTTTTATCCGTTTTCTGCCAATACAAATAATCCTCCCACGATTCATCTACAAAAACATATTTCATTCTTCAAGCAAATTTTTATTACTTGATTTTCCGGATTTTAATTTTTCAATGGCAGCATCTAATCGTTTTTCATTCTCCTTCGATGAAAGTTCATGCTGAGTTGAGCAAAGTGAATTATATTCTGCCAAAGACATAATAACAACCCCATTATCCTTCCCTCTATTTATGATTAACGTTTCAAAATTTTGGGTCACTTTATCAAAGTATCGTTTGATGTCTTTTCTGAAATCTGAAATGGATGTAGTCAACATGATTTAATTTTATGTACTTAATTACGTACAAATATATGTACATAATTTAGATTTTCAACAAGTGTATTCTATTAATTTTTAAATTGAATTTTGTTACAAACTGATTGCTTTGTGCAAACACCCACCAATTACTGATTTTTTTGCCCCCGTAACCGAAGCAACGCAATTTGGTTGATCCAACAGGTACAATGCACCTAAATAGGCGAAGATTATTGCTTCCTTGAAATCAGATATTGCTTCATCTGGAATAATTATTTGTGCCGAGGATAGGTCTTTGATTCGTTCCATTAGGTACAAATTCTTTGTTCCACCGCCAGTTGCCAGCACTTTTTCTATTGAAAACTGTTGAATCACCGCAGCAATTTCTTGGGCGATGTGTTCAACGATGGTTGCCAGCTGGTCTTCTTTCGTAATAGTATATGTAGCTAATGCAGGATAAAACGCAGATTCCAACCACTCTGTTCCTAAAGACTTTGGTGCATTGGTGGAATAATATGCCAAGGAGTTTAATTCAGAAAGCAATCCGGAATGTACCTTGCCATTTCGTGCTAGTTCACCGTTTTTGTCGTAAGAAAAACCCAAATGATGTACGATTTCATTCAGGGGTAAATTTGCCGGACAAATATCAAAAGCAATAATTTCTTCTTCTTTTTTCAAACTAATATTCGCAAAACCGCCCAAATTCAAAAAGGCATCTGCTTGGCCGCTAAATAAATCAAAATCACCTTTTGGAACCAATGGTGCACCTTGTCCACCAGCAACCACGTCCATCGTTCGGAAATCATTGATTACCGGAATATGGGTATGATACGCAATCGTTGCGCCACAGCCAATTTGTACCGTGAATCCATTATCGGGTTGATGAAATATGGTTTGACCGTGCGAAGCGATGGCCGCGATTTGGTTTCTATCAATTTTCGTTTCTTCCAAAAACTGATTGACGAAGTTTGCGCTTTCACGCCCAATTTTTTTGTCTAATTGAAAAAGTTCAATGGTAGATAAATTAACCGCGTTTTTCACCTCGTCTACGAATTCGTTAGAATAGGCAAACGTTTTGTAATTCAACAAGTTAAATTCGATTTTTTCAGCGTTTTTGTAGAATTTCACATGCGCAACATCCAACCCATCAAGGGATGTTCCGGACATTAAACCAAGAATTTCTAATTCAACCATACCTGAATGTTGTGAAAAAACAATTGAAACCATTAAATTTGCGTACAAAGAAACAATTAAAACTTCATAAACCATGAATTTTGAACTAACCGAAGAACAAATTGCTGTAAGAGATGCTGCAAGAGATTTTGCTCAAAACGTACTAAAACCGGGAGTTATCGAGCGTGATAACCTTCAAAAATTTCCGGCTGAAGAAATTAAGCAATTGGCAGAGCTTGGATTCATGGGAATGATGGTTGATCCCAAATACGGAGGTAGTGGAATGGATACCTTGTCCTATGTATTGGCAATGGAGGAAATTTCCAAAGTGGATGCGTCTACATCTGTTTGTATGTCAGTGAATAATTCATTGGTTTGTTGGGGATTAGAAAAATTTGGTACGGAAGAACAAAAACAAAAATATTTAGTTCCACTTGCAACAGGTGAAAAAATCGGAGCATTTTGTTTGTCTGAGCCGGAAGCGGGTTCGGATGCAACATCTCAACGAACAACCGCTGTTGACATGGGCGATCATTATTTATTGAACGGAACAAAAAACTGGATTACCAATGGTTCTTCAGCCTCTGTTTACTTAGTAATTGCGCAGACTAATGTGGAATTGGGTCACAAAGGAATTAATGCACTAATCGTGGAACGTGGAATGGACGGATTCATCGTGGGTGCTAAAGAGGACAAAATGGGAATTCGCGGAAGTGATACCCACACTTTGTTATTCAATGACGTGAAAGTTCCGAAAGAAAATAGAATTGGAGAGGATGGTTTTGGGTTTACCTTTGCCATGAAAGTGCTTTCTGGAGGAAGAATCGGTATCGCTGCACAGGCACTAGGTATCGCGGCTGGAGCTTTTGAGTTAGCAACTGAATATTCGAAGCAACGAAAAGCATTTGGAAAAGAAATCTACAAACACCAAGCAATCGCATTCAAATTAGCTGATATGGCCACAGAAATTGAAGCTGCGCGCTTGTTGGTTTACAAATCAGCGATGGATAAAGATCAAGGTAGAAACTACGATCAATCTTCGGCTATGGCAAAATTATACGCATCTAAGGTGGCAATGGAACAAACGGTTGAGGCTGTTCAAATCCACGGTGGATATGGTTTTGTGAAAGAATATCACGTGGAGCGTTTGATGCGTGATGCGAAAATTACTCAGATCTACGAAGGAACTTCAGAAGTACAAAAAATCGTTATTTCTAGAGGGGTTTTAAAAGGGTAGGGTTGGTTCTTACTGTTACAAGACCTCCTTATCGAGTAATTAAATATTTTTTCTAGAGCGATAAGCTCCGTTTTTTCTGTGCAGTATTTCAAAAAATGGACACATTTTGGGTGTTTGTTCATTTTTATTGCAAAAACTGGACAAACAAGTGGAATTTGTTAAAAAATGAACCTATATTTGCCTTATGTTCATATAATCAATAAAAAGTGAACATTCAATAATTGTATGTTTGATCGAAATAAACCTTTTAATGATCTTCCTAATCTTCCTCCGCTAACGGATTTTTTGGATACAGAAGTTTTAATTAAATGGGGGCTTGCTTCCCGAAATTTAGCCGAGTTAAATAAAAATGTGTTACGGATTCCCAATCCTAGTATGCTTGTCAATACAGTTGCGCTCCGTGAGGCGAAAACGTCTACTGCCATTGAGAACATTTTTACAACGGATGACGAATTGTATCGAGCAATCTCGTCTCAACTAAAGGAAGAAAACGCTAGTTCAGCAGCAAAAGAAGTTTTAAATTATCGTGAAGCACTTTGGGGTGGTTTTAGCTTACTCAAGGAAGAAAAAGTATTAACGGAAGACGTTATAATTAAGATTTTTCAAAAAATAAAAAATTCTCAACAAGGTTTTCGTTCACCGCAATCTCTCACTGTAATTCGTAGAGGGAATAGCGAATTAAGACCTGGAGAAGTTATTTATACACCACCCAGAGGAGAAGGGTTGATTGAAAAGAAAATTAACAATATGCTTGATTTTTTACATCAAGAAAATGGGATTGATCCCCTCCTAAAAATGGCGATTGCACATTATCAATTCGAAGCAATACATCCCTTTATAGACGGAAATGGAAGAACAGGAAGAATAGTGAATCTGCTTTATTTGGTTGAGCAAAATCTACTTTCCCATCCAGTATTGTTCTTGAGCCGATATATACTAGAAAACAAAGATGATTATTATCATTTACTGTCTAGCGTCACACAAAGAGGAGATTGGAAACCCTGGCTGATTTACCTGATGGAAGCAGTTGAAAAAACCGCGAAACATACCAACCAATTGATAGATGATATCATTGAACAACAAGCAACAACCATACAATACGCTAAAAGTAATTTAAAATGGTACACCGTTGAATTGAATGATTTACTATTTTCCCAGCCCTATATTAAACAGAAAAAAATGGGCGAAGTATTAGGAATTAGGAGTAGAACAACCCTAGTAGGTTATGCGGAGAAATTGGAAAAACTGGGCATCATTTCCTACCTCAATGAAGGAACTGAGGTCTATTACGTTAATAATGATTTAATCCGAATTTTAGAGAGTTAGTCAACTAATATCAGCGCACCTCCAAAAAATGGACACATTTTGGGTGTTTGTTCATTTTTATTGCAAAAACTGGACAAAAGGAATAACTTTATTTCATTCCTGGTGTTCTTTCGCTCCGTTTTTTTCCACCGCCTTTTTGAATGTTGATCTTATTTCGGGGTGACGGATTTCTCCACCTGTTGTGCCGGTTTCTTTCGCAACGTATAATACAACAACACTAAAAAGTATGGTGATATACGATATTATGTTTGCAAATTTCTTCTTTTTCCAATTTGCCCAAAGTCCCACCAACGACAAGGCTCCTAGCAAGTATGAAAGAACCATAAACAATTCTGCTTTTTCCTCGTGTTCGTGAATCAAATCATGACTCACTCCTGCCAGGTGTTCCACAATTTCCTCCGCTTCTTCGCCTGATTCAAAAGCAGGAAAAGTAGAAATAGCCCCTAAAATAAACAAAAAGAAAGCCGTTCGTTTCACTGCATCTGATTTAGAAATTAAACCAATAAGCAAAACCACAAGGGCAATAAACGGGATAATAATGGGTAAATGGTTTGTTACCAAATGTACATGTGCTTCATTCATATGCTTTGTTTTTAAATTTATACTAACCTGCTACGCTAACTCCAATTAGATGACCAATTCCGAAGGTGATGGCTGCGGCAATCAATCCAAATAAAACCTGTCTAAATCCTGAATACCAAACGCTTTTTCCGGTAAACAAGGTAATGCTTGCTCCAATTAAGAAAAGGCCACACGCACTTAAAAAAGTACTTAATAGTATGGCTTTAAATCCACTCAAGAAGAAAAACGGAAATAGAGGGATGATTGCTCCAATGGCAAATAGAAAAAAAGACGTTAGGGCGGCTTCCATGGCAGATCCTTGCAGTTCTTCAGAATTGATTCCTAATTCTTCTTTGATTAAAATTTCATGCGCATGATCCTTGTTTGAAATTACCTCTTTCGCCATTTTTTCAGCCATTTCGCGTTCAATTCCTTTCGAAATGTATATCAGGGCTAACTCTTTTTCTTCGCCCTCCGGATTTGTTTCCAACTCATCCATTTCCAATTGCATCTGATTTTCATACAATTCTTGAGAGCTTTTCACAGAAATCCATTCTCCTAATGCCATGGACAAGGCTCCGGCAAGTAATCCCGCCAAACCGGCAAGTAACACCTCATTTTGTCCACTCGTTGCTCCAGCGATTCCCATAATCAAACTGAAATTGGAAACCAGTCCGTCATTACCCCCTAACACAGCAGCCCGCAAGGCATTACCCCCCACCGAACGATGTCTTTTTTCAAAACGCGCTAGGGAGGATCCAGAAATTGTTGCATTGGAATTCAATATATTCCGTAAAATCGCCACATGGGCTGTATCACTGATAGAAGCTTCTGTTTTTGTTTTTTTACGTGCCCCGATCACTGCATTTGAAACACTTTTTTCGGTATCCAATAATACTCCCAAAATATAATCGTATCCAATTGTTTTACCAATAAAATGAAGTGTTTTGGCTCGTCTGGAGGGTTTGGGTAATTGAGAAAGAGGCAACTTATTTTTTTGCATAAAAGCTTCAGCATGCCCTTGTTCAATGATGCTCATTTGCCGAAAAACCTCAGCTACATTGGGGTCAGATTCATTTTCAGCCAATATTCCGTATAAATAACCGGCATCAACCTCAACTTGTATGTTATGTAAGCTAATCATAAATCAATACGTGTCAAATTTGATGTAAACTTACAATAAAAAGAGGTATTCAGTGGGTTTTCTGAAATAGATGTAAAAATCTGCAGACTTGGATGTTAATTAGCCAAATTTTTAGCAGCGCTAATTTGCTTCGTTAATTCAATAAAATCATCTACAGATAAACGCTCAGCACGTAATTCTAAGAAAGGCAATTCAGTTTGTTGAATAATCGGTTTTAATGCATTACGCATGGTTTTTCTGCGTTGATTAAACGCTGTTTTTACCACTTGAATAAATAATTTTTCGTCGCAGCCCAAATTTTCGCGGTTGTTTCGAACGCACCGGATCACCGCTGACTTAACTTTTGGTGGTGGATTGAAAACATGTTCGTCAACCGTAAAACAATATTCAATATCGTAAAAAGCTTGAAGCAACACGCTGAGGATTCCATATGTTTTGGATCCGGGTTTCTCTGCAACACGCTGAGCTACTTCTTTTTGAAACATTCCTACAATTTCTGGAATTTCATTGCGGTATTCCAAACATTTGAATAGAATTTGGGATGAAATGTTGTAAGGGAAATTACCAATAATACCGATTTTCTTACCGTCCATTATTTTGGTTAAGTCTTCACGTAAAAAGTCTCCAAAAATCACTTTCCCTTTCAAGGCTGGAAAATGTTCATCTAAGTACAACACGGATTCATCATCCACTTCCATACACCACGTATCTAATTCAGGTCGTTTTAATAAGTACTCGGTCAGCGCTCCCATTCCGGGACCAATTTCAACCACGCGTGGCGCTATTTCTTGACTTCCGTATAAATTGGCGATGCGTTCACAAATGGATTTGTCTTTGAGAAAATGTTGCCCGAGGCGTTTTTTTGGATCAACTTTTTGCATGAAATTCCTCCACTATAGTTAAAAAAGTTCTGAAAGCGGCAAATTTACCATCGTATTTTGCTCCGTGTTCTTGTTGTAATGTGGGGGCAAATTTTTCTTGATATAAATCCATCAATTCTTGTGACGGACTTACGTACATTACGGAATAAGTTACCCCTCCTTCTTCTTCACCATGAATGCGCGAAAGTCTACTTTCTTTGAAGCAACCGGTATTCAACACATCTGGAATGTGTTTGGAGCGCATCCATGCCAACCACTCTTGTTCGATATTGGGATCTAAACTGACGGTAACATTATATAAAATCATGTAATTCGGTTTCTACAAAGATAGCTCATTCAAATGGAAAGCAAACTAAATGAATTAACTTTGCCTATCATGAAAAAAGAAACATTTACCATTTCCGGGGAGTACATTGAATTATTGGCTTTTTTGAAGGCGGTGGGTTTAGCTGAAACCGGTGGCCATGCTAAATTCATTGTTGACGAGGGCGAAGTTGTACGTAACGGCGAAGTTGAATTTCGAAGACGTGCTAAACT
>CAZTFG010000043.1:0-17018 GCA_964612725.1 uncultured Lishizhenia sp. | reverse complement strand
TATCTTACATTTTAGGTGTTGCAGAGCAGCTAGGAAATTTAATTACTGATTATAAGGTGGTTGTAGATAAAAGTACCGTTCCGGTAGGGACTGCAGAAAAGGTCAAAGAAGCAATTTCCAAAAATGCGAAAGTTGATTTTTCTGTTGTTTCCAATCCAGAGTTCTTGCGTGAAGGATTTGCTGTAAGTGATTTCTTGAAGCCAGATCGCGTGGTAATTGGTACGTCAGACGAACGGGCTCAAAAAGTAATGGAGCGACTGTATAAGCCGTTTGTCCGACAAGGAAATCCAATTTACTTTATGGATGAAAAATCGGCAGAATTAACCAAATATGCGGCTAATTCCTTTTTGGCTACCAAAATTACATTTATGAATGAAATTGCAAATTTTTGCGAATTGGTGGGCGCAGATGTTGACAAAGTCCGCATAGGTATTGGTTCTGATAGCCGAATTGGTAAACGTTTTTTATTTCCAGGAATTGGATATGGTGGCTCATGTTTTCCGAAAGATGTTCAAGCATTGGCCAAATCAGGAAACGAAAATAATTTCACTTTTGAAATTTTAGAAGCTGTTATGAAAGTGAATCAAGCTCAAAAAACAGTCTTGTTACCAAAAATTAAAAATTTTTTCAGAGGAAATCTGAGTGGAAAAAAAATTGCCATATGGGGATTAGCTTTTAAACCAGATACCGACGATATTAGAGAGGCGCCTGCTTTATTTATGATTGATGCTCTATTAGAGGAAGGAGCAATTATTTCAGCATATGATCCTGAAGCAATGCCAAATGTTCAAAATATATATGGAGATGCTGTTAATTTTGCTGATGATGAATACAGTGTTTTATCTAATGCGGATGCTTTAATTATTTGCACTGAATGGGGAATCTTTAGAAATCCGGATTTTAATCAAATGAAATTAAGATTAAAAGATAATGTTATTTTTGATGGTCGAAATTTATTCGATTTGGATGACATGAATGATAAAGGATTTTATTATAGTAGTATTGGTCGAAATCTAATTCAAAAATAAATGAAGCGAATTTTGATCACAGGCGCAGCGGGTTTTTTAGGGTCTCATTTATGTGATCGGTTTATCCGTGATGGGTATTTTGTGATTGGAATGGATAATTTAATTACCGGTCGGCTGAAAAATATTGAGCATTTATTTAGATTAGAACAATTTGAATTTTATAATCACGACGTTTCTAAATTCATTCATGTTCCGGGTGAATTAGATTATATCTTGCATTTTGCTTCTCCTGCCAGTCCGATTGATTATTTAAAAATCCCTATACAAACCCTGAAAGTAGGGTCTTTAGGTATTCATAATTGTTTGGGTTTAGCAAAAGCAAAAGGTGCCCGGGTGCTAATTGCTTCTACTTCTGAAGTTTATGGCGATCCTACTATACATCCTCAAACAGAAGAATATTGGGGAAATGTTAATCCAGTAGGACCCAGAGGAGTATATGATGAGGCTAAGCGTTTTCAAGAAGCAATCACAATGGCATATCATAATTTCCATGGTATAGAAACGCGAATTGTTAGAATTTTTAATACCTATGGACCTAGAATGCGATTGAATGATGGACGTGTTCTTCCTGCTTTTATCGGTCAGGCCTTGAGAGGTGAAGACTTAACTGTTTTTGGTGATGGCTCTCAAACACGATCCTTTTGTTATGTAGATGATTTAGTAGAGGGAATTGTCCGTTTACTTCATTCAGATTATGCTCAACCAGTAAATGTGGGTAATCCATCTGAAATTACCATTTCCCAGTTTGCAGAGGAAATAATAAAATTAACAGGGACCTCACAAAAAGTGGTTTACAAAGATTTGCCTGTTGATGACCCAAAACAAAGACAACCAGATATTTCGAAAGCAATATCCTTACTACAGTGGGAACCTAAAATAGATCGAACTGAAGGGTTGAAAAGAACATACGCCTATTTTCAGACCTTGACTAAGGAGGAATTAGAAGAAACAGATCACAATAATTTTGATAAATACATAATTAAATGATGGGATATTTTGCACATGAATCAGCTATAGTAGACGATGGGTGTACTATTGGAGAGGGAACAAAAATTTGGCACTTCTCACATATTATGTCAAATTGTATTTTAGGAGAAAATTGTAATATAGGTCAAAATGTTGTCGTTTCTCCCGACGTTGTGTTAGGTAAAAATGTTAAAGTTCAAAATAATGTTTCACTATATACAGGAGTCATTTGTGAGGATGATGTTTTCTTAGGTCCTTCCATGGTTTTTACCAATGTGATTAATCCGCGTAGTGGTGTCAATAGAAGAGGACAGTACTCAAAAACTACGGTTAAAAAAGGAGCAAGTATTGGTGCAAATGCAACTATTGTATGTGGGCATGACATCGGCGAATATGCATTTATTGGTGCAGGGTCTGTTGTAACCAAACATATCCCGGCTTATGCGTTAGTTGTTGGTAATCCAGCACGCCAAATTGGATGGATGAGCGAGTTCGGACATCGGTTAAATTTTGATGAAAATGGAATTGCAATATGTCCTGAGTCTCAAGATAAATATGAATTAATTGATAATCAAGTAAGAAAAATATAATATGTCTAACGGTAATAAAATAAAATTTGCAGTCGTTGGTGCTGGCCATATAGGAAAACGACATGCTGAAATGATTCGTAGAGATGCTGAAGGTGAGTTGGTAGCAATGGTAGACGTTCGTTCTAAAGAAGAATGTGCTGCAACAGATTTTGATGTGCCTTTCTTTACTTCCATTGAGGAATTATTGGCGAGTGGTATTGAATTTGATGTTGTAAATGTTTGTACACCAAATGGGTTACATGCGGATCAGTCGTTGAAAGCCTTGGAGGCCAAAAAACATGTGGTTTGTGAAAAGCCTATGGGTTTGTCTAAAAGCAGTTGCGAAGAAATTATCTTTAAAGCATTACAGGTTTCTCGTCAAGTGTTTTGTGTAATGCAAAACCGATATTCACCTCCTTCAGAATGGATTAAATCAGTTGTTTCAAATGGAATTCTTGGTGATATTTACATGGTTCAATTGAATTGTTACTGGAATAGAGACGAACGATATTATAAGGCAGGAGGCTGGAAAGGTACTCAAGAATTAGATGGTGGAACTTTGTATACGCAGTTCTCTCACTTTATTGATATTATGTATTGGCTTTTTGGAGATATCGACAATATACAAGGAAAATTTGCTGATTTTAATCATATGGATACAACGGATTTTGAAGATTCAGGTTTTGTGAATTTTAATTTTATTAATGGCGGTATGGGTTCTTTGAATTATTCCACTGCCATCGCTAATCAAAATTTAGAGTCCTCCATGACAATAATTGGCAAAAATGGAAGTGTTAAAATTGGCGGTCAATATATGAATGAAGTGGAAGTTTGTAATATTGCCGGTTATGAAATGCCCATACTAAAGGAGTCTAATCCTGCAAATGATTATGGTCCTTATAAAGGTTCTGCGGCTAATCATAATTACGTGATTTCAAATGTAATTGACACCCTAAAAGGAAGGACGTCTCCCACAACAAATGCGTTAGAAGGATTGAAGGTTGTAGATATTATTGAACGCATCTACAAAGTAAGGAATGAACAACTAATCTATACTAAATAATATGAGTAATTTAATTTATGATCGTCTAGTAAATCATGAAGCCAAATTGGCTGTAATTGGTTTAGGGTATGTCGGCTTACCAATTGCGTTGGAATTTGCGCGAAAAATAAAGGTCGTTGGATTTGACATTAATCAACAACGGGTTGATATGATGAAAAATAAAATAGACCCAAGTAATGAATTAGTTGCCTCTGATTTTGATGGGTGTGATATTACATTTACAGCAAACATTGAAGATTTACGTGATGTGAACTTTTTCATTATTGCAGTACCAACACCAATAGACGATGCTAATCTGCCTGATTTGAAACCCTTATTAGGTGCGAGCAAAACAGTTGGACAGGTATTGAAAGCAGGAGATTATGTCGTTTATGAATCAACGGTTTATCCTGGTTGTACCGAAGAAGATTGTATTCCTGTTTTAGAGGAGATTTCTGGATTGAAATTCAAGCAAGATTTTAAAGTAGGTTATTCTCCTGAAAGAATTAATCCGGGAGATAAAGAACATACATTGCAAAATGTTATCAAAGTAGCTTCAGGATGTTGTGATGAATCACTAGAACAAATTGCAAAAACATACGAGTTAGTGGTAGCTGCAGGAGTTCATAGAGCTCCCACAATTAAAGTTGCAGAGGCAGCAAAAATTATTGAAAATACGCAACGAGATGTAAATATTGCTTTGATTAATGAATTATCTATCATTTTCAATAAGTTAAAAATTAATACGTTTGACGTTTTAGAAGCGGCTGGAACTAAATGGAATTTCTTGCCTTTCCGTCCGGGATTAGTTGGTGGTCATTGTATTGGTGTAGATCCCTATTATCTAACGCACAAAGCGCAACAAGCTGGTTATCACTCTAAGGTGATTACAAGTGGTAGATACGTGAATGATTCTATGGGATTTTATATCGCTAAACAAACGGTTAAAAAATTAATTGCTCAAGGTAAAATCATTCAAGATGCAAAAGTTTTGGTGATGGGAGCAACGTTTAAAGAAGATGTAAGTGATATTCGAAATTCAAAAGTGATTGATATCGTAAACGAATTTAAATCTTTTCAAGTTCATGTTGATATGATCGATCCTCACGCAGATTCGGATGAAATGCAACATGAATATGGTGTGCCGTTGATTTCTACTGCTGCAAATGATTATGATGCGATTATAGTGGCTGTTAATCACAAAGAATATATTGGCTTAAATGAAAGTTATTTCAAGGGGATATTGAAAGACGGTAAAGGTATTTTTGTTGATGTAAAAGGTATTTATAAGGACAAAATTCTTGATTTGGAATATTGGAGTTTATAAAATGGAGCAGTATAAAAAAAGAGTATTAATAACGGGGGGAGCTGGCTTTATCGGTTCTCATGTAGTTCGTAGATTTTTGAATAAATATCCGGATTACTTGGTTGTGAACGCAGATAAACTCACCTACGCCGGAAACTTGGAAAATTTGTCTGATGTGGAAACCCTCCCAAATTATCGGTTTGAAAAAGTAGATATTGTTGACGCTGAAGCAATTCGCGCAGTGTTTTCAAATTTTCAAATTACAGATGTAATACATTTGGCTGCAGAATCTCATGTAGATCGTTCTATAGAAGGACCAATGGATTTCGTCATGACAAATGTGGTTGGTACTGTAAATCTATTGCAAGTAGCTAAGGATTCCTGGAAAGGATCTGATAACCATGTTTTTCATCATGTTTCAACGGATGAGGTTTTTGGAAGTTTGGGTGACGAAGGTTTATTTACTGAATCAACATCATATGATCCTCGAAGCCCTTATTCAGCCTCTAAAGCATCGTCTGATCATTTTGTTAGAGCGTTTTATCATACCTATGGTTTACCTGTAAAAATGTCCAACTGCTCTAATAATTATGGAAGTCATCATTTCCCGGAAAAACTCATTCCGTTAATGATACATAATATTCAACATAATAAACCGCTTCCTGTTTATGGTAAGGGAGACAACATACGTGATTGGTTGTGGGTGGAAGATCATGCTAGTGCAATAGATACTATTTTTCATGACGGAACCATAGGTGAATCCTATAACGTTGGAGGTCTGAACGAATGGACTAATATTGAATTGGTGAAATTTCTTTGTCAATTAATGGATAAAAAATTGGGTCGTGAAAGTGGAACGTCAGAGCAATTGATTACCTATGTTACAGATAGAGCAGGTCATGATAAACGATATGCTATTGATGCCGCCAAATTGGAAAAAGAGCTCGGTTGGAAACCTTCCATTCTTTTTGAAGAAGGCTTGTCTAAAACGGTAGATTGGTATTTGGAGAATCAAGATTGGGTTGAAAAAGTAACAAGTGGATCTTACCAAGATTATTATAATCAAATGTATGTAAACCGCTAAATAATGGGGATTTTCAGTAAGATTTTTGGTAAGAGGGAGGAGGAATTGCCCGATTTTGAAATATCCAGTATTAAAACGGATATGCATAGCCACCTCATTCCAGGAATTGACGATGGATCCCAAACAATGGATGAGACGATTGCTATGTTGGCTAAGTTTGAAAGTTTGGGTTATTCCAAGGTAATAACGACTCCGCATATCATGTCAGATTCATATCCTAATACACCAGAAATAATACTAGCTGGGTTAGAAAAAGTGAGGAATGAAATGCATCAATTGGGAATGAAAATTCAATTAGAAGCAGCTGCAGAATATTATTTTGATGAAACGTTGATCCCACTTATTAAAAATAAGGAGTTGCTCACGTTTGGTGATAACTATGTACTCATTGAATTTGGCTTTCATACACCTCCTCAGTATGTTGATCAAGTGTTTTTTGATTTAAAAACAATGGGTTACCGTGTCGTTGTTGCCCATTTTGAGCGATATATGTATTACCTCGGTAAAATTGATCAGGCAATAGAATGGCGTGAAAAAGGAATTAATATTCAGTTAAATTTAAATTCCTTATCTGGCAATTATGGTCCTGCAATTAAAAAACAAGCAGAGGCATTAATCGATGCTCAAGCAATTGATTTTGTTGGAACGGATTGTCATCGAATAGAACATCTTATGCTTTTAGAAGATTCTGTGAATTCAAAATATTTTAAAAAACTAGGACAAATTCCTTTAAAAAATACAATTATTTAATAGAAATTTCTTCCTTCTTTTACCATTTTTCTTAACAATGCATTTGGTCTATATCGATCTTCGCCATACGTTGAAAAAAGTTCTTCAAGTCGTTCCAAAACAATAGGTAATCCTATTTCATCTGCCCATTTTAAAAGGCCTTTAGGGTAATTAACTCCCTTTGTCATCGCTAAATCTATAGCGTCAATTGTCCCCACTTGCATAAATACTGCATCAATAGCTTCATTAATCAACATCGCAAGAATACGTTCAAAAATACGTTTACCCGTTTCCTCATTTTCTAAAGGTTGCGGTAAATCAAGTCCTTCGGAATAATTGTAATATCCTCTTCCTGATTTTCTACCATAAAAACCAGCTTCCTTATGTCTTTTTTGGGTGAAGCTTGGTTTGAAGCGCGGGTCGTAATAAAAAGATTCAAATACAGATTCTGTTACTGCATAATTAATATCATTTCCGATATAATCCATTAGCATGAAGGGACCCATTTTAAATCCTCCAAAATGCGTCATAGCCCAATCGATTGTTGCAAAATCTGCAATTCCTTCCTCATAGATTCTTAAAGCTTCTCCATAAAATGGTCGTGCAACTCTGTTGACAATAAACCCAGGTGTATCTTTACAAATAACACCCACTTTTCCCCAATTTTGAATGAGTTCAACACAACGATTTAAAACAATATCGCTTGTTTGTACTGCTGGAATTATTTCAACTAATGGCATTAACGGTGCCGGATTGAAAAAATGTATTCCAATGATTCTATCTGACTTGTGAAGAATAGATCCCAGAGAGGCAATTGATAGGGAGGAAGTGTTGCTTGCCAAAATACAATTTTCGTCAACGATTGTTTCTAGCTTTGCAAGTAGCTCGTGCTTAATTCCTAAATTTTCTATGATAGCCTCAATTACTAATCCACAACTAGACAAATCATTTAGATCCGTGGAATAATCAATGGACGAGCAAATTTTATGAGACTGATCGGTTGTTAATTTACCCTTTTCAACTAACCGATCTAAGGTTTTAACTAAATTGGCTTTTGCTTTGTCTAAGGCTTCTTGGGAGGTGTCGATTAAACAAACCTTATGACCATTTTGTGCTGCAACTTGTGCGATACCACTTCCCATTGTCCCTGAACCAATAACTCCTATTTTCATATTAATTCCCTTTAAAAATTGGTTTTCTTTTTTCTAAGAATGCCGTTACGCCTTCCTTAAAGTCACCTGTTTGCCCCGCTTCACTTTGTAGTAATTCTTCTAAATTCAATTGTTCATTCAAGGTATTGTTCCAACTTTGATTCATGGCCCGCTTGGTTAGTCCAATTCCCTTAGTTGGCATTTGTGCAAGTCCAATAGACAGTTTATTGACTTCATCTTGGAATAAATCATCGGGAATTGATTTGTATATCATGTTCATTTCCTCGGCTTGTTTGGCTCCAACTTTATCACCACTTATCATTAAGGCTAATGCTTTCTGCATACCAATAATTCTTGGCAGGAAAAACGTACCTCCTGAATCTGGAATAAGGCCTATTTTACTAAATGCTTGAATGAAAGATGCACTCTCCTTTGCAATTACGAGGTCACAAGCTAATGCTATATTTGCTCCCGCTCCTGCAGCAACACCATTAACTGCAGCAATAACAGGTTTTTCAATTTGTCTTATTTTTAGAATGATTGGATTATAATGATCTCTAACAATTGATTTCAATTCTGGTCCATGTGGGTCCGTCGCCTCAGCCAAATCTTGTCCAGCGCAAAATGCTTTTCCTTCACCAGTTAATACAATTGCACGGATCGATTCATCCTCTTTGGCATCTTCTAAGAAACTTTGCAAGCTTAGCGCCATCTCTTTATTGAAGGAATTGAAAACCTCAGGTCTATTTAACGAGAGTGTTAATACCCCATTTTCTTTATTAGCGATTATCGTCATAAATTCTTTTTTGCAAATATAGGATTAGAATTTATCTCTCGTTTCAAATTAGGGTTGATCAAAAATTATTTATAAAAAATTCTAATTGAAAAATTTAATTTTTTAATTAGTTGATCGCCATTTTGGAATTACAAAAAAAATAGCATTCAATGGATTTCTTGACATAGGTTAATTTTTTTCTTCTAAAAAAAGGATATACTTGCCTAATAAAAGTAAGCATGGATCGTAAACAATTTTTGAAAAAAGGAATTTTAGGTACGGCAATTTTAGCAACAAGTGGTGTGGCAGCTAAGCTCATCAATAATGATATTTCTGAATTGGAAAGTTTGGAAATTTATGGATTCAATCACCTCCCACAACAAGACTCAAAAATTATGGAAAACAAAGTTCTTCACAAATCGGATTCAAGAGGTATAGCCGATCATGGCTGGCTCAAAAGTAGACATTCATTCAGTTTTGCTAATTATTACAATCCTGAAAGAATGCATTTTGGGGTTTTGCGCGTGTTGAATGATGATTATGTTGAGGCAGGAATGGGTTTTGGAACTCATCCGCACGATAATATGGAGATAATTAGTATTCCATTAGAAGGGGATTTAGAACATAAAGATAGTATGGGGAATACTACTGTTATAAAAAACGGTGATATTCAAGTCATGAGTGCTGGAACGGGTATCCAACATTCTGAGTTTAATAAGAACAAGGATAAACCAGTGAAGTTCTTACAAATATGGTTGTTCCCAAATAAAAGAAATGTCACACCTCGTTATGATCAATTGGCTTTGGTTAAAGAGGAAAGATTGAACAAGTTTCAACAAATTTTATCTCCAAATCCCACAGATGCTGGCGTTTGGATTCATCAAGATGCTTGGTTTCATATTACACAATTAGAAAAAGGAAAAGAACTTGAATATAAGTTGAAGAAATCAGGAAATGGAATTTATACGTTTGTTCTTAGCGGAGAAATCCAAGTTGATACAACTAAATTATCAAGCAGAGATGCCTTAGGTGTATGGGATACAAATGAATTAAATTATGCTGCCATTTCTGATGCTGAGATTTTAGTAATGGAAGTTCCTATGAAATTAGATTAAGTATAATTGAACTTCTACAACAAACTATTACTACCTCTGTTTGAAGAAATAACTAAGAACGGGGTAAGTTTGTAAGACTTTCAACAGATAGGTGTTTATAATTCGCTTTTAAAATCTAGCCTAGAGTCTGTATTTTTGTGTGATGCAAGACAACCACAGACACAAAGGACTTAGAAAGAAATTGATTGAAGAATTGCGTCAAAAAGGGATTGCAGATGAAAGAATTTTAGAGGCTTTTTATGCTATACCACGCCATTTCTTTTTAGATCTTGCTTTTTTAGAGAAAGCCTATACCAATATTGCATTTCAAATTGGTGCGGGTCAAACCATTTCTCATCCTTACACCGTTGCGTTTCAAACCGAGTTATTGGAACTTCAAAAAGGGGAAAAAGTATTAGAGATTGGAACAGGTTCCGGGTTTCAAACTTGCATTTTGTGTGAGTTGGGGGTGAGGGTTTATACCATCGAGCGCCAGAAGGAATTATATTTGAGTTCGAAAGAAATTATTAACCAATTTGGGTTTCATCCAAAACAATTTTATGGTGATGGGTACAAAGGGCTTGATGCTTACCAGCCTTTTGATAAAATACTAATTACGTGTGGTGCTCCTGAAATACCAGCTACTTTAATTCAACAATTGAAAATTGGTGGAAAAATGGTTATACCGGTTGGTGAAGGAGAAAGCCAACTAATGCAGCGTGTTACAAAGATTTCAGAAAATGAAATATCCATTGAAGAATTCGGAACGTTTCGATTTGTTCCAATGCTCCAAAACACGACGAAGTAAATCAACCTAAGGCAACGTCAAGAATCATCATAACTACAAAACCACCAATGAAGCCTAACACGGCTAGATCGGTATATTTGTCCCGTTGGGTTTCCGGAATTACCTCTTCAACTACAACGAAAATCATTGCCCCGGCAGCAAATGCTAATGCAAAAGGTAATATGGGTTGGATATAAATGACTGCTACAGCACCTATCACTCCAGCAATTGGTTCTACAATCGCGGACAATTGCCCGTACCAAAAGCTTTTAAACCGAGAGGCTCCAGCCCGTCTCAATGGCATAGCAACTGCAAATCCTTCAGGGAAATTCTGAATACCAATACCAATGGTTAGCGCAATTGCCGCTGAAAATGTGGCTCCATCAATGCCTTGTGCAGCAGCGCCAAATAATACACCAACAGCCAAACCTTCAGGAATATTATGTAATGTAATAGCCAAAACTAATAAGGTAGTTTTGTGTAATTGAGTTTTAACTCCTTCTGTTTCGTCTTCTTTGAAATTAATATGTAAATGTGGTAGCTTCTTATCTAAAAAAAACAGAAACAAAGCACCAGTTAAAAAACCAACAGCTGCAGGCATCCAAGGTATGTTTGGGAATTGTTTTTCAGAAAGTTCAATAGCTGGATTCAATAATGACCAAAAACTGGCAGCAACCATAACCCCTCCAGTAAAACCGAGCATTGCATCAAGAATGCCACGATGAATGGACTTGAAAAAAAACACCAAAGCAGCCCCAAACGCCGTAACCAACCATGTAAATGTTGTTGCAATAAGGGCAGCCAAAACCGGGTCTATGGAGGTGAAAAACTGTTCTAAACTATTCACTTATGGTTTGTTTTGAAATTAATTAAAATCCTGTAACCTTTTAAAATTAAGCATTTACATCAAAATTAATTTATTTTTTAATTAAAAGTGTTATTTTTTTTTATTGTTGGCGTTATCTGATTTATCTCTGGTCTGCAAGCTGGGGATACTAAACCAAAAAAAACCTTAATTATGTTGAACCCAAGTTATCACATGAATAACTTTCTTTTGGAGGAAGAAAGAATTCAAATTGAGAAAGCGAAGCAAAATCCCGAAAAGTTCGGTCCATTGTATCGAAAATACTATGAACCAATTTTTAGATATATCTATAAACGAATGGATGATATTGAAACGGTTCATGATGTAACCTCAATGGTATTTGTAAAAGCGTTGTCCAATCTTCATCGTTATGAATTTAGAGGGCTTCCATTTTCATCATGGTTATTTAGAATTGCCAAAAGTGAGCTCAATCAGTCTTTTCGAGATAAAAAGGGAGAACGAACAGTAAGACTTGATAAGATAGTTATTGGTCAGATGATGGATGAATTTTTGGAGGATGATTCTGAAATTAACAGAAAAAAATTGCTAGAGGCACTTACTCGTTTAAAAGTGAATCAGTTGGAGTTAATTGAATTACGTTTCTTCGAAAAAAGATCATTTAGGGAAATTGGAGAATTAACGGAGATGACTGAAAATAATGCTAAGGTAAAAACCTTTAGGGCACTACATAAGCTAAAACAAATTTTTAATAAAATCGAATGATATGCAAAAGATTAAAATTATTGTAAATGGCCAAGAGCCATCGAAAGAAGAGATTAACTCGAAACAAAATTTTAATAAAGTACTCAAGGATTTTTATAAAGTAAAACCCACAATTCTAATTAACCCTTGGTTTTATGGGGCTGTGGGTTTTGCTTCAATATTTTTATTTTTTAGTTAAAAAAAAACGTCTCATACTTTTCTAACCAATTGATTTGAAGATTTTTTACGTTTTTTTAGTTTTTTTAGCTTATTTGTCCTAACTTCGTGACGTTTCAACTAAAATGAATACTCATGATGTTTAAATTAGGCGTGTTTTCTTTTGTAATGTTGTCCGCAAGTGCGTTTACGACTCTATTTGCTCAACATACAAACTTCAATTCACAAAGCAACTGGTCGTTAAATAAAAAAGAATTGCAAATTGGATTTGGTGCCACTCAATTTAATGGAGATTTGGGTGGATCATACACTGTTGGTAAGGATTATAGTGTTAAAGATATTGATTGGCCATCAACAGGATATGCGGGATGGTTGGGTTACAGACAACGTTTTCATCCTTATTTTGCAACTACCACAAGTTTGTGTGTGTTTAATTTGAAAGGGGATGATAAATACAGTCAGGAACCTATTAGAAATTCTCGTGATTTACATTTTAGATCATTAAATATCGAAGTTCAACAACGATTGGAGTTTATCTTTTATGCAACAGAAAGATTTGGTTCTCGTTTTAATTTACCTGGTGTAAAACATAGGACTAATAGAAATGAACAATATTATGTTTTTGGAGGTCTTGGTATTTGTTATTTTAATCCTCAAGCTCAATTTAAAGACGGTACTTGGATGAATTTACGTCCAATGAAAACGGAAGGTCAAGCAAAAGCTTATAGCCCTTTAACTTTAACAGTGCCATTTGGTTTTGGATTTAGAGTGGGGGTAGGACGAACTTGGAGAGTTGGTGCTGAAATCGCTTATGTTAAAACGTTTTCAGATTACATGGATGACGTTAGTACCGTTTATGCTGATCCAGCTTCTTTTTCTACAGAGGCAGCAGCCTATTTTTCAAATCCAGCAATTGGTAATCCTGGTTTTGCTCCAGGATATCAACGTGGAGATTCAAAGAATAAGGATGCCTATTATCATTTAAATTTGATTGTTACCAGAAATCTAACATTTAAAGACTATGGTCGTCAGCGTTCGAGAAATGGTATAAAACCACGAGGAAGATATAAAATTTAGATTTCGTTGCTCCTTGTATAAAATCCTTCGATCTTTTTTATTTCTATTCTCCCCTGAGCGTGCTCATTATTTGACAGCTAGTTTACTACACTTTTCGTTAAAATTACCTGGTTTTAAGTCTTTAATTAGACAATTTTATTCTGTTAACAGTAATAAGTTAGAAAGATCTGTTTTTGGACTAACATTTAAAAATCCAGTTGGTTTGGCTGCAGGTTTTGATAAAAACGCTTCCTTGTATAATGATTTTTCAAGTTTGGGATTTGGATTTATTGAAATAGGAACAGTTACCCCTTTACCCCAAGATGGAAATCCAAAACCAAGGTTATTTCGATTAAAATCAGATAATGCTATTATAAATCGAATGGGATTTAATAACGGTGGAATTGAGGCGGTAATTAAAAATCTTAAAAATCGTAAAACAGATATTATTATTGGAGGAAACATTGGAAAAAATAAGGTTACATCAAATGAAAATGCTGTTTCTGATTATTTGAAATGCTTTAATTCGCTTTATCCTTACGTAGATTATTTTGTTGTGAATGTTTCATCTCCCAATACACCCAATTTGAGAGAGTTGCAAGAGAAGGAACCTCTGATGAAGCTTTTATTGACTCTTCAAACAGAAAATGATACAAAAGAAATTCAAAAACCCATATTGTTAAAAATTGCACCCGATTTAACGAACCAGCAATTGGATGATGTTATTGACGTGGTTGAGTCCTGTAAACTAGCCGGAATTGTAGCAACAAATACAACTATTGGAAGAGATAGACTGCAAACAGCTACATCGAAATTGGATAAAATAGGGGCAGGAGGGTTGTCCGGAAAGCCATTAAATGCTCGATCCACAGAGGTAATACGATATATACATACTAAATCAAATGGTCGTTTTCCGATAATCGGTGTTGGGGGTATTCATACTGTAGCTGATGCCTTGGAAAAATTAAAGGCAGGAGCCTCATTGATTCAATTATACACTGGGTTTATTTATGAAGGACCAAATCTAGTTAAGGAAATTAATCAAGCGTTAAGTAAACAAAATGAAACCAGAAAGTATTAAAATTATTGAATGTCCAAGAGACGCAATGCAAGGAATACATGAGTTTATTCCAACGCAGCGGAAAGTGGATTATATCAATCAACTTTTGGATTGTGGTTTTGATACAATAGATTTCGGAAGTTTTGTTTCACCCACCGCAATTCCACAAATGCGGGATACTGCAGAGGTGCTTTCAAATTTGCATTTGAATCAGAATTCAAATTTACTGGCCATAATTGCTAATGAACGAGGGGCAGATGATGCTTGTAGTTTCGAGGAGATTGCCTATTTGGGTTATCCGTTTTCAATATCAGAGGAATTTCAAAAAAGAAATACGAATTCAAGTATTGAAGAAACATTGGTACGTGTAGAATCCATTCAAAATAAGGCAGTAAAAGCTAAGAAAAAATTGGTTCTTTATATTTCTATGGGCTTTGGCAACCCATATGGTGAAAAATGGAGCCCTGATTTGGTATTGGCTTGGTCTGAACGATTATATTCCTTATTTGAGATTGAAATTTTAGCTTTATCAGATACTATTGGAGCAGCAAAAATTTCGGACATTGATTTTCTATTTAAAACGTTGATACCAAATTTGCCACAAGTCGAGTTTGGCGCTCATATGCATGTTCGTCCAGAGAATGCAAATACCATAATACAAGCTGCCTATTCAGCAGGGTGCAGAAGATTCGACGGTGCAATTAGAGGATTTGGAGGTTGCCCAATGGCAAAAGATGATTTAACCGGAAATATGCCGACTGAAAAGCTGATAGAATTTTGTAAACATCAAGGAATTAGTAACGGAGTTAATCTTAGTGCGTTTCAAAAAGCAATGGAAGCTTCTATTCAAGTTTTTTAAACCTGTTTGAAATCAAATAAAGCAAACCATGAACAAAAAAATTATTATTTCCGCTCTGCTGATACTAGGAAGCATTCTTCTGATTTATAAGATTTTTGTTCAATCTGACGAATCAGATTCGACGGATAATGCAACCGCAAATACGGAGATTGAAAAAGGTGATATTTCTATCGAATTCAACCAAAATAAGTTTACCTATGGCGAAGAGGAAGCATTATTAATGGAGCTGCGTGAATGTGATTCAACTGCCGAAACAGATAGAGATCCATTAAGACCCGCATGTTCTCCACGATTTTTTAAGTTTTTCCCTCTCGATAATGCACAATCACTTAAAAACGGTTTCATTTTAGTAATTAAAGCAACCGTAAGAGGTTCTGAAACAAGGAAAATTAAAATTTATCAACGAGAAAAGGGAGTCCTCGTTTTAGTCAACGGGTTTAATGGTACGCCAATTAAAAGAATAAAATCAAATTCAACATACGATGATCTCATTATTCGATATGGAAATAGAATAGAAAATGTTTTACATTATTATAATTGTCTTTATACTTGGAATGGAAGTCAATATCAATTTAAATCATGCGAAGAAATTGATGATAGGCGAGTGAAAAAAGAATTTAAAGATTCAATGAATCTAGAAATTAAAACGATGTTAGAAAAGGAGCATTATCAGTTTTAATTAGTTCAATTTTTCACGTAAATACTTTGCAGTAGAATTACCTTCTAATTTTATAAATTCTTCCGGTGTGCCATTGTAGAGTATGTATCCCCCGTTTTTACCTCCTTCAGGACCTAAATCAATGATTCTGTCAGCACATTTAATTACTTCCATATTATGTTCAATAACAATGATACTATGCCCCTTATCTAAAAGTGCATTGAAAGCAATAAGTAATTTGGCGATGTCATGAAAATGCAATCCTGTGGTGGGTTCATCAAATATGAATAGAGTAGAGGGTTGGTCTTTTCCTTTGCTTAAAAAGGATGCTAATTTAATACGTTGGGCTTCTCCACCACTCATGGTACTTGAAGATTGTCCAACCGTTAAATAGCCTAGCCCCACATCAACGAGTGGTTGAATTTTTTCAACAATCTTGAACTCTAATTTATCGGAACCAGCCTTAAAAAAATCCAATGCTTCCTCAATACTCATTTCCAAAATGTCGGCGATGGATTGATTTCTAAATAAAACTTCTAATGTTTCTGATTTAAATCGTTTTCCTTCGCACGTTTCACAGGGTAGATGGATATCCGCCATGAATTGCATACTTACGGTAATAACACCTTCTCCTTCACACATTTCGCATCTTCCGCCTTCTACATTGAAACTAAAGAATCCAGGTTTATACCCGCGCATTTTTGCAAGCGGTTGCCGTGAAAATAAATCTCGAATGTCATCAAACGCTTTCACATAGGTTATAGGATTACTTCTCGATGATTTTCCAATTGGGTTTTGGTCAACGAATTCAATATGTTTAATTGTTTTTAAATCTCCTGAAATGCCCGTGAATTTACCAATTGAATCCCCTGAAAGACCTAGTTCTCTTTTGATAGCTGGATATAAAATCCGCCTAATAAGAGTGGATTTTCCACTACCAGAAACCCCTGTGATACAAACCAAAACGTTAAGTGGAATTTCTAAATCGAAATTCTTTAAATCAAATTGGTGTGCCCCAGAAATTTGAATTTTATTGGTCGATTTTCGGCGTTTTTCTGGAACCGGTATTTTTCTTTTTTCTGTTAAATAATCAGCGGTTAAACTATTTTC
>CAZTFG010000042.1:0-17460 GCA_964612725.1 uncultured Lishizhenia sp. | reverse complement strand
AACCGAAAAAGAAAAGAGTTTTTATACTCGGGAAGAAAAAAAGAAGGAAATGAGCGGCTTCTCTATGAAAAGTTAGGCAGGGGGATTGAAAAAAGAAGCTTTATTGAATTCGAATTGCTTCAAAAGAACGTGAATTACCATACTTTAACCAATAAAAATGTAACTTTTTTAGTACTATGTATTGCATAATACAATTTAAAACATATATCTTTGTATAAAATTTTACCATGAACGCGGAAAATACACAAGCGCAAATGCGGAAGGGTATTCTGGAGTATTGTATTTTAAGTATCCTTTCTCGAGGAGAAGCTTATCCTTCTGAGATCTTAGAATCGCTTGAAAGCGCCAAATTATTGGTGGTGGAAGGCACCTTGTATCCCTTGCTCACTCGCCTAAAAAACATGGAACTCTTAAGTTATCGGTGGGAAGAGTCCACATCAGGGCCGCCCAGAAAATACTATGACATTACCACACAAGGAAAAGAATTTTTAGAAGAATTAGATAAAACATGGAATGAATTGCAACAAGCAGTTCAAACAATTACGCATAAATAAAAGGCTATGAATAAAACCGTTTCTGTTCATTTACAAGGCATTCCTTTTGTAATCGAGGAATCTGCCTATGAGCTACTTAAAAACTACTTGGATCAACTTACAAACGTGTTGAAGCAAGAAGAAGGAGCCAACGAGATAAAACAAGATATTGAAATTCGCATGGCCGAATTGTTTACCAAAGCACTCGAACCTGCCAAAAAAGTAGTGGAAACCTTTATGGTAGAGGAAGTGCTAAAAAAACTGGGAGACCCTTCCGTTTTTGTAAATGGAAATGAAACTAGTGAGCCCCATGAACCTTCTTTTAAAAAAGCAGAGAAACGCTTGTTTAGGGATAAAGACCAGGCGATTTTGGGTGGTGTTTGTGCGGGAATTGCTAATTATTTCGGGATTGATGTGGTGATTACGCGCGCCATTATTGTCCTTATCACGCTTTTTGCCGGCTTTGGGATTCCGCTATATATTGTCTTATGGATTATTACCCCTAAAGCGAAAACGAGTATTGAAAAACTTCAAATGAAAGGTGAAGCGGTCAATTTTGAATCCATGAAAATGGAAATTGAAAAAACAGCTGAAAAAATAAAATCCAACTCCAAACATTGGGCAGACAAATTAAAAAAGGATAGAACAATTCAACACAAAGCCTATCGGTTTATTCGGTTTCTTTCTGTAGCAACTGGCATTTTTTTATTGGTTATAGGGACTGTACTCTTCGTTACTTTGTTTTTATTCTTATTTGTCGACCCAGATTTCATACCCGCACAAATAGAAGGCCAGTTCATGTCTTTTGGTACGTTTGGGAACCTGATTTTAGAAAACGAACGAGATACTTCTAATTTATTTTGGGGAATCGTTATAACCGCCTCCTCTGCCATTGGCTTGTTTTGGTTGGTAGGAATACGCTTATTGGTCTCTTTTAAATCAACGGTTTTTAGGTACTCAACTATTCTTTTCAGTGTGCTGACCGTTGCCGGGATTTTACTTTTAACCTTGACCGGAGCCAGAATAGCTCGATCTTTTGCGGTAAATGGAGAAGTAGAAAAGGAAATTGCAACCATCCATGCAAAAGAACTTACGTTAGATATATCCACCGCACCGGCATCCGAGCAAGATGGATTCAAAACAATAAGTAAAGGCGAATCAGGATTATTGAAAGTAGAAAATGGTCGAATATTCTTTCATGGTATTGAAGTGGAATATCAGAAATCGGCAGACTCATTGTTTCATATCAGCCAGCTTAATTCAGTGCGAGGAAGAGATCATCAAACTGCTTTAAAACGAGCACGGAACATTCAATTAGGTCATCAATTAATGAATAATCAATTGAAACTAGATGCTTATTTCACCTTCCCAGCATCAGATAAAATACGCAACCAAGAGGTAAAATTGATAATTCAAGTTCCCGCAGATGGAGTTGTGATGGTAAAAAATAGGTTAGTATATCCTATAAACCAACAAACCGCAAGTAAAGCAGAGGAAAAACCAAAAGCGTATATTCACTCCGATGGATCGTATGAGCATTGGTAACCCGGGTATCTTGTATAAAAACAGTAAGAATATTTTAATTTTTATATTTTTTTTCAATTTGACCCTTACCTTTGCTTGTGTTCAATACTAAAAACATTCACTTTTTTTGGCTCGGTATACGGTCGTTTGGTAATTCCATTGGATTCATCATTCGACACGGATATTTCATGTATTTTTTAATTCCCTTTACCTTATTGGGTGGGATTTATTATTATGGGTACAAACTACAAACGAACGTTTTTGAGGCCAAATTAGATTCAATTAATAGCCTTGTTTGGTACCTCATCTACGCGTTAGTTGAAGTATCTGTTGGCTTGTTGTTGATGCGTTTTGCCAAATATTTGGTTGTCGCACTATTATCACCGTTATTGGCGCATATATCCGAAAAAACAGAACGAATATTAACGGGAGTAAAACAACCGTATAGTTGGAATCAATTTAAAGAAGACATCATTCGAGCAATAAAGCTCATTATTCGAAATTTTATTTGGTATTATTTGTATTTCCTACTCATTCAAATAATCGCTTTCATTTTCTGGGAAAATCCAAGTGAGAGCCCTTTACAATGGCTTAATGTTTTGATTTGTGCCTATTACTACGGATTTAGTTTTATGGATTATGTTAACGAAAGAAGAAGAAGAAGCGTGAATGAAAGTATTGCATTTATCCGAAATCATAGCGGATTAGCCATATCAATCGGACTATTATATTACTTCATGATTTTTGTGCCGGTTGACCTCAAGATTTTCTTTAATTACACCTTAACCCTTTCCAACACAGTGGAATTATTCATTCAATTATTTTGGTGGATTCTCGCCTCCTCAGCTCCAATTGTTGGAATTGTAGCGGCAACTATTGCCATGAATGAAATAGATCCTGCCAAAGAAAGCAGTGAGCCAGAACAAGATTAAAAAAAGGGAGAATCTTAGTGACGAATAATTACTTTACGACTAATTGATTTAGAACCTGGGGCATCAATCGTTACAAAATAAACACCTGTTTTAAAATTGGATGTGGCGATTGATTTTGAGTTTATGATAGCGTCTTTATAAACGATGTTACCCAAAATATCTACCATTTTCAATGTTCCATTTTCCATTCCATTAACCGTAATATTAATGTAATCTGAAGCTGGATTTGGTACGATTGAAACTGTAACATCTTCTTTAATTGGTTTCACTGCCGCAACAAAATCAATGATTAAATCTACTGAATCAGAATATCCTGAACCTAGATCAGAAACATAATATCGGTAATGTGCTTGACCACTTGTAAAATCGTCCGGATTGATTTGTGGCTTCATTTTACCATATTCACCATCAGCGATATTGAAAAGTACAGATTGAGAACCTGGAGTTGACCATGGATTACCATTCATTTGAGTTGAAGAATAACAAGTACCTCCAAATTGATCCGTACCATGACCCCAACATAAACCATCTGCCCAACCAGTTGGAACGTTCACTTTTAAGCGGGTTACAATCCATTGGTGGGTTTGACCTGTATTGTTCACCACATCAAAAGGCACATCAAAAACTGCATTACTTGGAGCTGTCATTTGGTGTGTTCCACCAGAAATATCATTTGTTTGACCATCTAAGGTGATAACAATTCCATCTTGTGCCAAAGCGGCCAAAGAAACTAAAAATGAAAATGCGAATAGTATTTTTTTCATAATGCTGATATTGTATTTAACAAATTTAATAAAATCAATTCAGTTTTCCAAACAAAAACCTTACCGAAGTAATGAAACGAATCCGCGTTTCGAAATTTGTACGCCATTGGCATCATTCACTTGAACTTGATAAAAATACGTATCATTGGTTGCATCAAGACCCGAAATCTGAATTTTTCCATTCCAACCGATGAGCGCATCGGCCGTTTCGAAAATGACTTGCCCCCATCGATTGAATATACTTAGATTGTATTCAATTGGATCAATATTCGTTAGCACAGGTAAAAACGAATCGTTCAAATTATCCCCATCTGGAGTAAAAGCATTGGGAATATAAATGAGCGGTTTGTATACAAAACAAAAATCATTCGAATGGCTTCGCTCAGCGAAATTGTAAAAATTCAGTGCCTCCACTGCTTCAATGCGATAGCAAATTTCCCCTTTAAAATCTACTTGTTTCACATCGTCTTCAAAAGTGAGCTGACCACTTGGAACTACCGCGATGGGGGTTGGATCAAAAATTCCGTTGGGTCCACGATAAATTCGGTATTCGACTATTGATCCATTGAAACCCTCATAGGGTGACCATTGTATAAAATTCACTAATTCAACCTCATCGGCTACACCAGTCAAAAAGATTGTTTTCACCACGTTTGCTGGATTTCCGGTGGTGCCACAGCTATCCACATACCGAGCTCTATATTGCCAAGCCTTTTCACGCACATCAGCAACAGTGTCTAGAAAAAATACATTGTCTGAATTGGCCGGAACACGAGCAATTTCTTCATACGCATTATCATAATTTAATCGTTGAAAAATGACTTCTTGTACCCCAACCGACTCATCGATGTAATCGTGCAATTCAATGTTTCCTTGTTCAACCGTGGCTAACTTAAAATAATGGTAGGACGGCTGTTGTGGTATGGGCACTTGAAAACAAGAAACATCTGAAAAAGCTTTGTTGCCATTCATAAATACGGCCTGAATAACAAAACAATACGCTCCTCCACCAATCACTGGAATTCGAATAATTGTATCAGAAGTAGCGCTAACCTGAGACCAAGCACCATTATTTTTTGCAAAAATCCGATATTCCATTACCGGTTGCCCACCATATTTTGTCCACGACAGCTCCACTTCTTGTTCACACATAAACACTTTTGAACCTACTTTCATTGTTGTATGTATTGGGCTTTTTGCTGAAGTTTGGTAGGTTACAGGTACGGCAGATGTATAACAAGAATCAAATGCTGCTACTGAATAAGAGAATGGCCCTAGAGACAAGTCTGTTGAATAACTGTAGGTAGTGCTAGAAATACCCCAAACAGTATCAAGCTCCACTAAAAAACCGGCATCATCAAAGGTATACAGCACATATCCATACGTGTCTGGTTGTTGGTTTTGATTCCAAATTAATATGATTTCTGCTGTGGCTGTATCTATTCCTGCTGACAAAATGGTAGGAATATCTGGTGTTAACATATCTTCAAAATCATCGCCTGCACTATTTGAAGAAAAATCACATAACGTTGTTGGCAGTACAATTTTGTATGAAATATACGCTTGGCAAATATCAATGGTATCTTTATACGTGGTGGTTGAATACAACGTGCTATCAATCAAAGAAAAAACACCTGCAGGATATTCTCTGTAGATGTGATAATAATTATTGTAGGTTGGTAAAGGTGTAGTTTTGGGTTTATTCCACTGCAAAATAGCCGTTCCATTATTTGGGTTCACCACGTTTAAATGTATATTGGCAATTGTATCTGAATTTTTAGTAATATTTCCATTACACCCACTCCGTACTCCAATAAAAAAATGATTCGCAGCTGTTACTGCAGGAACAAGGGCTGAAGTAGTTGAAATATCCGTGAAGGTTTGCAGAAGTCCATTTTCTACTGAATGCAACTGATATTCGACGAAAGTACCCATGGGATTGGCAACAGGATTCCAATTTACGATTAAATCACCCAAATCATTGGTTTCAATACATGAAATTTGGGTGGCTGGAATTATACCAGGATTGACAACAAAAATAGTTACGGTCACATAGCTTATCTTCGGCACAGGACAATAATCATCCTGAACTTTAAATACAAAATTGTATGGTATCACATCGGCTGCAATGCCATATTGATTGACTAGATGATCACATGTTGTTTGCCAAGTAAAAGTGGTTGAAACTTGTTGTGTTCCAATTATCGGTGCAGAAGCATTAAGCATAGCACATGGTTCAATATCACATCCCGTTGAGGAAGTCAAGCCCGCGCCAAACATGGGACCCGATGCGGTTAAATACACCTGCTGGGGCGTTGTGCCATCTTGCAAAAACTCAGGATCTGACGCATTTAAATTAAAAGTTATCAAATCTCCCGCGTTTACTGTGGTTGAAAAGGAACCTGCAAATGGAGGAGTTATTACTGGAGCATTATTGGCTGAATTGCAAGGCATTACTACCAATTGCATCTCACGTTCTACTTCAGAAATCAACACCCCTTGTCGAAAGGACCGAACCCGGATTTTGACTAAATAATTGCCTGAATTGAAACAGGTAAAAGTCAATTCACCCGTAAGTGGGTCAACCGCCGCCGGGATATTAGAAGAATTAAAAGTAGCATCTGGAGTTGGATTTGAAAAAGAAAATCCCGGTTCAAACGCAATCGGATTGGGCGTAATGGGCGGATTATAATTAGATCCAGGGAAATAATTAAATGGTACACCAAAATCAAAATTAATGGAATCCAAATCGGGATCCACTGCGTTCATATTATATTGATAGGGACTTCCTGCGCAACTTACGAAATAGGGTTCTTGCAAAAATTGAGGTGAAGAATCTGAACAACCGGTACCTGAAGCGGATGGAATTGCAAATATCTTAGCCGTTAACGTGATCCCGTAGGTTGATGGATTTGAAATATTGGTCAATGCGCCACTTCTGGAGTAATTTTCATAGGTAAAAATCCAACCTGCAACAGGCGGAATACCCGTTAGAACGATCGGAAGGCTACGATACAACACACGTTCAATAGCACCTACTCCATTTCCACCAGCACTTCCAGATCCACATTGCAATTGAGCGGCAAATCCCGGTAATGCATTGCACAGCGGAGAAACATCTTGACGGGAAACAAAAGGTAAACTAATTGAGGTAACACTGGAATGATTCCAAACCCTCAAATTTTCTGAAACAATATTTACCTCAGCTCCGTTGCAATCGCGGTAAAAAGCTAATTCAAAAACATAAGCATTTCCACCAACACATTTATAGGTCAATTCTCCTCCCATTGCATGAGAAGCATTCAATTTTGAATAGAATCCAAAAAGAAGAATGAGGCCTAAAATATATTTCATCAATTCAAGAACGATTAGAAACGCTTTCTATTTTAACGAAAAGCAAGCAATAAAGTTGCTATCCAGCACTAACGATGGTCATTTGATTCCAATCTAAATAAGTCTTAGCTAATAACTGAAGTCGTTCTGGGGTAATTTCATGTATTTTTTTGATATACCGATCATAAAATGAAATATCTAACCCAAAAGCCTGAACCCCCACATACAAATCCGTCATAGCATATGGTCCGTCAGCACTTTTCAATAATTGACCTAATAAATAATTGCGTACCAATTCTAACTCTTCCTCAGCAATCAGATCTCGATGAAGGCGTTCAATTTCGTTTTTAATCTCTTGAATCGCAGCATCTTTATGTTCTTTACCCACCTCAGTTGCAATTAAAAAATACCCAGTTTCATGAAATTCAGAAAGCATTGATCCAACCCCATAAGTAAATCCTTTGTCTTCTCGTAAGTTACTCATCAGTCTACTTCCAAAATAGTCACCTAAAATCGTATTCAGAATGGTGACATCTACAAAATCATCGTTTTTACGATTAAATAAAATTCTTCCTACTCGAATAGCAGTTTGCAAAGCGCCCTCTTTTTCAGTATGAAACAATCCGGGAGTATTTTGCAGGGATGTGGAATATTCCAACGGGAGATTATTGACAAAAGGGGCCAATAAATCTTCCATAGAAACAATGGTTTCTTCTTGGAAATCGCCAATAATTACCGCCTTAAATAGACCGGAAAGATAAAATGCTTTATGAAATTCAATGATTTCCTGTCGGGTTATCGAATCATAATTCTCTTCATTGATTACCCTACCATAATCACTATTGGCAAATAAATTTTGTGAAAATGACCGTTGAGCTAGAAAACTCACTTTTTGCAAGTTGATTCGAAGTTTTTGCTTTCGATCTTCCTTTAATTCTTGGATTTCAGAATCACTAAAATTAACAGCCCCAAGGCTTTGACAAAAGAGGGATAAAATTTCGGGTAGCTTATCATTCAACCCATATAAACTAATAACCACCGACTCATGTCCTAATGAAATATCATGGAATCCACCTAAATTATCTAATTCTGTATGTATTTCAGTTGAATTCATTTTATCTGTACCAGATAATAATAAACCACTAACAAGTGATGCCAAACCTGTTTTGCCATTTATACTTCCTGCATTAAAATACAATTCAATGCGCGATGTGGCATTCGGAACTTGGCGCATCACAAAAAGAGGAATTGCAAATTCGGTTCTGATTTCAGGAGCTACAAATGAAATGGAATCAATTTGATTCAATTCTGGAGCGAGTATTCTATTTACCATTATTTTGAGCTTTTGATTCGTAAAACAGAACAATTTTTCTTTTTCAATAGAACCTTTGCAATCATATTGATGTGCATGGGACTAATGGATTCATACACTTTTGCATCTTCGTTTATACCTTCAGCATCTCCTAACAACTCAAAGTAACACAAATTCATCGCACGATTTAACAAGCCTTGATCTTGAAATTCACGTGCTGTGCGAATTTTAATATTCAATCTTTCAAGTTCTACCAAAGACATTTCTTCAGAAACAAACTCATCAATCATTTTCCATATTTCAGTATCCACTTGTTCAAACGTAACACCGTCATTGAGTTTTCCTGAAATCACTAATAATCCATCGTCCAATGAACCTGTAATATATGCCCCAATTTCAGAAACCAAATTGAGTTCTTTTTTCAAACGGATATACAGGCGAGAAGATTTTTCGCGACCCAAGGCATCAGAAATCACGTCTGCAACGTAATATTCCATTGTTTTCCGTTGAGCCATTTTAAATGCATAATAGAAAGCATTTGCCGGAACATCACGCTCCAATTCTAATTGGCGATATTCATTTTGAACCGGTTCTGAAGGCAAAATACGCGCAGGTTTTAGTTTTCCGGGAATGGATCCAAACCAATATTCAACGCGTTCCTTGATGTATGAAAATTCGAAATTACCTGCTACACACAAAATGGCATTACCGGGATGATAATATTTCTGGAAAAATGCTTTCACATCATCCATCGTAGCGTCTTGAATGTGTTTTATGTCTTTACCAATTGTAGCCCATTTATAAGGATGTGTTGTGTATGCTAAAGGACGTAACTCAAGCCAGACATCTCCATAAGGTTGATTCAAATAACGTTGTTTAAATTCCTCAATTACTACCTGACGTTGAACCTCCAAGCTTTTGTCGGTAAATGCCAATGATAACATTCGATCGCTTTCTAGCCATAATGCGGTATCCAAATTTTGAGCTGGCAACACGTCGTAATAATTGGTGATGTCATTGCTCGTAAAGGCATTACTTTCTCCACCAGCTCGTTGCAGCGGCGCATCAAAATCAGGAATATTTATTGATCCACCAAACATGAGGTGTTCAAACAAATGGGCAAAACCAGTTTTCGCTTCCGATTCGTCTCGGGCACCCACATCATACAAGGTATTGACCACAGCCATGGGAGTGGTTGTATCTTTATGGAAAAGCACTTTTAGTCCATTTTCCAATTCAAAGCGTTCAAATTCAATCATTAAATGAAAATTTTGGGGAATTTTGTTCCAATTTGGCTTGGTTGAATTCAGTTATTATTTCTTTTACTACCTCCGCTGCTGGAAGAATAGTATCAATTATTCCGGCTATTTGACCAATTTCTAATTCACCTTCAATTAAATCTCCTTCAAACATTCCTTTCTTGGCCCGACCCCTTCCTAAAAGATGTTGTAATTGATCCACATTTGATCCCATGCTGTAAGCCTGTTCCAATTTGTGGTAAAAATCATTTTTGAGCAGACGAACCGGAGTTAGTTCTTTGAGCGTTAACATTGTATCTCCTTCCGATGAATTGATAATGGAGTTTTTAAAATTCTGGTGTGCACTTGATTCTGTGGTTGCCACAAAACGACTTCCAATCTGTACCCCATCCGCTCCTAAATTTAAAGCAGCCAGCATTCCACGACCTGTTCCAATTCCACCCGCTGCAATTAAAGGAATCGTTATTTTATTTGCCACCATTGGGATTAGACACATGGTTGTTGTTTCATCGCGACCATTGTGTCCCCCTGCTTCAAACCCCTCCGCCACAACGGCATCTACGCCTGCTTCTTGAGCTTTCAATGCAAATTTCACACTAGAAACCACGTGAACAACGATGATTCCATGAGATTTGAGGTGATTTGTCCACGTTTTAGGATTTCCTGCTGAAGTAAAAACAATGGGAACTTTGTACTTAATTATTGTTTCAATATGCTTATCAATATCCGGATAAAGCATAGGTAAATTAACTGCAAAGGGTTGATTTGTTGCTTGTTGGCATTTTCTGATTTGGTCCTCTAATATTTCAGGGTACATCGATCCAGAACCAATAATACCTAAACCACCCGCATTTGAAACTGCCGAAGCTAATTCCCAACCTGAACACCAAATCATTCCGGCTTGAATGAGAGGATAACGTATTCCAAAAAGTTCGGTGATACGGTTTTTGTTTTGTGACATAAAAAAAATTAGGAACTACGAATTTACTCAAAAAAAGACGCAAAGCCGGTGCAAATTATATTTCTGTAAAAATTACCCCCGTTTATTTTTTAATGCATCCTACACATTACCTTTGCACCATGAAAAAAATTATAGCACTCGGGATCGTCATGCTTGTTTGTATTCCGGTTGCTTACTTTTTACTTCAGGACAAAACAAGCAAAAAAGCGCCCAAGGTTTTGAACCCCATAGATTTAAATCCTGAAACGGTTGATCAAGACCTACTTCAAGTGGGGCAAGGACACACCATTGGTGCATTTGCTTTTCAAAACCAATTTGGTAACTGGATCAGTTTGAATAATGTGAAAGGAAAAGTGTTTGTGGCAGAATATTTCTTTACCACATGCCAAACAATTTGCCCAAAAATGAACGATCAAATGCAACGCGTTCAAGAAGCATTTAAAAACGAACCACTCTTTTCTATTTTGAGCTTTACCGTAAACCCTGAGGTGGATACAATTGCACAACTAAAAAGATATGCTGATGAACATGGTGCTATAGCCGGAAAATGGCATTTTTTAACCGGAGATAAATCATCATTGTATGCCACCGCAAGAAAGTCTTTTTTCCTTCTTAAAAAATCGGAAGTGGAGAATCAAGGAGATGTTGGTACTGATTTTATTCATACCAATAATTTTGTGTTAATAGATAAACAACTTCGAATTCGAGGGTATTATGATGGAACAAATCCCAAGGAGGTTGATAAGCTTATAGAAGATGCTCATCTAATTTTAGCGGAGAAATAGTGTAACGAAATAGTAGGATTGGACTTATCTTAGAAACCCTACTTCCTATGAAACCAATTACACTTTTGCTGGGCTTAGCCCTCTTAAACTTTAATTTTGCACGCACAGATACGCTTTTTTTTTCAGAAGAATCAATAAGCTATTTCAAGAAAATTGCACTTAGAAAATCTCAACATACAGAAATTTCTACTTGGAAAAAAGACATTAAAGTCTTCATACATCCCGGAAACAAGGAGCCTATTTTTTTTAAAACTGACCCCGCTTTGCAGCATGAATATAAGGAGTTAGAAAAAGAACTAGATCTTGTTCTAAATGAATTAAACGACCTCATCTCGACCATACAATTGACTCGAGTAACTAAGTTAGAAGAAGCAAACTTAGAAGTATACATGGGATCAGTTGACGGATGTAAATTAATGGATGCAAGTACGCGCAGTGCATTAGCTAAAAACTGGGCCATTCAACATTGTCAATTAAGTACTGATAATAAAGAGATAGTTCACGGATTTGTCTTCTTAGATTTTTATAGAACTCCTAATATCCGTGTAAAAAAAAGGTTGTTACGGAAAAAAATCACTCAATCATTAGGCTTATTTAATGACGCTGATGAAATCAAAGAAAGCATCTTTTTTTATGGATATTCCGAACAAATGAATTTTTTACCCATTGACAAAGAATTAATTAATATACTTTACAACCATCCGGATGTATATGCCCAATTTCCTTGCAAATCCAATTTAGTTGATTGGATGAGCAATCCAGAAACAGTGATCGAAGTAAAAACAAACCCTATTCAGGATGAATTGATAGTACATGTTTCCGAACATTACCTGAATGAAACAATCAAATTGTATAATCAACAAGGTCAAGTCGTATACTTTCAACAAATAGAAACTCCTGATATTATTATCCCTTCAACTGAATTGAGCAGTGGGTTTTATTTTCTTCAAGTAAAAAATCAGAAAAGCATTAAAGTACTGAAAAACTAGTAATGAGCATTTTTCCAAAGTAATATCCTGACTTCCATGTAAAGTTGATTGTCATAGGCGGTAATGAACTGCCCCCCATTTAAATTACTCAAAACCCCACCTCCAATGGAAACATAACATAAATCGTAAGCTATTCCCATCCGCAAATACGAATTCTTGAAATCCGTAGAGTATGTAAATATCCCGTTAATTGCTGTTGGCAATAGAGAGGCAAAAAAACCACCTGCACCAGCAGTAACACCAACATTTATCATCATCGAGTTACTACCTAAAGATTGTTTTGTTCTGAATTTGGCATCAAGAGAAACAACAGGTGCAAAATACCTCCAACCTAAAGTAGGTCTCCATAGAAAACTAGAAACACCTTTAGTACCAGTGATATAAGCGGCCCCCACTTCCAGCATGTAAATGCTTCCACCAATACTATTTTCATCAAAGATTCCGCGATAACCAATCATTGGGGCAATATTCTGCTTCCAATTTTGACTATAAACTTTAGACAAAATACAATGTAACGAAATGAAAAGAATTAAAAACTTAAAATTCCGCATTTTGAGGCGTTCGTGGAAAAGGAATAACATCACGAATATTGGACATACCCGTAACGAACATCACCATGCGCTCAAAACCTAAGCCAAAGCCTGCGTGTGGTACCGTACCAAATTTTCGCGTATCCATATACCAAGATAATTCCTCAGGATGAATTCCAAACTCTTCGCATTTTTTGTGAAGTACATCATAGCGCTCTTCGCGTTGCGAACCACCCACAATTTCTCCAATACCAGGAAATAATACATCCATGGCAGCAACTGTTTTATTGTCATCATTCAAACGCATATAAAATGCCTTGATTTGAGCAGGATAATCCGTTAAAATCACTGGGCATTTAAATTCTTTTTCTACCAAATACCGTTCGTGTTCACTTTGCAAATCGATGCCCCATGAAACATCATATTTAAATTTCTTCTTTTTGTAATGATTCGAGTTTAACAATACATCAATTGCTTCTGTATAAGTTAACCGTTTGAAAGGATTGTTTATCACGAATTCTAAGCGCTCAATAAGGGAAAGTTCGTTTCGCTCGTTTTGAGGTTTTTGGGCTTGTTCTTGGCTTTCACGATCATTCAGGAATTTCAAATCTTCCGAACACGTTTCAAGTATATACGAACAAATGTGTTTCAAAAAATCTTCAGTAAGATCCATATTATCTTTCAAATCATTGAAAGCCACTTCCGGTTCGATCATCCAAAACTCAGCTAAATGTCGAGAAGTATTAGAATTTTCAGCGCGAAATGTAGGCCCAAACGTATATACTTGACCTAATGCCAATGCAGCCAATTCAGCTTCCAACTGACCTGAAACGGTTAGGTTCACAGGTTTTCCGAAGAAATCTTCTTTAAAATTAACTGACCCATCCTCGTTCAATGGAGGGTTTTTAGCATCTAAGTTGGTAACACGAAACATCTCTCCTGCGCCCTCCGCATCCGATCCGGTAATGATGGGGGTGTGCAAATAGAAAAAACCTCTGTCATTAAAAAATGAATGGATGGCATACGAAACGTGGTGACGTATTCTAAAAACCGCACCAAATGTATTGGTTCTAAAACGTAAATGTGCTTGTTCACGAAGAAATTCCAAACTATGTCGTTTTGGTTGCATGACTGTTTTTTGAACATCATCTGGATTAGCATCTCCTAAAATTTCAATGGATTCAACTTGTAATTCTACAGATTGACCCGATCCAATTGATTCTATTAACGTTCCAGTAATAGAAAGGGCAGATGCAGTGGTAATACGTTTTAAAAGTGTTTCATCGAATTTTTCAAAATCAACAACAGCTTGCAATGTTGCCATGCATGAACCATCATTTAATTGAATAAATCGATTGCTTCTAAAGGCACGTACCCACCCTTTTACGGTAATGGAAGAATTAACTAATTGTTGACCTTCTTTCCCTAAAATTTCTGCTATTTTCCATCTTTTCATACTGCAAAAATAATGGATTAGATTAGAATGCGTTGAAAAGAAAATATGAATTTTATTTATTTTTCCCTGATTGCTTATCAGCAACCCTCTTTGTTACTTGATTATAATGCCCAAAGATTGTAATTCATCTCTACTCACCGTTGGTGGAAATTGATTTTGAAGTAACTTAGTCACTACCAATTCACCCACTTTTATTGCTTCGGATTCTGACGCAAAGGATTGATTTCCTTGGACGGCAGGAATATTCTTTTGATTAATCAGAAGTTTAGTTCCCTTAAAAATTTGATATCCCCAACCATTTTCAGTTTGAATCGATTTTACAGAATAGTCTGTTTTTTTGTTCAATGCAGTGGTAGAATCAACTGTGGAACTATTGGATTCAATGTTGCTACTCGCTGGGGGCTCTGTTTCATTGGGAGTGGCCGGAGTTTGATTCTCCGTTTTTTGTTCTGTACATGACAACAAAAACAAGATAAATAAAGGAAATAACCGAATCATAATTTTGAAAAAGTAGTGTGGAAACTTTTAGAAGATTGAAATTCAACCGAAATGTAGTAGGTTCCACTTGGAAATTGCTGCATATTCAACACTTGTTTTTCTACTTGATTCCCTTTAATTTCTTGGATTACATCGCCCAACGAATTTATAATTAAAATGGATTGAATTACTTCATTTGGCGAATGCACACAAACAAAATCTTGGGTCGGATTTGGGTAAATACTTACTTCATTTCCTTGGATTTCATTCACGCCAGCCAATTGGTAATAGGCATAAAAATCATCCAAGAATTGATCATTGTAGCCTGTTCCCACGTATCCTACTCCATTCAAACAAAAGGCAATTGCATTTTTTCGAGCAGCACCGGGCAGATTGGCTCGTTGGGACCAGCTATTCGTATAAAAATTATATTCAAAAAGATCTTTTAAATAGGAATAATCTGCTCCTTCTCCGGTTCCAACAAAAGCGGTAGGATAATTTGACCAAGCACAAGCACCAGAACGAGCTATACCTGGAAATTGTGCTTTTAAAATCCATTGATCTGTTTGAGGATCATACATCCAAAAATCATTTCTTTTTGTGCCATCATCTCCTGTACCAACAAACCCATTACCTGCTAACGAAAATGCAATGGCTTGCCTTCTTGCTGTGCCAGCAAAATCAGCAATTTGATCCCAAGTATTGGTTTGATTGTCGTAAACATAAAAATCATTTAATAGGCCTGCTATGCCCTCTCCCGTGCCCACATATGCTTTACCACTCACTACAAATGAAACGGCTTGTCGGCGGGGTTGGCCAATAAAATCTGCCTTTTGAGACCATGACTCCGTAACTGGATCAAACTCCCATAAATCATTTAAGTAGGGTACCGTTTGTGCTTGTCCTAAGGCAACATATCCTTTGATAACGCCATTATTTTCAACGGAAAAACCACATGCAGAGGCACGTTGTAAGCCATCACCAAAATCACCCCCTAACGAAGTTGTTTCATCCCAATCATTTTGAAAAGGACTATATACATAGCTTTTTCTTTTAAATTCCACCTCATCTAACCCGCCTACTACCATTCCTATTGATCCCAACGAAAATGCTGAGGCAGAAGCCTTTGGTGGTCCATTCACTGAATCTTTTTGCTCCCAATAATCTTGTCCAATAATTGATTTTGATCCTAGAAACAAGATAAATACAAGTACTATATTTTTCATTTTTCTATTCTATTAGTAGTTTTTGAACTTGACTCGAATCACTAAGACGCACAAAATAAATTCCTTTGGGTAAACTTCCTAGATTCACCCGTTGTTGATTACTAACAGGTTGTACCAGAACAACTACACCTTTCATATCCAGTACCGTTAGCTGAGAATCAACAAACCCATCGATTTCTATAAAAATTTCACCTTTACTCGGATTCGGATACATTTGAAAATCAGCTTGTGTTAATTGATTTATTGCTGATAAGGATAAGTCGCTGTATTCATACATACTGGATTTTTTTCCTGAATCTCCTTTGCCTAATCCTACATAAGCCTTGTTGTTTATAACAAAACTAACTGCATTTTTTCGTTCACTGCCTCCATAACTTTGCCTTAGAAACCAAGTATCTAAAACCGGATTGTATTCCAACAAATCCCCCTGCAATCCTCCGTTTGTACCAAGGCAGACATATCCTTTTTCATTCAACACAAAGGTAGAAGCACCCCCTCGCTCCATGGCCGGAAATGGTCCAATTTCCGTCCATTCATTGGATCCTGGATTATATTTATAAAAATCCTTTTTGTATACATCTTGATTCAATCCCATACCCACATATCCCAAGTCGTTAATTGAAAAAGAACAGAGCTGGTAACGAACGCCTCCCGGAAAATCCGCGCGCTGAATCCATTGATTATTATTCGGTTTATATTCCCAAAGCTGTTTGGAATAAATACCCGGCCCTATTTTTCCACCACACACAAATCCTTTGTTATCTGCTGAAAACGCGGTTGCTGAATAAACGCCATTTCCTCCACTGCCCGGATATGGCGCGATGGAATCCCATTGGTTTAGAGTTGGGTCATATTTCCAAAAATCACTTTTTTTATTCCCCATCACGGAAACCTCATTGTCCACTCCCAACCCAACATAACCAAACCCATTAATGGAAAAACTAACCGCATCTCTGCGAGCGGAACCGGGCAAATCAGCTAATTGGGTCCAAGAATCATCAGATGGATTATATTGCCATAAATCTTTATGAACTACCTCTGCGGTATCTACTCCTGTAGCCACATACCCATATTCTCCGATAGAAAAAGCAACAGCTCGTTCTCTTTTTCCGGCTAAAAAATTGTTCTTTTTGGTCCAACCGAATGTAGATTGAGCAACCAATGAATTTGAAAGAAAAACCAAAAAGAGGAAAAATAATAGTGTTTTCATCATTGAATGCTCATTTTTTTGGATCCAACATATTTATCGTCTTGGTAAAACAATACTTGGTAAATTCCTGCTGGAAGGTCAGAAACAGATAGCTGCTCTAACTCTTTTGATAGTGCTATTTGACGGATATGTTGACCCAGATTATTAGTTATAAAAACTCTATTCACGG
>CAZTFG010000041.1:0-17856 GCA_964612725.1 uncultured Lishizhenia sp. | reverse complement strand
TTGACAAAATTGGGATGATTAACCAAGTTACAGGAATGGGTGCTATTTCTTATGGCCTTACTTTTGCTAAATTTCACACCTTGCGTTTTGGTCTTGGATTGGGTTATAACCAATATCGAGTAAATCCCTCTTCCGCAATTGCTTTTGATAATCAAGATCCAATTATTAATGGAGGTAGTCAATCCTCAGGGACGTTGAATTCAGAGCTAGGGATTTTTTATCAATGGAAAAATTTGGAGCTTTCAGTTGCTTCCAAACAATTACTTCAAACCTATACAAATTTTGGGTATAACAGCCTGGATGGATATGGCTTACGTAGGCATTTTAATGCTATTGCAGCGTACAGAATTGATTTAAATAATAATTTTTCAGTAAAACCATCCGTTTTCTTAAAAGGAATTAATACTGGAATGCAAACGGATATCAATGCAGATGTGATTTATAAAAAGTTTATTCAAGCTGGAATTGGTTATCGCACGCAAGTTGGACTTATTGCTCGAGCAGGAATCAATATTCAAGATTTATTCTTCATCGGTTATGCATATGAAACTCCAATGCGAAATATTGCATCCTATAGTTCGGGTTCGCATGAGGTAGTCTTGGGATTGAAAATTTGTAAAAACAAAAAAAAGAAAGAAATCGTTGAGGTAATTGAAATTGATACCGTAATAAACATAGCTAAAAAAGGTACTGATCCAATTATTCACGATACAGTTTTTGTTCAAAAAACAGATACCGTATTTATCAATAAAGGATCTGGTATTTCAAATGAAGACGTTAATACAATTTTGTTGAGTGTTGAGCGTAATCTATTATTTGAGAAACAACTTTTTAATATTCAAACCAAGTCATTTGATGAACTTAAATCCTTGGCTCAAGTGCTTACTTTGCGACAAGATATTATGATTGAAGTAGAAGGACATACCGATGATCGAGGAGATGATGCCGAGAACTTGCAATTATCTAAGGATCGTGCCAATGAGGTGAAAGCATATTTAGTGAAGAATGGAATCGATGGCAATCGAGTAAAAGTGAGCTATTATGGTGAAACGAAACCAATTGGTAACAACGAAACCGAATCTGGTCGACAAATGAATCGCCGCGTTAGAATTAAAATCATTAACAAAGAATAATCTTAATGCTTACTTTTCGAGTTGAGAAGAAAGTCTTTGATTTTACATTCGGGGCAGGAACATCAAGGGGGGTGCTGCATCACAAGAAATCATGGTTTATTCATGTGTTTGACAAATTATCTAATTCATACGGACAAGGTGAATGCAGTGTAATTGAGGGGTTAACTCCTGATTATATTTCGGATACAGATTACCTCGATAGAATTAATTCTGCTATTCAAATGATTGAGAATTTGAATGTGTCAGAGCTAAAGGTTCAATTTTTTTCACATTTTGTAGATTCAACAACTGAGGATTTCTTTTCATTAAATTCATCTATCCGTTTTGGTTTTGAAACGGCTATTTTAGATTGTTATAACGGAGGAAAAGGGATTTATTTTAATTCTCCATTTATGACCGAAGGGTATAAAATTCCCATCAATGGCCTAATATGGATGGGAGAAGAATCTTTTATGCGTGAACAAATTCAGGAAAAATTAAATGATGGATTTACAACACTAAAAATGAAAGTGGGGGCACTCGATTTTAACATCGAAATTAAAATCATCCAATCTATTCGAGAGCAATACAATTCAAGTGAAATTACACTAAGAGTAGATGCCAATGGTGCATTTTCACCAGAAAATGTAATAGATAAGTTGGAGAAATTATCGGAATACGATATTCACTCCATTGAACAACCAATCGCGAAAGGAAATAGTACCTTCTTGAATAAATTGTGTAGCCATTCACCTATTCCGATTGCATTGGATGAGGAACTAATTGGTGTGTTTTCTAAACAAGAAAAAATAACTTTTTTAAATCTGGTTAAACCCCAATTTATCGTGTTAAAGCCTAGTTTACATGGCGGGTTTAAAGGAACGATTGAATGGATTGAAGCGGCTCAAAAAAACGAGATACAATGGTGGATTACTTCTGCTCTCGAATCCAATGTTGGACTCAGTGCTATTTGTCAATTTACTTCTCAATATTCCAATTTGCTGCCTCAAGGATTAGGTACTGGGTCATTATATTCTAATAATATTGATAAAGGACTACATGTGAAGGATGGATATATTTTTTTCGATGTTAAAAATACTTCAATGAATTAAAGAGTTAAGTGATTCTTGAGATAATATTGATATCACAAAAGTTTAATGTTCATTTTTTCCTAAAATCAATTACTTTTTTTAATTTTAAAAGGTGAGAGTACTTTTACCTATATCAATTTTGTTTCTTCTTTTTGCCTGCGAAATGCAGCTAGGGCCTTCTTTCAATTCAAAGGAGGATCGGCTTCAGGCCCCAATTAAAAATAAGGATATGGGGTTTAAAAAAATCAAAGGGGAATATTTATATGTAGATCGAAAAAAGAATCTTTATATAAAACAAAAAACGATGTTTCAACCAAGTCCTGATGCACCTGTAGAACAAGTAATTCGATATTTTAATTTAGTAGCTTATCAAGATACTATATTGCCTTTACAACACTTGTTGCACATTGGATCATTTAACCAGGTTGATAGTTTTAAATATGAAGATAAAAATCATTATTATCTTTACAATCCAAATGCTAAAACTCCACCGGCTTTTAGTTGTATTGAAAAAAGGAATGAGAAATGAAAATTAAAGGAATTTTACTACTCGCATTAGTTATATGGAATATTACTTTTTCACAACCAATAGCTTCATCTAATCAGACTATTATTGAAGGGGCTACTTGTTTTGATATTCCCAAATCATTGCCAATTAGCCAATTGGATGATTTGCGTATTGTGAATAATTGCATGATTACTTCCTTCTCGTTTCAGTTATTTAATCGTTGGGGACAGTTAGTCAAGGAATCGAGCTTAATGACGGTTCCTCTTATTTGGAATTCATCAGATCAACCAAATGGAAAGAAAACAAAAAAACAGAAAAACACAAGTTCCGTTTCAGAAAAAAAGGTGGAACAAGGCGTTTATTTTTATGTTATTACTTTTACTCTACAAGGTTCCAATGTTCCTGAAAAACAAACAGGAAATCTTACTTTATTTTAATTTTTATCCGTGCAAAAACTCAATTTAACTCTTTCTCAATTTACCGGTGGTAATCTTTTTTACGAATTTGATATTGATGATGTTCCATTATCCAACTTATTGCAAGTTGATTTAAAGGAATTAACCGGAATGTTTACTCCTGAAGCGGCTGATAGCGGATATTTTGTTTCACAAATCGCAAAATACATAGGTAGAATGCCAACTGATCGTATTTTATTATATGTTTGTTCTGACTGTGGGGATATAAGTTGTGGTGCCCTTTCAGCTAAAATTGATTTTACTGAAAACAAGATAATATGGAGTGATTTCGCATATGAAAACTCAATTGAAATAGTGGAGCGATATCCTGAAGTTGGGCCTTTTGAATTCTCAAAAGAAGAATATTCAGCAACATTTCTTTCCATTGCCACCGATCAAGCTAAGCAAATAGCAGAATAGTCTTGGATCTAATTACAAAATAGCATGATGTCGAATTTGTTTTCATTTCTTACATTCTTTTTTACCTTGTGTTTATTTTTTCAGGGAAATGCTCAAGGATATTACCCCATGGGAAGTCGTGCTCAATCATTGGGTAATGCGAGTAATACGTTAGAAGATGTATGGGCGTATCACCACAATCCGGCGGCTCTCACCGGAGTAAAAAAAATGGAAATAGGAATTTGTTACGAAAATCGATTTTTACTAAAAGAATTACAATCTCAAGGCGTTGCTATGGCCCTTCCTTTGAAAAAAGGCGTTCTTTCCGTGGGTGGACAACGATTTGGTTATCGTAATTTTATTTCTTTTAAGACGGGTATTGGTTATAGTATGAAATTAAGTGAGTTTTTATCTGCGGGTGTCCAACTTAATTATGCTGGTGTTCGCTTGTCGGATGGATATGGGAGTCATGGTACGGTGACAGCAGAACTTGGTTTGTTGGCGAAAATAAATGATAAATGGAAAATTGGATTTAGTATTTTTAACCTAGGGCGGAATAAATTAGCTGATTATCAAGAAGATCGATACACAACAGTTATGCGCCTTGGTACATCGTATAAAATATCTCCAAAAGTTTTGTTACTTGCCGAAGCAGAAAAAAATGTTGACTATAATTTACGCGGAAAAATAGGGTTAGAATATTCTGTAGTATCTAATTTCTTTATTCGAGGAGGTTTTGCAACAGAACCCATTGAAGTTAGTTTCGGAATGGGGTATCAATTTAAAAAAATCCTTAAGCTAGACGTGGGAAGTTGTTATCATCAAGTTTTAGGGTGGTCTCCCAATTTTTCATTAAATTATCAATTGCAATAGGATGCAACTGAAGTATTTTTTTAGTTTACTATTGTTTTTTTTAGGTGGGAATTTGTTTTCTCAAGCCCGAAATGAAGTTATTCAACAACGCATCGAATTCATTTCTGAACAGTTACAATCAGAGGATATTGATTTGACGAACATTTTTGAATCTTTGAATTTTTATTTTGATAATAAACTAAACCTAAATTCTGCGGTCACTGAAGAGTTGGAAGAATTAAATTTATTGACTTCAGTTCAAATCAATGATTTGTTGATTCATCGAAAACGTTTTGGAAAACTAATAACCATCTATGAATTGCAGAGTTTAAAATATTGGGATTTATCAACTATTCAACTTGTATTACCGTTTGTCTATGTGGATGATAAATTGGATAATTTGCATATTACCTTCAAAGAAGCAATGAAAGAAGGGAAATTTGAATGGTATCTACGGTATCAACCAACTGTTGAGAAAAAAGCCGGCTACACTCTCGTTTCGGATTCAATACAAAATACGTCTAACAATTATTATCATGGCAATTCGGATCGCTATTATACCAGGTTGCGTTATACCTACAAAACAAATATAAGTATAGGACTTACAGGAGAAAAGGATGCAGGTGAGCAGTTTTTTAAGGGAGCGCAAAAAAATGGTTTTGACTTTTATTCGGCCCATCTTTTTTTTAAAGGAGGTAAATACCTTAAATCTTTTGCAATTGGTGATTACCAAGTTCAAGTTGGACAAGGGATAAATATGTGGTCAAGTTATGCATTTGGTAAAACAGCAGATATTGCAACCATGAAACGAAATGCAATTCCGATTCGTGCCTATACATCTGTTGATGAAAGTCGATTTATGAGAGGTGTGGCAGCTGATTTTGGATATAAGAATTTTAGTTTGCTCACTTTCGCATCCTTAAAAAAAGTGGACGCAAAACAAGCTATTGCAGATTCCACTTACGACGATTTGGAATTTATTTCAACAATTGATTTATCTGGTTTGCATCGCACGAATTCAGAAATCGCTAAAAAAAATGGGTTAACCGAATATGTGGCTGGAACTAATTTAAGGTATGTAAGGGGGCCTCTTCGTTTAGGGGTAGCAGGTATTGCCCAAGGATATGATAAGCCATTTTTGAAGACGGAAACTTACTATAATCAATTTGATTTCAGAGGTAAACAAAATCTTTCTGCCAGTTTTGATTATAATTATGTTTTTAGAAATGTGAATTTATTTGGAGAAATGTCGCACAATTTTTTCCAAAATGAAGGCGAATGGAATGGGGGAGGAGCGATGGTTCATGGTGCTATGGTTTCATTGGATCCGAATGCCAGCATAGGTGTTTTATATCGCAATTACGGTAAAGGATATCAAACTTTTTATAATGCCGGCTTTTCTGAAGGAAGTAATACGCAAAACGAGCAAGGACTTTATGCTGGAACAAAATTTAAGATTACCAAAGCTTGGTCGCTTAATGGTTATGTTGATTTGTTTAGATTCCCTTGGATGAAATATCAAATTGATGCACCCACACAAGGTCATGAGTTTTTGATTCAGCCAATTTTTAAACCGAACAAGATTTTCGAAATATATGGAAGGTTTCGTCAGCAACTCAGACAAAAAAACAGTAGAAATTCTGATGGAACAGTTACTAGTATCGAAGATGTACTTCAGCGGAATTATCGATTGAATATCTCCTATGTGGTAAATGAATTTTTCACTTTCAAAAGTAGATTGGAATTTGTGACTATAAATAGATTAAGCAACGCACCTGAAAGAGGAATGTTATTTACTCAAGATCTATTATACAAACCAAAGGGCTTGCCAATAGATATTGCTTTGAGGTACGCTTTATTTGACACAGATAGTTATGATACGCGTATTTACTCCTTCGAAAATAATGCATTGTATGTATTTGCCGTTCCTGCGTATTATTACCAAGGAAATCGTGCATATGTCTTATTGCGTTATTCCTTTCTGCGACATTGTGATTTGTGGGTTCGCTACGGCTATTTCTTGTACAATAATCGAAAGACGATAAGTTCAGGAGCAGAGGCTATAAGTGGAAGTAAAAAAACCGATTTAGTTGTTCAATTGAGAATATCTTTTTAGATTTGAGGGATAGATTTCGTATGAGCTAAAACAGGTTTTTCCACATTTTTTTGATTAATGTTGAAAAGATCGAAACTTTTTTAAGTAAAAAGCAGTAAAAATATTTGCAATATTAAACTAGATGCGTATCTTTGCACCCGCTTCAAAAAACAGCAATTAAGAATTAGGTTATGTCACGAGTTTGTCAACTTACAGGAAAATCGGTTATGGTTGGGAACAATGTTTCTCACTCAAATCGTAAAACAAAAAGAAGATTTTATCCAAATCTGATCACTAAAAAGTTTTTCTTACCAGCAGAAAATAGTTTTATTACGTTGAAAATTTCAACATCTGCGTTAAGAACCGTTAACAAAAACGGTATTGAAGCTTGTGTTAAAGAGGCGAGAAAAAAAGGATATTTGAAGTAAATCTGTTGCGAAACAGAAGTTAAATCAACACAGAAATGGCAAAGAAAGCAAAAGGAAATCGAATTCAAGTAATTCTTGAATGTACAGAGCATAAAGATTCAGGTATGCCTGGAACTTCTCGTTACATCACTACGAAAAATCGTAAAAATACCCCGGACAGAATGGAGATTAAAAAATTCAATCCGGTTTTGAAAAAATATACTGTTCATAAAGAAATTAAATAAGTAAGTCATGGCTAAGAAAGTTGTAGCGAGTTTACAAAAAGGTGGAGGTAAAGAACATACCAAAGTTATCAAAATGGTAAAGTCTGATAAGTCAGGTTCTTATACTTTTAAAGAAGAGATTGTACACAATGACAAAGTGAAAGAATGGTTCGCTAAAAACTAATTCTAGCTTCATGTGTTAAATTTTAGATAAGCTTCCTTATATCAGGAGGCTTTTCGTTTTTTATATAAATATTATGGGATTTTTTGATTTTTTTAAACGCGGGAGTCAAGAGGAAAAAGAAACCTTAGATAAAGGCCTCGAGAAAACAAAACAAAGTTTTCTATCTAAGATTGCTCGTGCTGTTTTGGGTAAGTCATCTGTCGATGATGAGGTTCTTGATAATTTAGAGGAGGTTTTGATTACTTCGGATGTAGGCGTAGAAACTACCTTGAAGATTATCGAACGAATTCAATCGCGCGTCTCTAGGGATAAAGTAATGGGTACAGATGAACTTCAGCGCTTGTTGCGTGAAGAAATTGCAGCATTGTTAGAAGAAAATAATTCTACTAATCAAGGGCAATTTGAAATTCCTGAAAATAAAACAACACCACATGTAATCATGGTTGTTGGTGTGAATGGAGTTGGTAAAACAACTACCATTGGAAAATTAGCTTATCAATTTAAGCAAGCCGGTTTGAAAGTAGTTTTAGGCGCATCTGATACCTTTAGAGCTGCCGCAGTTGATCAATTGATTATTTGGGCAGATCGAGTAGGTGTACCAATCGTTCAGCAAGGAATGGGAGCAGATCCAGCAAGTGTTGCTTACGATACGCTTCAGTCAGCCAAAGCTCAAAATGCAGATGTGGTTATTATAGATACTGCCGGTCGCTTACACAATAAAGTGAACCTGATGAATGAATTAAACAAGATAAAACGGGTAATGGAAAAAGTAGTGCCAGGAGCACCTCATGAAATTTTACTTGTTTTGGATGGCTCAACAGGTCAAAATGCATTTGAACAAGCAAAGCAATTTTCATTAGCAACAGATATTAATGCTTTAGCTGTTACAAAATTAGACGGTACGGCAAAAGGAGGAGTAGTAATTGGTATCTCTGATCAAATGAAAATACCGGTGAAATATATTGGTGTAGGTGAGGGAATGATGGACCTTCAATTATTTGATAAAAAAACATTTGTTGATTCACTTTTTAACGATTAGTATATGAGATTTTGTTTTCTATTAAGCTTTTTGTTTTTTGTTCAATACTCCGTTCATTCTCAATTACTGTGGGAAATAAGTGGAAATGGATTAACCAAAAATTCTTATTTGTATGGTACTATTCACATAATGCCAAAGGAAAAATTTACTATTTCACCCACCATAAAAAAAGCTTTTCAATCCTCAAGTGAACTAGCTATGGAGGTTGATTTGAATATGGATTTCAAAACTAAAATTCAAGTGGCACAGGAAATGATTATGCCAGGTGGTAAAACACTTGAAGATGTTATGTGTGCTACGGATTTTAATCGGGTTAAAACGTATTGTATAGATTCATTGCACATGACTAATGGGAAATTCAAAAAATACGTTCGATTAAAGCCTTTTTTCTTTTCATCAGTAATTGCCCAAGAACAAATGGGAAAAACAGCATCCTATGAAATGGAATTTAATAAAATGGCTAAAAAAAGGAAAATGCGTACCCTTGGATTAGAATCTATTCAATTTCAGATGCAAACAATCAATAAAATGAGTGTTGAGGATCAAGCTAAAATGATGCTTGATGAATTTGGAAATGATCCGGCCGACCAGTTTGATACCCTTTTGAGCCTCTATTTGAAGGAAGATTTAGAGGGCTTGTATAAATCCGTGGTATTAGAAACAAATAGCATTCCAGAATTTAATTATAATTTTCTTGAATTACGTAATGCTAATTGGATTCCTGTTATCGAAAAACAAATTGCACAGCAAACCACATTTATTGCGGTGGGTGCAGCCCATTTATCAGGGCCTAAAGGCGTTATTCAATTGTTAAAAGAGAAAGGCTACAAGGTTGAGGCGGTTAAGTAAAGACCTGTTGTTAGCATAGTCGTTCAAGTTTACCTTTTCGTTTGACGATGTTTTTATAGTCCCATTGAATAGTTTGAGCTTTTTTTAGCCACCTAGTTAACTCATCCAAATTAATTTGTTCTATGTTCGTGTAACGAATGGATGCATCTTTAAATTTTCCTGAACCGAGTTGAAGTTTATCTTCCTCAAAGTCTGCACCACTCCAAAACAACAATCGAATACCATCCTTTAGCTTGCTATATCCAACAATTGGATTTTCATCAAGAAACCACACCGGGTGTGCATGCCATATTTTCTTCTCGGTATTAGCTAATTCACTTTCAATGATCGTATATAACCTATTACAAATTTCTTTTTCGTTTGCTTCAAGCTTATCATTGTATTTTTTTATGTCGACATTCATAACGCGGCTTAATTTTACTTGCTATCTCCAAATGCTCTTAGGATAATTCAAAAACGATTTAGTTGGTCTAAATATACTTGAAATTGCTGAGCTTGATTTTTTTCCTCATTGATTGGAGCTATATACTTTGCTATCTTTTTTAATGCGAATCTAAGATAGATGAAGTATAATATCAAAGCACAAATCATTAAACTTATTCCAATTCTACTGACTTTTTCAATTTGTTCAGAGGTTTCAATATGCATGTTTCCAGCATTTGAAATGGGGTCGTCAAAGGTGATGTATCCTTTATAAAATATAGCTGTTAAGGCTCCGATAAGTATTAAGTTATAAATACTTAAGGTATGTTTACCGTCCATGTAGTAAGGTCTCAAACCAATGAATGATAAAAGCGTTGCAATCTTCTTATTCTTTGTTTTGGGTTGAATACTTGTATTTTTTAAAAATGCTATAATTTGTTCTATGTATTCAATGTGCTTGTTTTTGATTTTTTGGTAATTATCAGCATTTCGCTTATCCAATTGTTCTAATTTCAATTGATATTCTACAGATAGATTTTCCTTGCAAAAATCAATTTTGTTATCAATTTCTACAAATAATTCTTGCCATTCGAAGTCTTCAGGATTGGCGTTTTCTGATTTTTCTACTAGATTTGTAATTTGTCTTATTGTATCTTCCTGACGATTTAATAATTCAAAAGATTTAACAGATTCAAGCAAGGATTCGGTTGATTCATAATGCTGTTTGCTTCGTATGGTTTTGCCTGAGGTTGTAATGCTTCGATAGGTGTCACGCCCCATTTCCCTACCAATTTGATTTACGAATGAATTAACGATTCCCATAGTTTGTTTTTTCGATTATATAGAAATTCTGCATGATTCAACAAAAAAACTTTTGAATCCTATTGCCTCGTATTTGTGGAATTAAGAGAAATACTTCTCTCCGTTTTTTAAGACAATATAACTTTTGTTGAATAACTTAACCAAAACGATATTTCCGTAAATTGAATATTCAGAATCTCCTTGTAAAGTGATTTCTTCCACTTTACCATTAACAAATGCACTCACACCACCTGCAATATTTCGAAAGGCGAAGACTTCATTTTTTAGAAGATAGTCCTTGGGGATATAATTACAAACCTCTTTTTTTTCTCCATTACAGAATGAAAATACATAATTGTTTTCTCCCCAAATTACCATGTCGTCTTGCACTTCCCAAAATGCAGGGCTAAAGTTGGATAATTCTGTTTTTTCACCGTCTTTATAATGCCACAGATTACCATTCAAATCTTCAAAAACAATAAATCCTCTTCCTGCTTTATATTTTCTCATGAATTGAGATTCAACGTCTAAGAATTCACCGTTTTCAAAGAGAGCAAAACTACGCTGGGTTGGATCATTGAAACATAAAATGTCACATCCCGCCTTGAAATCTATTTCATTATTCCAAACACCAAGATCATATATTTGTCCACGGTAAAACACTTTATAGAAGCTTCCATTATCTTTAAATGCCACAATGTTATCACCAATAGCGGTTGGCATGTATAATTCACCAGTAATGGTATATAATGGGTATGTTTGTTTGTTGTAATAAACATTTACGGAATTGTAACGCGTATCTTCATAGACAATGATGCTGTCTTTAACCACATAATTTCGACTGAAGTAAGTAAGTGTTTTAAGTTTTCCTGCATCCCAAATATTCAAGGTTGGTCCAACATTGTATGCTAGTAAATGGTCTGAAATAGAGAACTTAATATTCATGTTAGTTACGTCTTTTCGTTCCTTGCCATCAAATATCCTCAGATTTTCTCGATTGTCCATGTAAGCAACAAATTCATCTCCAGCTTGGTAGCTTATTATCGGTTGCATTTCAATCGTTCTAAAATTGTTATTTTCAAAAACTCGGAAATAATTATTGAAATCAACAAAGGGAACAACAGGTTGTGCAAAGCCAGTTATTATTTGTATGAGTACCAAAAAGGATAGGACTATTTTCATTAGTTTTTTTAATTAAAACGGGTTTAACAGGCAATTATTGAGCCTTTTTTTTCAAAAAAGCATGGTCTACCCAAAATGTTCCGAATGGAAATAGGGAGGCAAAGCACATGAGGAAGATATTTTTAATTGAAAAATTATATTTAAAACCAACCCCGAGTACCCAGACAATATAGGCAATGAAAAATACACCATGTAGCATACCGACGTAATAGTTAGGCTCTTTTAGTTCAAAGATATATTTTAGAGGCATTGTCAATCCGAAGGCCAGATATGTAAATCCTTCTATCCATGCTAAAATTCGAAGTTGTTTTATTGCATTCATAGGTTTATATTGGGTAACAAATGAAATATTTTTCGACCGGTTGAGCAAGTGCAGATATGTTTAAATTATCTGAAGCTTTTGAAAGATCAATAATTTCGCCACTTTTCATTAATAAATTGATGTTTTGTTTGTGTTGATTATAAGCTTTGTTACTCAAAATATCGGTGTAAACAAAGTATTTTAATTCATCATCATTCAATTTATAGGTGGATTTGATAATTTCTTTTTCAAGTGAAATACGATCATGGCTGTAAGGTTCCTTTGAAATTTCTATTTTAAAAAGATTTCTGTTCACCAATCCTGAACTCAACAGAGACAATACACGATCGGAAGAAAATTGCCAAATTTTCATTGCACCCAAAATATCATAGTCATCCAATAACGCGAAATTTGCCAATACGGTTGGGTTTGTCTCAAAATCACTTTCTTTCACATTGTTTTGTAAGAAGAAAGCTAGTGCAGGGCTTGCAAACAAAGTTTCTCCTTTAAGCGTCAGTTCTTTGGCCCGTCTTAGGGCGTGAATGAGCATGTGTTCCGCTGCTACGACCGTTTTGTGCAAATATACTTGCCAATACATGAGTCTTCTGGAAACGATAAATTTTTCAATGGAATAAATTCCTTTTTCTTCCATCACTAAGTTTCCATCGGCTACGGTTAGCATATCGATTAATCGATCACTTCCAATGATTCCCTCAGAAACGCCTGAATAAAAACTATCTCGATTTAAATAATCTAAACGGTCCATGTCTAATTGACTAGAAACCAATTGATGTAAAAAAGGTTTGGAATAGGTGTTTTTGAAAATAAGTAGGGCCCGTTCTAGGTCTGAACCAAATTCTTTTGCCAATTCTTGAATAAAATACCCTGAAATTTTTTCGTGACTCACGTTATTCACGATGTCGTATTCCAATGCATGACTAAATGGTCCATGGCCAATATCATGCAAAAGGATAGCTAGAAGAACAGCTCTTTCCTCCTCAGGAGTAATTTCATGACCTTTCCTACGAATAGTTGAGATTGCTAAACTCATTAAGTGCGTTGCGCCTAAAACATGATGGAAACGAGTATGTAACGCACCGGGATAAACCAAATGACTCAATCCTAATTGCATTATACGTCTCAAACGCTGCATAAAGGGATGTTCAATTACATCGAATAGAATTTCATCCGGAATTGTAATAAATCCATATACTGGATCGTTAAATAATTTCTTTTTGTTGTTTCGGTTAAACTGTGGGCGCAAAACTGTAATTTTATTCAAAACTAATAAATATAAGCAATATGCAAGGTAGAATTTTGTGGGCAGATGATGAAATCGATTTATTAAAACCGCATATCTTATTTTTAGAAGCCAAAGGATATGCTGTTCAAACGGTTAAATCAGGTTCTGATGCAATTGATGTTTGTAAAGAGGATGATTTTGATATTATATTTTTAGATGAAAACATGCCTGGAATTTCTGGTTTGGATGCTTTATCAAAAATTAAAGAATTACGACCGACTGTTCCTGTAGTAATGATTACAAAAAGCGAGGAAGAACATATTATGGAAGAGGCGATTGGAAGTAAAATTGCTGATTATTTAATCAAACCAGTAAATCCAAATCAAATATTATTAAGCATTAAAAAGAACTTGGATAGTTCAAAATTGGTTTCTCAGAAAACGAGTACCGCTTATCAACAGGATTTTAGGCAACTGGGAATGCAATTGGGCAGTAGGTTGGATTTTACAGAATGGACTGAGTTATTTTCTAAATTGGTTTATTGGGATTTGGAATTAGAAAAATCAAATGATTCTGGTATGCGCCAAATCTTGGAAATGCAACAAAAGGAAGCTAATCAACAATTTTGTAGATATATCGAGTCTAATTATACGGATTGGTTGAATGGAGTAGAGGATGGCCCTCAAATGTTGCATACATTGATTAAAGATAAAATTGCATCGCAAATCGGTAAAGAAAAAATAGTTGTGTTGGTAATAGACAATCTTCGTTTTGATCAATGGAAAAAATTGGAGCCTGAATTTTCTAAATGGTTCAAAGTAGAGAAAGAAGAAATCGTATTTTCCATTTTACCTACTGCTACCCATTACGCCAGAAATGCTTTTTTTGCTGGTTTAATGCCATCAGAGATAGAGAAAAAATTTCCTAACCTCTGGAAAAATGAGGAAGATGAAGGTGGAAAGAATATGCACGAAGCAGATTTTTTGGAGGCTAACTTAAAAAGGTTAGGAAAACAAGTTAAATGGTCTTACAACAAAATCACCAATTTGGATGCGGGAAAAAAATTGAATGATCAATTTGCCAAATTAAAAGAAAACGACGTCAATTTTATTGTTTATAATTTTGTTGATATGCTTTCTCATGCGCGAACAGAAATGGAGATGATAAAAGAATTGGCATCAGATGAGGCTGCTTATCGGTCACTAACTTTATCTTGGTTTCAGCACTCTCCTTTATTAGAAATCGTTAAAAAAATTGCAGCATCCGGCATGAGATTAATAATTACTACCGATCATGGTACGGTAAAAGTAGATAATCCCATTCGAATCGTGGGCGAAAAAAGCACCAATACGAATTTGAGATATAAAGTGGGCAGGGGCTTATCTTATAATGAAAAAGAGGTTTTTGTTGTTCGTAATCCACAAGATGCTTTTTTACCTAAGCAAAAAATGTCATCAGAATTTGTTTTTGCTGGCGATTCGGACTTCTTCGTATATCCAAATAATTACAATCAATTTGTGAACTATTATCAAAATACGTTTCAACATGGCGGAGTTTCAATGGATGAAATGTTAATTCCGTATATTGAATTGGGGAGTAAGTAATAAGATTGTAAATTTTGTACTTTGAATTATAATTAACGTTATTCTTTTTTAACAAGAGTATATTAATCTTTGGGTTGAATTTATTGAAAATTTAGCATTACCTTTGCGCCCAAATTTGGTATTAATGAAGTATTTAGCTCTACAAAAACAATACGTTTTTATTCTTTTAAGTTTCGTATTTATTTTTAACAAAACTTTTTTTTCGCAAACAACTGGGATGATTATTGAGCCGGCTACCGGGGCCGCTGCATTAGTACTTGATCCTAATTCGAATGGTTTTGTTTCTGCAACAACAGCAGGATTTTTAGGAAATGACCAACTTGCCGCAAACAATGAATTGCCCTGGCAAACTCTTATTCCTGCTGGTTCTGAGCCAAATTCAGACGTCCAGAACGGTCCAAACTGTGGATTCACTGATTTTGTTGAATCATCTGTAGGAGGAATCGATCCAGTTTTTCATCTAACAACAGGTGGTAACTGGTTATTTCGATTTAGAATGGCAAGCATTGCGCCAAATGCAAAATCCTATTCGATTCTTGTTGATATAGATAATTTAATAGGTCCGGGCGATGATTGCTACATTCCAGGCGTTAATCCTGGATTTGAATTAGAGATTGTTTTAGCGACCAAGTTCGGTGTTCGTATTTATGATCACAGAATTGCATGTGGTTCAAATTTAGTTTTTTCTTATGGACCAGAGAGAATTCAAAAATCCATCGCTGCATCAACTGTATGTAGTCAATTGAATTTCTTCTTAGAAACATATGTGAGTTGGGCTGATATAACAGCTCAGTTTGGTGTTAATCCTTCGACGCCTATGCGTTATGCGATTGTTGATAATATGGCTGCAGATAAATCTACTATTTGCAATCCATCTTCGGCTTCTGATATAGGTGGTGTTGATGATTCGGCTTGCGGAAATTTGGAAGCATGTTTGACTGAAATTGTTAATTTGCAGCCTCCTTGTCCACCAAATAGTATTTCTCCATGTATTTATTCAGCTTGCCCAGTCATTTCCGGAACTCCTATTGCGGCAGGAGCAACTTCTGTAAGCGGTACATCTACAGAATCCAATGGTACCTTAATTCGAATTTATGTCAATGGTGTTTTGGCTGGTTCGGGAACAGTAACGGGAGGTAGTTGGACTGTCTCAGGTTTGACACCCTTGGCTGCAGGTGCCCAAATTTCTGCAACAGCTCAAGCAACGAATGAAGTTGAATCTGGTACAAATTGTAATAATGCACAAGTCGCAGGTGCTACTTGTACAAATCCTGTTACATCTATCATTCAATGTAATGCAAGTAAGGCTTTTACAGGGACTGCTGATCCTGGATCTGTTATTAGACTTTATAATGCAGCGGGCGTACTTCAAACTCCAACAAGTGGGACTGTTTTTGCCGGGAGTCAAATTACCGCTTCTACTTTTCCAAGTGGTTTATCTCCGGTAACTTCAAACTTTCTTTGGAGATGTGTAGGAGCAGGAGCCACAACAAGTTGTACTGCAGGTGGTGGGCCTTGTATTGCAGATGGTAACTATTACTTGACTGCGCAGCTCCCAGGTCAATGTGAATCTTCTCCGACTTGGTTTTGTGTTGGACTTACTGGTTCAACCAATGTACCTCAAATTACATCAACCATCTCCACTAGTTCAACAACTGTCTCCGGTACCTTAACAAACAATGTTGCAGAAAATAATGGTGTTAGCATCTTTTTATATGTTAATAGTGCTCAAGTTGCTACAACCACTACAACTAATAACCTCGGAGCCTGGACAATTACTGTTCCTGTAGGAACATTTGATGCCTGTGATCAAGTATATGTTGTAGCTGCAAGAAATATCGCTACTCAGCGTTGTCCTTCTCAGAGTATAGTACAAACTGTTACTGGAGGAATTACATCGACCCCAATTGTTAATTCTCCACTATGCGGAACCACCACTTCTGTTTCTGGGACAATAAATGAACCAAACGGAACTCAAATTCAAGTTTTTTCTAATGGAGTTTCTGTCGGGACAGCAACAGTTTCTGGTGGATCATGGTTATTGACTGGATTAAACATTTCTTCTGGTTCAACAATAACTGCTCAAGCAACTAACTCAAACGGATGTGAATCTGTTAGTGCAACTTCACTTGGAGTAACAATCGCAAGTCAAACATCAAACCTTGTAACTATAACCCAAAGCCCACTAACTGAAAGTAATTTGGTTATTTCTGGTACGGGAACAAATGGTGATTTAGTTACTTTGTACATTGATGGATGGCCTCTTTATAAAGATTTTGCTGAGACAAGTCCTGCAACAGCAACAGTATCCGGAGGCGCTTGGTCTGTAACTCTAACTCAAAATACGCTTTATGCAGGAGGTGTAGTGACGGCATCTGTCTCAAATGGAGTCTCTTGCGGAAGTTCTCTTCAAGATTCAACACCTGTAATTTGTACACCACCATCTTCATCACTTTCTGTTTCTCCTGATAATACTACAATTTGTTCTGGTTCAGTAGTAACGAATGTTGTCATTCAAAGTACACAAATTGGAGTTATTTATCAGTTATACAATGGTACTCTAACTGCAAATTCTGGTTCTTCACTACTAGGTAATGGTGGTAACTTAACTCTTACTTCAGCACCCTTATCAACAAATACAACTTTGTCCGTACTTGCCATTAAATCACCTTATAATGGCTCTTGTAATCAGTTTTTAACCGAAAATATTCCTGTTACTGTTGCGTTAGTTCCTTCTTTATCCTTTGTTTCACAGTCTAATCCTAGTTGTGGTTTAAATAACGGGAATATTACTATTTCGGGATTAGGAAATAATTTAACATATACGGTCAATTATTCCATAAACGGAACTCCTACAAGTGGAAGCTTTACTTCAAATGCAAGTGGTCAAATAGTTCTTAATAATTTAGCAGGTAACACTTATTCAAATATTAGTACAACTGCTTTTGGTTGTAATTCAACAAATACCTTGTCGGGACCATATGCATTGATAGCTCCTATTGTTCCTTCCGTTCCAACTGTAACTACAGCATCAGCAACGTGTTCAGCAGCAGGAACAGCAACAATAACCAATTACAATGCAGGACA
>CAZTFG010000040.1:0-19906 GCA_964612725.1 uncultured Lishizhenia sp. | reverse complement strand
TGGTTTTTCCAGTAGCATTTATCAAATATACCTCTGTGGAATAAATTTCTGCGCACCTTATTACCTCTTGCTTTTTGGACGGAACCACAACCGGAGGAGAAACGGGGTACTTGATTGTATCTAATTGATACGGTGAGTCAATTCTCACTCTGTAATGTCCAAAATCATCCGAACTATTATCGATGACTTCCGTTATTTTTCCGTTTTCATCAAAGCGATGTGTAATATCACTCCATTGGATTCCTCCGTCCGGATGGGAAGTAAAATGTGCTTGCCGCACTGCACCGGAAGGATAGTAGCTAAAGTCCACAGTGGCATGACCGGCAACACGACGCGTGTGCATCAAATAGATTTCTTTCCCCTGCTGATCAAAAGCCTTAGCATACCCCCAAACTTGATCGTTGGAGAGCTTTACTTCTTTGGTTGCCATTTTTTTATTTGAGTGATAATGCAAAATAAAAACCGTGTCTTTTGGCTGACCCATGCACATCCAAGAACCAAAGACGACAAAAAACAACACAATACGTTTCATGGACTTTTTTACGCGCCATTGACAAGATTCGTTCCATTTTTTTTCGATATTGGGTTGATTACTTGGGCATGTGGTAATACAAAGTCGATGCGTTTTTTCATTTGGGACGGAATTGGTTCTTAGGGATTGAAAAGAAAGAAGCTCCACATCGGCAAGTCATTTAGATTTATGCCTCAATCATTATTGAATTCATTTGCAACGAAAAAATAAAACAAACACCGCAAATATGCGGTGAATAATTCATATATTTACCGCAAACTTTGTTTAACATTATGGCAAAATACATATACGAGCATAAAAATTGGACAGCATTTACTTGGGATGATAAAGCTATTAGTGTAATATTTGGAGAGGTACGCTTGTTGCAAGGAAAAATGATCGAGCGAATGAATTCTCTTGGTTTTAATGCAAAGGAAGAAGCAACACTTACTGCATTAACGCTGGATGTTGTAAAATCATCGGAAATTGAAGGAGAATTATTGAACTATGAACAAGTACGCTCATCCATTGCAAGGCGTTTGGGAATTAATGCTGCAGGACTTGTATCAAGCAATCGCCATATTGAAGGCATTGTAGAAATGATGCTTGATGCTACGCAGCGATATGAATTACCACTTACTGATAAACGTTTATTCGGTTGGCACGCAGCCCTTTTTCCCACAGGATTTAGCGGACCATATCAAATAGAGGTTGGTAGATATCGGAGTGGTGAAATGCAAGTAGTATCAGGAGCCATGGGGAAAGAAAAAGTTCATTACGAGGCAATAAAAAAAGAACATGTAAAAACAGAAATGGACACTTTTTTAAATTGGTTTAATAACGACAACCACCTTGATCCGGTTCTAAAAGCAGCCATAGCCCATTTTTGGTTTATTATCATTCACCCATTTGATGATGGAAATGGAAGAATTGGTAGGGCAATTACTGATATGTTACTTGCACAAGCAGAGGGCTGTAGTGATAGATTCTATAGTATGTCCAGTCAAATATTGGTTGAAGGGAAACGCTATTACGAAGTATTACAAAAAGTGCAACACAGCAAAAGTGATATTACAGAATGGTTGGATTGGTTTTTATCCTGTTTAAAAAATGCACTTCTAACAACAGAAATCACTACGCAAAGAATTATACATAAAGCTGAATTTTGGAAACGACACGAACAAACCTCTATAAATGAACGGCAACGAATAATTCTCAATAAACTTTTTGATGGCTTTGAAGGGAAACTACAAACGTCTAAATGGGCGAAAATCACCAAAACATCAACAGACACGGCTCTAAGAGACATTAAAGACCTAATTCAAAAAGGAATACTGAAACCAACAAATGACGGAGGACGCAGTGTGAATTATCAATTAGTGGAGGTAAATCATGGAGGGGTTAGTTAAAAAAATCAGTAGATTTGAATAATAAACTATTCTAATAAATAACAGAAAATGAGAAAAAGTTTTATTTCCCTGGTATTTATCTTTGCTTTTAGTCTTGCTTTTGCTCAAAAAAATGGATATGCTAAGATATATAATTATGGTGAATTCAACAAAGATTGGGCTCTTGTTAAAACCATTGCAAATACTTATGGCTTTATCGGCATAAATGGCGAAACAGTAGTACAACCAATTTACGATAAAATTGAAAAATTTCAGGAAAAGTCTTGTAAATATGCTTTGGTAAAAACCATAGCAGGCACTTATGGCTTTATTAACCAAAATGGAAAAGAAGAAATTCCTGCAATATATTGGAGTAAATACGATGCAACAGTACAGTTGAATCTGGTGAAAAATTAATAATTCAATATCTTTAATGTCGCCCGAATTTACATCCTACTTTTCTTTATTTCCAGCACATACGCAGTATCTATTGACTGAAGTATATGAAACATGTAAAGCACTTTTACCGGATGCTACGGAAAAAATGAGTTATGGCATGCCCTGTTTTTCACTAAAACAAAATGTGGTCTATTTTGCGGCATTCAAAAACCACATCGGATTTTATCCTACCGCATCAGGGGTTAAAGCATTTGAACGGGAGCTCGTTGGGCTCAAATTTTCCAAAGGGGCCATTCAATTCTCCTTGGACAAGCCTATTCCTAAAGAACTAATTCAAAAAATTGTGTTGTTTCGATTGGAAGAAATAGATAAAAAATAGTTTAACTTCGTTTTTAATAACTACTTAAAATAGAAAATATAGACAGATAAAAATTAAACATATTGCTGAGCTTTAAGCTCTTATTCTCTCACTTTCGAAATCTGGTAAGTTTCATTTTATACAGGAGAATAGGTTGCGGAAGCTCACACCTGAACGGGTGTGGGCTATTCGTACTTATTTCTGTATACGGTTTACCAGAGCCGGAAAGTGAAAATAAGCAAACGGATAGTTCCACACCTTCTTTTTTGCTTCAAAGATTAAGAGCCTCGCCAGCTTTTAATCAAAAACTTATGGCAAGAAAATCAATAAATTCATTCTTTTATTTCTCTGAAAAGCGTTTGCTACCTGTAAATGCAGGTTTTGATTTCAAAGCAATTGATAACGTAATTCAGTTGCAGCGATGAAATATAAAAACATACGCGAAGAAGAACTGAAAAACAAGGTCGGTGCAGATTGGTTCAAGAATTTCGACACCACCGAAATCATTGGCAACATTGACTTTTCGGTCTTTGCTAAACAAAATGAACTATTCGAACGAACGCCTTTGCTTTGGGCAGAAGCGAAAACAGGAAATTTTGATGTTGTGACCATGTTCGTGCAATTAATTTTAACGATTGGAAAAGCTCGGACTTTCGACAAAACCATGCCTCCCGCTTTTTTAGGCGCTTTTGATTTTAAAAAAATTGCTTTTGTACCCTACATTGCCGTTCAGGATATTTTTTACCTCAATGATTTCAACTGGAACGTTACACCTAGCAACCACGAAACCAAAGAGTTTCTTCTCATTAAGGAACGAATTGAAGCTAACTTACAACAAAACACGTTCGTTTTCGATTACCAAAAAGACGAAAACGAACTCGCATTTTTCATTAAAAACAACATTGCCAAATCCACCTCAACGAGTAAATTAAAAATCGATAAAAATAATTTTATTCCCATTTACTTACGCTGGCTCGAAATTGTGAAACCGCAAATCGATGTAAGTTGGGATGATCTGAAAAAAGCCAACATCCTCGACAGTGATTTTTTCTTGGCGGACTTATTTGTGGACGATAAAGACACGCAACAACTCGAAGACGATTCATCCATTCGCGATAATTTGTTCGTGGTGTACCAAAATCAAGGCTATAAAATTGCCAAGGAAAACATCAAGCAAATGTTTGATGCCACCATTGGATTGAAAAACAAGGACACCTATTTGCAATTTTGGAAACGTTACAAACGACCGCCCATCAAGGAATTTCAAGAATACATCATCGAACGGCGTGATTTGTTGGTGCCACAAGACATTCGAGAACGAAAAGGAGCTTTTTTTACTCCGCGTATTTGGGTTGAGTTGTCGCAAAAATATCTAACAGATTACTTGGGTGAAAATTGGCAAGACGACTATTATGTATGGGATTGCGCTGCCGGAACGGGAAATCTGCTAGCAGGATTGACCAATAAATACAACATTTACGCAAGTACCTTAGACCAAGCCGATGTGAACGTGATTCACGAACGCATTGACCACGGCGCCAACTTATTGAAAGGACATGTGTTTCAATTTGATTTTCTGAACGATGATTTTGTTCCCATTTCAAAAGGCGGAAAAATGCCCGACAGCTTGAGTGACATCATTAGTAGTGTGGAAAAACGGAGGAAATTGTTGGTGTATATTAATCCGCCTTATGCGGAGGCTGGAAATAGGCATACAATTGCAGGTACTGGTGAGCATAAGGATAATACCAGTAATTCAAATAAAACATACTTAAAATTTAATAAAGTAATAGGAAAAGCTAGCAATGAACTTTTTACTCAATTTCTTGCTCGGATTTATAAAGAATTGCCGGATTCTAAAATCGGAATTTTTTCAAAATTGAAAAACTTACAATCACCAAACTTTAAAGAATTTAGGCTTTTTTTTAGACCAAAAATTGAAAAAATATTTGTAGTTCCAGCAGATACATTTGATAATGTGAAAGGTATTTTTCCAATTGGTTTTTCAGTTTGGAACTCTGAAGTTAATTGTTTGTTTGATGAAATTGATGCAGATATATTTGATAAAAAAGGTCAATTTCTTGGAGTTAAAACATTATGTTCTCCTGATTCTTCTAAAGGTTTTATTAATCATTGGATTAAAAAATTTGAAAGAGATAAAAATTTAAAAGAAATAATTGGACAAATTGGAATTGCTCGAAATGATATGCAAAATAAGAGTTTATGTTATATTGCAATAACAGCAGGTAGAGGACTAAATATTTCAAAAAATACAATTATTTACGATTCTATCTTTTTAACAGTTCAATCAAGTATAAATGCAACTTGGCTTAATGATAGAGATCCATTCTTTTTCCCGAATGATAGTTGGAAAACAGATTCAGAATTCCAAAACGATTGCTTAGCTTTTGCACTTTTTCATGGACAAAACAGAATCACAAGTTCGGAAGGCACCAACCATTGGATTCCCTTTACAGAATACGAAGTAAATGCGCAAGCGAAGTTCGAAAGCCATTTTATGACCGATTTCATCAAAGGGAAAATTGGACCAGAAGCAAGTGAAAATACACTTTTTGAGCAAAGCAAAACGCAAGAAAGAAAACCGCTGCATTTTTCCGAAGAAGCCACTGCTGTTTTTGATGCCGGTCGAGAATTGTGGAAATATTACCACGCACAAATGAACGTAAACGTGAATGCAAGTTTATATGATATTCGTGCGTATTTCCAAGGTAGAAACCCACAAGGCAGAATGAATTCCAAAAGCGATGATGCCAACTACATGGCCTTAATCAACGAATTGAGGAGCAAACTATCCATTTTAGCGGAAAAGATTCAGCCGAAAGTTTTTGAATATGGCTTTTTGAAAGAATGATTTCACCTCTAGTTTCTCCCCTTCTACCTTGCCGGCAGACAAGTGAGGGGAGATTAAGTGGGGTGTCTTGCTTTTGTTCTAAACAACTTATCTTTTCACCAACTTGGTGTCTATTATTAACTAGCAAAAATTGATCATCCCCCTTGATCCCTCTTCAATTGGGAAACATACTCCTCCATCGAGAGAGGATTGAGGCGGGTGACTGTTAAAATCACTACCTTTGCCAACACATGGAAAATACAGAACTCACTGCACGCATTGGAAAAGCACTCAAATCAGGTCAATCTGTACTTGGTGTTGCCGCGTTGGAAGAATACAAACAATTGCTTGCTGAGTGGATTACTATTTTTGTTCCCCAAGCCGAAGAGGGTTCGCCCAGAGCCATTATTATAGCCTCATCGGAACAAGAGGCGCGCGAAATGCATGAATTAATAGCTGCGGCAACCCGAAAATTGGATTTAACCGTGGACCTCATCACAGAAAAAGGAAAGAAATTGCAACAACGTAATGATTTATATGACGGCACTGAAATCATCGTTGGAACCGCTCGTCGGATATGTGAAATGTATTTTCAAAATGGTTTTAATATTTCCAAATTGCGCTTATTTGCCGTACTAGAAATGGACATACAAATGCGCCTTGGATTGAAAGGATATATTTTGCGCTTGGCAGAAAGCTTGCCCAAATGCAAACAATTGCTGCTTACTAAAAACGGAGATGAAACACGTATTCAAGAATACATTGAAGAAGTCATCCCAACCATACAAGTAATTGAGTAATTTATCCTTTGGTCAGTGTGATTTCGGTAATTTCTGGATAAATACCTACTCTACCGGGGAAACCTAAATAACCAAATCCTCGGTTTACATATAAGAACTGTTTTCCCTCTTGATACAAGCCCGCCCATTTTTTATAACGCAACGACACCGGACTCCATTTGATACCAAATCGCTCAATGCCAAACTGCATTCCGTGCGTATGCCCAGACAGTGTAAGATCAATGTTTGTGTCCAATACTTGTAAATCAAAATGGCTGGGATCATGAGAAAGTAAGATTTTAAGCGCAGTATCTGGAACACCATTTAATGTGTGAGCCAATTTTCCACTCTGACGAAAGGGTGCTTTTCCCCAATTTTCTACGCCCAAAAGCCAAATGTCTTTTTCTAATTGAACAGATTCATTTAGTAATGGAGTAAAACCGATTTCACGGTGTTTGTTAATGAGTCGCTGTAAATTTTCTACTTTGTGGCCATCTTCTTCCCAACGCACATAATCCCCGTAATCGTGGTTACCCAAAATGCTGTATTTTCCTTTCTTAGCGGCAATCCTAGAAAAAACGGGTTCCCACCCATCCATTTCGGAAGCGGTATTGTTTACCAAGTCACCGGTGAAAAAAACATAATCTGCCTCCAGGGAATTAATCATGTCGATTGCTTTATTCACTTTCGCATGATTATTAAAAAAACTTCCTACATGAATGTCGCTAATTTGAACGATTTTTAATGTATTGAGTTCCTCTGGAAAATGCGAAAAAGAAAGCTGAATGCGGTGTGTTTTCCAATTCCATCGACCATAAAAAATACCAACCAATATTCCCAAAAACAACACCGCCGATAGTGTCCAACCAACAACCTTTATCGATTCATTTCCAAATACATGAAATAATAAACCGGGAACTAAGTACATCATTCCAGGAACACCAAACAAGATAAACGCGCCAAAAGCAGAAAATCCTTTTTTGAAATCATTGTGTTTTCGTTGACTGAAAAAGTAAATGAGAAAAACGAATGAAAACAAAAACACAATCAATTGAATCCAACCGATGGTTTGCAACATGATAGATGTGTTTGAAAAAAATGATTGAGTGAAAATGATTTGGGTAAATGCAATCAATCCGAGAATTAAAAGAAAAGGCATAGTGTTTTTTTTACAAAATTAACTAGCTTCAACCAGTCTTGATTTTTTTCTTGGTAATCTTCGTTAATTTTTAACTAAAATGTAGAATAAAACAATTCGACTTCTCAACTGTTTAAAAAGTATGGAAAAACAAGCCATTATCAAGGTAACAAACTTGGCGAAAAAATTCGGATCGTTTGAAGCGGTGAAAGATGTTTCCTTTACGGTAAATAGAGGAGATGTGTTTGGATTCTTAGGCCCTAATGGCGCGGGTAAAAGTACCACCATTCGATGTTTGCTTTCATTAATTCAGCCAGATCAAGGCTCGATTGAATTATTTGGTCAATCTTTAGCAAAAAAGCGTTCGGCTATTTTAAGTAATATTGGAAGTATTATTGAGAAACCCGATTTTTACAAATACCTATCTGCACAAAAGAATCTCGAAATCTTTGCCCGAATTTCAGGGGCCGACGTTACCAAAAAAGAAATTGCTGAAATGCTCGATTTTGTTGGGCTTGGAAACCGTGCCAAACACAAAGTAAAAGGGTTTTCACATGGCATGAAACAACGACTCGGGATAGCACAAACACTCTTGCACAAACCGGAGTTAATCATTTTGGACGAACCTACTACAGGACTGGATCCACAAGGAATTGTAGAAATACGAAACCTCATCCTTCGGTTAAAAAACGAACAAAACAAAACAATCTTATTGTCTTCGCATCAACTTTCAGAAATTGAGTTAATAGCCAATAGAATGGTGATTATTAATCAAGGAAAATCTATTGTGGAAGGAGAAGTAAATAGCTTACTTAACAGCGAAGAAACCGTTGTTCGTATTGAACTAGACAATGCTAGTAAAGCAAAAAGTGTTATTCAGGAAAAATTACATATCACGGACACAACTCAAATTTCTGATCATGAAATTGAAGTGAATATTTCCAAAAATCGCGTGCCTGATTTATGTAAGTGTTTGGTTGATTCCGAATTAGCTATTCACGCCATTGAACCAAAGCGAAAACTAGAAGATTATTTCATGAAAATTATCGAAGCCTAATGTTACTTAAAAACACGTACAACGAATTCATAAAAATTGTAGCTAAACCCAGAAGTTATCTTGGGTTTGGAGCATTAACCTTGCTCATTTCAATTATTATTCTTGCCATGAAAGCGGACGGAGAATCTATTGTTTCATTCATTACTGCCAGTTTCGAGCAAACCCTTTCATTTAACGGAAAATTAGTCAACGGAAACCTAATTGCCTTTATCATTCTTCAAATGTTGGTGGTTCACATTCCATTACTGGTGGCATTGGTAACCGGTGATTTAATTTCGGGAGAAGCTGCAATGGGCACGATTCGAATGCTTGCGACAAAACCCATTTCACGTACTCAGATTGTGTTGTCAAAATTCATTGCTGGAGCAATTTACACCTTGCTATTAACCATTTGGCTTGGCTTTCTTTCCCTTTTTGTTTCTCACCTTGTTTTTGGGGCGGGTGACTTAATTGTGTTAAATAGCGATGGATTAGTTATTCTTCAAGAAGCAGACATTCTTTGGCGCTTTGGTTTGGGATTTTGCGTTGCTTTTTTGTCGCTATTAACAGTAGCTACCCTTTCTATTTGTTTATCCGCTTTTGCAGAAAACTCTGTTGGACCAATTGTTTCAACCATGGCGATAATCATTCTATTTACCATAATTGGCACCTTGGATGTAACCGTTTTTGATTCCATTAAACCCTACTTGTTTACTACCCATATGGCCGCTTGGCGAAATTTCTTTGAAGATCCCGTTCCTTATGATTCCATTTATCAATCTATCGCAGTGTTAGTGGTTCACATTATCGTATTGCTTGGAATTACCTTATATAAATTCACTAAAAAAGACATTACTTCCTAATGAAAAAATTTGTTTTACTCAGTTTTGTATGTTGTTCGATGGTGGTTTTTGGACAATCTGCCAATGCCGTAATTGATAAAATCAACGCCAAACTTATTGCCGTAAAGGATTATACGGTAAATGCCAACATCAGTGCAGATATCCCCATGATCAAAATTATGCCCTCCAATGTTAAAATCTATTTTAAACAAAAAGACAAATTTAAAATTGAATCAAAAGGAATTGTGATTGTACCAAAACAAGGATTTACGGAATTAAACAACTTTATTTCCAATAAATCAAAATATACAGCGGTCTTTGGTGAGTCCTTGGTAATAAGAAATGTTCAAACCAAATTAATCAATATCATTCCAAATGAAAGTTCTGGAGATATTGTGTTAGCAAAAATCTGGGTGGACTTATCCAAATCCGTCATTATGAAGTCTCAAATCACCACCTTAAGCAACGGAACTGTCAATGTGGATTATACCTATGGCGATCAGATTGCAAAAGGATTACCAAGCGTTATGAAATTTGAGATTGACGTTAAGAAATTTAAAATTCCAAAAAGTGTTGCATCCGATATTAATAACACGGCAAACGACAAAAAAAAGGCAGCCGATAAAAAAAGAACCAAAGGAACAATTACAATAACATTAAGTGGATACAAAATAAACACGGGACTTAGCGATGCTGTTTTTGTGAAGAAGAAAAATTAAGCTTTGCTTAGATCATACATTTTAAAAGTGAATTAGCCATTACCCCCTTTTTTAAGTAATTCTTCGTTATTTTTTCTGAATATATTCTACCTTTGGAAAAACGAATTTGTATGTCTGAACCTGTTTATATTATTGATGGTATTAGAACCCCTATTGGATCATTTGGCGGATCGCTTTCTCCTGTGCGAGCAGATGATTTAGCCGCTTTAGCCATCAAAGCATTAGTCGAAAGGCATCCCAATCTAGATTTAACTAAAATTGAAGATGTTATACTAGGGTGTGCCAACCAAGCCGGAGAAGACAATCGAAACGTAGCACGTATGGCTGGACTCCTTGCCGGACTTCCGGTTGATGTGGCTGGTGAAACAGTTAATCGCCTGTGTGCTTCTGGAATGGCGGCGGTTATCAATGCGTCTCGGGCAATTAAAGATGGAGCAGGAGATTTATATATTGCCGGCGGAGTAGAACACATGACACGTGGTCCGTGGGTGATTTCCAAAACCTCATCCGCCTTCGGAAGAGACGCTCAGATGTATGACTCCTCATTCGGTTGGAGATTCATCAACCCAAAAATGGAAGCAATTTATGGTGTGGATAGTATGGGTATGACTGCTGAAAATTTAGTTGATAAATATGGCATAGAGCGCGAAGCTCAAGATAAATTTGCTTGTTGGTCTCAAGAAAAAACTGCTGCAGCTCAAGCAACTGGTTTTTTTGATGGCGAAATAACACCTGTTTCTATTCCTCAAAAAAAGAAAGACCCAATTCTTTTTTCACACGATGAATTTGCAAGAGCATCCACCACCATGGAAAGTTTAAGTGGATTAAAACCAGCTTTCAAAAAAGACGGAACAGTAACAGCGGGCAATGCATCAGGTTTAAATGATGGAGCAGCGGCGTTGTTAATTGCCTCTGAAACGGGAGTGAAAACACATCAACTCAATCCCATAGCACGTATTGTAAGTGCAGCAGTTGCAGGGGTTGAACCTCGAATCATGGGAATTGGTCCTGTATTAGCCTCTGAAAAAGCACTTCAACGAGCTGGATTAACGCTAAATGACATGGATGTGTTAGAGCTCAATGAAGCTTTTGCGGCACAAGTACTTGCTTGCACGCGCTCAATAGGTTTAGCAGACAATGACCCGCGTATAAATCCAAACGGAGGCGCTATTTCATTAGGACATCCTCTGGGTATGTCGGGTGCGCGTTTATTGCTTACGGCCGCAAGAGAATTACAAAGAACCGGTAAACGCTATGCATTGGTTACCATGTGTATTGGGGTGGGTCAAGGATATGCAACTATTATAGAACGAGTATAATCTTATAAATCAGAAAGTGAAAAATTATATATACATCTGTATTGTGTTTATACTTATTGCCTCGTGCAAAAAGAAAGACACGTCTTGGAATACAGATTGGGCGGCTCCTATTATTTCAGACACCTTAAAACTGACCCATTTATTTAATGATTCAACCCTTTCTACAACCAATCAAACAACGATTGACATAGATTTAACCCGTACACTCTTAGATCTTGGTTTATCAGACCTAATCACTATTCCAGACACTACGATAACACAAATTTTCAGTCCCCTGTTTTCGTTAAACAACGTTCAACCCGGAACAGCTTTCGTGAACACCATTGAAGAACATAGTTTTGATTTACAAGATGTTCAATTGAAAAAAATGCGGACCTCAGCGGGAAAAATAAAAGTGAAAGTTTTTAACCCCTTAACCACTAAAGTTTTTTTCACCATTCAATTACCTGGAGCCACCAAAAATGGTGTGGTATTCGAACAAACGTATTTCGTAAATGCAGGTACAATTGCGCAACCTAGCAGCGCAGAAGAAGAACTAGATTTGAGCGGATATGATATTGATTTAACTGGGGAATCTGGATTAAGCTATAATAAATTACAGTCAAAACTTAGCATTAAAACAGACCCAGATGGGCCGATTGTTTCGATTAATAGTCAAAATGATTTTACTTTTACAGGACAATTTTCCGGGTTGAAACTGGATTATGCTAAGGGATATTTTGGGAATCAACTTGTTTCTGATACGTCTAGTTTTTCTATTTCATATTTAAATAACATTATTAGCGGTGCGATTGATGTGCCTGCAACTAACCTTACTTTTTTGATAGAAAACGGAATGAAAGTGTCTCTCAAAGGGAAGTTGACACACGCCGAAAACACAAATAGTGAGAACAATACAGTAACCTTAAACTCAACTGAAATTGGTTCTGATTTTTATGTATCTCCCGCCACTGGAAGTTGGTCAACATTACAACCAAACGAACAAAGTATAAACTTTAATTCAACAAATAGTAATATTGAACAATACATTGAGAACTTAGGAAATCAGCACAAAGTAGGGTATCAACTCCAATTAAACCCATGGGGAAATATTTCAGGTGGGTCTGATGAAGTGTTTCCAAATAGCCGTATCAAGGTAAAAGTGAATGTACAAATGCCCTTACAAGTGGGGGCAGATGGTTTAACCTTACGAGATACGTTTGATTTTAATTTAAGCCAAGATCCGACAAAAATTCATGCTAATTCAGGAATAATAACCGTTCAAGCAACCAATGCATTCCCAATTTCCTGTGAACCTACCCTTTATTTTATGGATGCAAATAATTTTGTTTTACATACGGTATTGGGTTCATCTCAAATTGCTTCCAGTGTTTTGGGCTCATACAACCCAACCAACCAATTAATTGAAAAAAAATCAAGTGTTGAGTTTATTTTACCAAAGGAATTGATTGCCGATTTAGATAAAATAAAATTTGTTTCCATTGAAGCGCGATTTGATACGCCAAATACAACTGGATCAAATCAACAGCAAAGCATTCCTTACAGTGCTTTTCTTGCAGTGAAGATGAACGTTAAACTAAACGGAACCATTATTTACTAATGAAAAAAATAACGCTTATATTCTTTTTATTGCAAGGTTTACTAAGTAATGCTCAGTCGTGGCTTCCTATTCAACAAGACACGTTACTGGAAAAGAGACATGAACTGATTTTTACCGGAACAGCTGATTACGCTTCCACCTCATTACATAAATCACTAACACAAAAATTGTTTTATGGAGGAGAAATTACTGATGAAATCAAGGATAAAAGTTTAAAATTACACAAAGGAATTAATCAATTTGGTTTAGATTTAAATGCGGAAATTGAATACCGAAATTTTCAAGCAAATCTATTTGGAAAAGCGAAATGGGGTTTTACCGTTAAAGCAGGATATTGTTCGTTCATCAATGCACGTTATTCAACAGACTTGTTTAAACTGACCTTTTATGGTAATGATAGTTTCATTGGAAACACCGCTTCGATTTCTGGAACTCAATTTGCCGCATATGGATATCAAAAAATAGGATTTGGTTGGTTAGATAAAAAATCCAAATCATCCATTTCATTAAATCTCTATAATCTATCCAATTACAGCGATGCCCTTATACGGAAGGGTGAAATATTTCAATCGCAAAACATTGACTCTTTATCCATTGCTTTTGATGGTCGAGCAAGTTTCACAAATGGATCTTCCTATTTTAAAGGGTTTGGCGCCGGAATCGATGCAGATATTCGATTTACAGTACCAACAAAAAACAATAAGGCCCTGTATTATCAATTGTTAGCAAAAAACATTGGTTTTACCTCTTTGCGTGAATCAATGACAAGATATAGCGGAGACTCTGTCTTCACCTTCACAGGACTAACGTTTAATCAAGTGTTAAATGGAAGTTCCTTTTTAGATTCTAACTTTTCGGTGTTAGATACATTAGGAATTCAACAATCCCAAACTAAAACAACTGTTTTTTTACCTGGATTTCTGCAATTTTCAAAATTAGTAGATACTCATTCAAGCAGAAGGCTTCAAGAATTTTATGGAATTCGCTTATTTCTTGCTTCTGCCTATACACCCCTCATTTTTGCTGGACTAGACTACCGAATTCCAATTGGAAAATCGAACGCGTTAAACATGGGTGTAAATTCAAGCTATGGAGGGTTTGCTAAGTTTCGCTTTGGTTTATATTCCAGCCTACGAATTAAAAACTGGAACCTTGGCTTAGCAAGTGAAAATATTATTGGTAAAACGGGACAATCCATTTTAATTAGAATACAATGCGCTTACTAATCACCCTTACTTTCCTTGCTTGGATTGGCCATTTTCAGAGTCAAATCGTATTTTATAAAATGTATACCGGAAACGGATATGATCGTGGTGAAGGGATTGTTCAATTAGCTGATTCTTCATACACCATTACCGGAAGCTCAAGCAGTTGGGGGGGCAATTCAGATGCTTTTTTACTCCATGTGGATAGTTCAGGAAATTACCTGTGGAGCAACCATTTCGGGGGAGACGAATCAGACGGAGGAAGACGGGTGCTTCATAATGAAGGTTTAGGTTATTATATTGCCGGATTTTCAAACTCATTTAGCGGAAATGGTAACTACGATGCCTACTTGGTTCATACCGATTTGCAGGGAAACAAACTTTGGGAAAAAACATACGGAAATCAAAACTGGGAAAAAATAAATGATGCCGTACTAAATCCCGATTCAACAATAATCATGGTGGGTGAATCTCAACCACTAAACGGAAACGGTGCGGACATTTACATCATAAAAACAAATGCTGAAGGAGACACACTTTGGACAAAAACATTTGGTGGTACAGGAAATGATCGAGCCAACACAGTAATTTCCATTGAAGACTCACTTTTCATCGTTGGCGGAGAAATGTTCATTCCAGATTCCAATTATGTGAAAGGTTTTCTGTTGAAAATGGATAAAAATGGGAACATTGTTTGGCTTGATACAATCGGTGATTTGCCAGGAGAATATGGAATAAATGATGTTTTTAAAGGCAACAATAAATTTTATGCCGTTGGAAAAAGAAAAGTTACGGATACAAATTACGACGATTATTTTGGTTCATTTGATTTTAATGGGGGGCTCGTGTTTCAATACACGTTAAACACACCAAAAAACACATTGATAGACGAAGTTGCATTTTTGCCCGGCATTAATAAAACCGTGATTGGAACGAGGTCTATTGACACACAAACATACCAAGATGATTTTGATAATATACTTGCCTATTGTGATACCTATTACGGGTATTTTGATGGAGGAGCCGGCAATTATTGTGTGGTTTCAAACGAAGGACTGGATAAATGCAATCAAATCTTACCAACAAATGATGGTGGTTATATAGCCGTGGGTTTTAATAGTAACACGGGTGATAACGCAACAACGTTAAATGGCGGAAGCAATATTTACTTAGCTAAAATCTTTCCTGGACAAGCTCATCCAAACCCCTATGATGCTATTTCGGGTGTGGTAAATTTTGAGCAACTCGTAATCACCACAGAAATAGAATCCAATAAAATAAGGATTTACCCTAATCCTTTTTCGGATTTTATTCAGGTGGATTTTGATAACACAACAAGTAAAACCATAAAGGTAATTAATCAATTAGGTCAAATCGTATTACAACAAACCAGCAACATGAGTTTTCAGTTAAATACTTCTATTCTTTCAGAAGGAATGTATCAAGTTGAAGTTGGGGGTGTTGTTTTTAAACTCATTAAACACTAATAGCAGATTTAGGGTTGTTAATTTCTTTACCCAAAATTTTAATAAGTGTCTTTTTTTCTCTTTAGCTAAACGCACGATATTGGTTACCTTTGCTGCTTAATTTAAAGGGATGCAGACAAATAAAAAAATTCAATCAGCTTTAGTTTCTGTTTATAACAAAAACGGGCTTGAGCCGATTGTTCGTGAATTACACAAACAGGGTGTTATTTTTTATTCAACAGGAGGAACAGAAGCTTTTTTAAAAGAATTAAACATTCCGGTTATTGCTGTTGAGGACTTAACATCTTATCCATCCATATTAGGAGGAAGAGTAAAAACACTACATCCCAAAGTTTTTGGAGGAATATTAAATCGAAGAGGATTTGAGGCAGATAAACAACAAATTGATGAGTATGAAATTCCCGAAATAGACCTTGTAATCGTTGATTTATACCCATTTGAAGAAACCGTTGCTGCTGGAGGAACCCAAGAAGAAATTATTGAAAAAATAGATATTGGTGGAATTTCACTTATTCGAGCTGCGGCAAAAAACTATCAAGACGTTGTTATTATTCCTGCCATGGCGTATTACGCTGAATTTTTAGACATAATCACAACACAACAAGGGGAAACAACATTAGAACAACGTAGAACATTCGCAAGAGAGGCTTTTCACACTTCTTCCCATTACGACACACATATATTTGCTTATTTTAATCAGGGTGAGCAACCTTATTTAAAATTAAGTGAAACAAACTCTTCCGTTTTACGCTATGGAGAAAACCCACATCAACGCGGGTTTTTTCATGGAAATTTAGATGCTATTTTTGAGAAATTGAATGGCAAAGAATTATCGTATAATAATTTATTAGATGTAGACGCTGCAGTCAATTTAATGTATGAATTCAAACATGATGAACCCACTTTTGCAATTTTAAAACACAATAACGCTTGTGGATTGGCAACAAGAAAAACCATTTCCGAAGCTTATAAAGACGCTCTGGCGGGTGACCCAGTGAGTGCCTTTGGTGGAGTTCTTATTTCAAATACCTGTGTGGACAATGCGACCGCGTTAGCCATGAACGACTTGTTTTTTGAAGTAATCATTGCTCCTTCTTATGAGGCAAGTTCAGTAGAAATTCTTGGTAGCAAAAAAAATAGAATTATTCTTCAACAAAAACCATTTGAATGGCCCAAAACTATTTTGCGCTCTGCCTTGAATGGAATCTTAGAAGAAGATAGAAATGAACGCATGGAGACAAAAGGCGATTTAATTTCGCAAACAAATTTATCACCTTCAGAACAAGAAATCGAAGATCTATTATTTGCCAATAAATTAGTCAAACACACAAAATCTAATACCATTGTTTTAGCGAAAAACAAACAATTATTGGCAAGTGGAACTGGTCAAACCTCCCGCGTAGACGCTCTTAAACAGGCTATTCATAAAGCTAAATCATTTCATTTTGATTTAAACGGTGCGGTTATGGCCTCAGATGCATTTTTTCCATTTCCGGATTGTGTTGAAATTGCCCATAATGAAGGAATTGATGCCGTAATTCAACCCGGAGGGTCTATAAAAGATCAACTTTCAATAGATTATTGCAATTCTGTCGAAATGAAAATGGTTTTTACTGGAACACGTCATTTTAAACACTAACTTTACTAATATAAAATTTTTGAAACTTTTTTTTAGTTTTAAAGTACACACCTCACGTAATAATACCAAAGACATAAAAAATGGGTTTATTTAACTTCTTTACGCAAGAAATTGCCATCGATCTGGGAACCGCCAACACACTAATTATTTGGAATGATAAAGTCGTGGTGGATGAACCGTCCATCGTGGCAAAAGACATTCAAACAGGTAAAATTGTGGCCATCGGAAAAAAGGCCCAACAAATGCATGGAAAAACACACCGTTTAATTGAAACAGTTAGACCACTGAAAGATGGGGTAATTGCCGATTTCCAAAGTGCAGAGCAAATGATTCGAGGAATGATTAAAATGATCAATCCGGGTAGAAGCTTATTTAATCCTTCGCTGAGAATGGTGATCTGTATTCCATCTGGTATTACCGATGTGGAAAAAAGAGCAGTACGTGATTCAGCCGAACACGCTGGTGCTAAAGAAGTCTATTTGATTCATGAGCCTATGGCTGCTGCAATAGGAATTGGAATTGATGTTGAAGAACCAAATGGAAACATGATTATTGATATCGGTGGTGGTACCTCTGAAATTGCGGTTATCGCTTTAGGAGGAATTGTCTGTGATAAATCAATACGAATTGCCGGTGACGACTTTACCAACGACATTGAAGAATATATGCGTCGCCAACACAACATGTTGGTAGGTGAGCGAACGGCTGAGCAAATAAAAATTGAAGTAGGTGCGGCTATTCCTGAATTAGAAAATCCACCTGAAGATTTTGCAGTACGAGGAAGAGACTTAGTAACGGGAATTCCAAAAGAAATCGTAGTTACCTACTCAGAAATTTCTTATGCGTTGGACAAAACCATTGCTAAAATTGAAGAAGCAATTCTTAGTGCATTGGAATTAACACCACCCGAACTTTCTGCGGATATTTACAAAACAGGTATTTATTTAGCCGGTGGTGGATCAATGCTTCGTGGATTAGACAAACGTATTTCGGCTAAAACAAAACTTCCTGTATGGATTGCAGAAGACCCATTACGCGCCGTTGCCCGCGGAACAAGTATCGCTTTAAAAAATATTAACAAATATCAGTTCTTAATACGCGATTGATTTCAAGATAAACGCGGTGAATTGAGTTTCGTTTTTTAACTTTGCTTATGCGGAATTTAATCGCCTTCTTTCAGCGCTTCAGAATCTTTTTGTACTTCTTGTTTTTACAAGTAATATCATTGAGCTTTTATTTCAGTTACATTGCGTATCCGAAAGGTCAATTTTTAACTTCTTCATGGGCGGTTACTGGAACTCTTTTGTCTTGGCAAAATGGGTTTACCAAGTTTATTCATTTGGACGAAAACAATCAAGCTCTCCAACAGGAAAATATTCGATTAAGAAAGTCTCAACTTCAAAATTACGTGAAGATTTCCTCTGATCTTATAAAAATCAAAGACACCGTATACAAACAACACTACGAATACATTCCAGGAAGTATCATCAACTCTTCTGTAACTCGAAAAAACAACTATTTCACATTAAATATTGGTTCCACACAAGGAGTTGAAGTTGGAATGGGTGTGTTCTCCGATAAAGGAATTGTTGGTGTTATTCATATGACCAGTAAGAACTTCTCCTTAGTAAAAACCATCCTATCTGAAAACAGCAATGTGGACGTATTAATTCAACCAAGTGGTTTAACCGGTTTATTGAAATGGAACGGGAAAGATCCATTGCGTGGTTCGGTACTAGGAATTTCGAGTGATATTAAACTAGCGAAAAACAGCACAATTGTTACGCGAGGGGCTTCCGGTATTTTTCCTAAAGGAATACCCATTGGTAAAGTTGAAAAACTATTGCCGGTTGAAGGTAAACCAGTATGGGATGTAGTTGTTAAATTTTCTGTAGATTATCGTTCATTACAATCCGTTTATGTGGTGAAAAACTTACTCATGGATGAACAAAAGAAATTAGAAGAGTCCATCCCAAAAGAAGATAAAAAATAATGGAAATAATAGTAACTCCTGTCGTTCGATTTATTAGTCTCTTACTATTACAAGTGTTTATTTTAAACGCCATTGAACCTGGAATGGGAATTTATTTGATGGCATATCCTCTTTTTATTGCTGTTCTGCCCTTCAATTATAATGTAATTACTGTACTTAGTATTTCTTTTTTAATCGGATTTATTGTTGATCTTTTTTCAAATACATTTGGGTTACATGCATCAGCCGCTCTTGCAATGGGTATGGCAAGGCCTCTTTTGTATAAGTATTTTGCACCTCGTGACGGATATGATGTGTTGAGGCATCCCAATGTGTTAGACATGGGTTTCAGGTGGCATCTATTAACTTTCGGATCGCTTTTATTTGTACATAACTGTTGGTTTTTTATTCTAGAATCGTTTCGATTCGATAATATACCCAGCGCTTTCTTGAAAACACTTTTGAGTGGCTCTTTTAGTTTTATTATTTGTTTACTTGTTCAATATTTATTCTTTAAAAAAGTAAAAACAAGATGAACACAGACAATCGAAAATTTGTAATCATATTTTTCGTTCTAATTGTTGGTGGGTTGTATGCTATGCGCTTGTTTTACATGCAAGTAGTTGATGAATCTTGGGTGTTGCGTGCGCAGGAAATTGCTGA
>CAZTFG010000039.1:0-19994 GCA_964612725.1 uncultured Lishizhenia sp. | reverse complement strand
GGGATAATGCTTGGCTCACTTTCTACCTTATTATTCTACGACTCAACAATGAATACCATTTTAATTTCATTTTTATTTGGAGCCTTTCTTGCTCTCTTGGCATCTATTTACCTTGTTTGGCATTTAACTAATCGTAAATCATTGTTTTGATAGGTATTTCTTCACGAAATAATGACCTAAATATATTAATGGTGTTAAAGTAACAGCAATAAAAATTTTCAAAGAATAATTTGTGAATGCTAGTTCAATGAAATCAGAAAGTTGAATTTTACCAGGTAAAACAAATCCAATATATAATACGATAAACGAATCAATTAATTGAGAAAGTAAGGTGCTTCCAGTACTTCGTAGCCAAATAAATCGATTACCCGTGCGCTTTTTAATTTCATCAAAAATAAAAGCATCCATTAATTGAGAAACTAAAAAAGCTACAATACTTCCAATTATTACCATTTGTGCTTGTCCAAATACTTGAGTGTAAGCTTGATCAGAAGCTAAGTCTGAACCAGGCAGATTATATGCGGGAATCCCAAGAGTAATTCCTATGATAATGAAGCAATAAGCAATCAGAACTGCCGTAATCCAAGAAACTCTTCTCACTGCTTTAGGTCCGTAAAACTCATTAAGTAAATCCGTTAATAAAAAAACTATAGGCCAAGGCAAAATTCCAACAATTGTAACAAATGGCCCTATTTTCCAATCTCCAAGAGAAAATTGAATGGGGATTTCAATTAACTTATTGCTAATTAACTCTGCCGTTACTGCGTTTGTAATGAACAAACCAGAAAGAAAAACGAACAACCAAATCCGCCTCTCATTCCATTGATTTTTAGTTAATTGGATCATTTGTTGAAAAAAGTACTTTAATTAATTGAGCCGAAATCGCTAAAATTCACTACTTTCGGCGTAATGAAAAAGGAAATCAGCATTGATTATTCAAAACTAACTAAATTGTATTACTCCATAAGCGAGGTAGCGCAATTATTTGATGTAAATGCTTCTTTAATTCGTTTTTGGGAGAAGGAACTGAATCTTGAACAACCCAAAAAAAATAAAAAAGGAAACCGACTTTTCACGATTCGTGAAATTCAAACCATTCAAAAAATCTATACACTTGTTAAAGTACAAGGATATAAGTTGGACGCTGCTAAGAATCAATTAAAAACAAGAAGAAAAAAAGAAGTTTTTAAAGAATCCTTGTTTGACCTTACCCCAGAGGAGATAATTATTGATCGTTTGGAAAAAATCAAAGCGAAATTAATTAAACTAAAGCATTCACAAAACTAATCCAAGTAACTCAGCTTTAGCATATTTGAACCGCCTAAGTCCTCTAATGGAATTGAAGCAATATTCACAACAAGATCTCCCTCTTTCAAGAAACCTTCTTTCTTCATTAGGTATTTAATATCTGCAATGGTGTGATCCGTACTAATTTGTTTGTTATAGTAGAATGCTTTCACTCCCCAAATCAAACTTAATTGGGTTAGTATTTTCTGATTGCTCGTAAAAATAAATATTGGTGCCTTGGGTCTCTGTGATGCTATTTTGTAAGCAGTATATCCTGAAAATGTCATAGTAAGAATCGCATTTGCCTCAACACGTTGTGACAACCTGCACGCGTTAAAGCAAATTGAATCTGCAATAAATCGATCATGCACCTTGCTTGGCAACTCTTCTTTATTATATATTCCGTCATGCTTCTCCATTTCCATTACAATATTACTCATGGTTTGAATTACTTCAACAGGATATTTTCCAACAGAAGTTTCGCCCGATAGCATTACCGCATCTGCTCCATCAAGAACGGCATTTGCAACATCATTCACCTCTGCCCGAGTTGGGGTTAGGCTTGATATCATACTTTCCATCATTTGAGTAGCCACAATGATTGGTTTTGCCTGTCTAATAGACTTTTGAATTAACATTTTTTGAATCAATGGCACTTGTTGGTAAGGAATTTCCACACCCAAGTCACCTCGAGCTACCATCAAACCATCACTCTCACTAATAATATCATCCATATCGGCAACGGCCTCTGGTTTTTCAATTTTAGCAATTACTTTAGCATTACTTCTTCTTTCCGTTATGATGTGTTTTAACTCAATAATATCTCTTGCTGAGCGAACAAACGACAACCCGATCCAATCCACCTCATTTTCTATTGCAAATTCTAAATCTAATTTATCTTTTTCAGTGAGAGATGGTAATGAAATCGAGGTATTTGGAAAATTAACACCCTTTTTGGAAGAGAGAATTCCTCCGTTTATAATCTTTGTTTTAATTTCTTTTGCTCCGTCAGATGACAACACTTCTAAAACTATTTTTCCGTCATCTAGTAATATTCGTTCACCTGCTTTAACCTCCTTTGGTAATTCAGTATAATTTATCGAAAAACGTTCTATAGTGCCAATAATCTTCTCTGTTACTATCGTAATTTCGTTCCCTGCAAGCAAATTAACCCCATTATTTTCCATTTCATGAGTTCGGATTTTAGGACCTTGCAAATCAGCCAACAACGCAACATTCAATCCTAACTCAATATTTAATTCGCGCACATGTTTTATCACCGTGGCATGATCTTCATAGCCGCCATGTGAAAAGTTTAAACGACAAACATTTAACCCATTCAATATCATTTCCCTTAACACTTCCTTAGGCATAGAAGCGGGACCAATAGTAGCAACGATTTTTGTTTTTTTGTTCAGGGTAATTGGATTAATTACAAATTGTGATGCTTCGTTTTCCATGGTATTAATTAAATTCTAAATATTGAAATGACTTATGTTTCTGGTTATCAAAAACAAAAGCGGCTAAAATGGTGTCTATACGTCTCAACTCAGTCAAGAATTGATCAACGGCAATCGCATGATTATTTGTTAAAAACAAGAAGTAATCCATATTAATAGCTTCGGGAATTAAATAATCCAGCCCATTTTTATTTTTTAATAAAAAATACCCAACACGATCTAATTCATCCTGATAGCCATACATAGGAAAAGAAATTTCTTCATTTTTCTTTTCATTATAAACAACCAAAGGGTTTATTTCTTTTGTTAAATGAAGACTCATCGCTGCATTTATAGACCAAACCAATCGATAATCAAGTTGATGAGAAGAAATTCCAATCACATCAAAATCTAGCTCTTCGTCTAAACTCAATTGATATTTCTTTGTTTTTATCATAGACACCTACAAAAGTAACCTTTAGACCGCGACATTTAGAAAAAAACATAAAAAACTATAAACAATTATTTCTTAATCAAATGTAAAGTTAAGACGATAAGATTTTGAATACTAAAAATAAAAGCGTAGTTTTGCAACCGTTATTCTGAAAGACAGAGTACTACATAAAAATCATTTTAATAATATTGGCATGTATTTAACACCAGAAGTTACTAAAGGAATATTCGCTAAACACGGCGGTTCTGAAGCAAACACAGGATCTACAGAAGGTCAAATTGCATTGTATTCATTTCGCATCAGTCATTTAACTGAGCATTTGAAAAAAAACAGAAAAGATTACGGAACACAAAGAGCTGTTCAATTATTAGTAGGTAAACGTAGAAGTTTATTAGACTATTTAAAAAGAAAAGATATCGAAAAATATCGTGCATTAATTAAAGAATTAGGATTACGTCGTTAATTCTTTGCACAATTTTATTGAAGAGGGGACATTCGGCATTAGTCGTATGTCCTTTTTTTATGAAAAATTGAATTATTAAACACGCACCTTGACAATCATTGTGCAAATGAATAAGTAAATAAGTAAATATGAATATAGGTTTAAAAAAATCGATCATTACCGGCGGCAAAGAAATTAGTGTCGAAACAGGTAAACTGGCAAAGCAAGCAGATGGATCGGTCGTAGTTCGAATGGGCGATACTATGTTACTTGCAACTGTTGTGGCAGCAAAAGACGCAAAAGATGGCGTTGACTTCCTACCATTAACAGTGGACTACAAAGAAAAATATGCAGCAGCAGGACGTTTTCCAGGAGGTTTCTTTAGAAGAGAAGCTCGTCCATCAGAAAGTGAAATTTTAATCATGCGCCTTGTTGACAGAGCACTAAGACCATTGTTTCCAGATGATTATCATGCAGAAGTTCAATTAATGATTCAATTAATCTCTTATGACGGAATTCACAATCCAGATGCATTGTGTGGTTTAGCCGCATCTGCAGCAATTGCCGTATCAGACATTCCATTTAACGGACCTATGTCAGAAGTAAGAGTTGGTAGAGTAAATGGTGAATATGTAATCAATCCTACCCTTTCTGAAATGGCTGAATCAGACATCGATATCATGATAGCTGGAACAATGAAAGACATAAACATGCTTGAAGGCGAAATGAAAGAAATTTCAGAAGCTGAATTAGTAGAAGTTTTCAAATTAGCACATGCAGCCATTCAAGAACAATGTCAGTTTCAATTAGATTTAGCAGCTGAAATTTCTACTGCTAATCCAAAAAGAGAATATTGTCATGAAAAACACAACGAAGAAGTAAAAGCTAAAGTTTTCGAACTTGCCATGGAAAAATGCAAAGATGTTGCACGCATGGGATTAGCAAATAAAGCAAAAAGAACTGAATTATTTGACGCAATCAAAGAAGAAGTTAAAGCGGCATTTACAGAAGATGAATTAGCTGAAGTAAGTGGATTTATTTCAACCTATTTTTCTCTAGTTAAGAAAAAAGCAGTGCGTTGGGTGATGCTACACGATAGCAAACGACTTGACGGAAGAAATTTTGATGAAATTCGACCTATCTGGAGTGAAATAGATTATTTACCTGGAGCTCATGGTTCAGCAATCTTTACACGTGGAGAAACTCAATCTTTAACCAGCTTAACGTTAGGTGGAAAAATGGATGAACAATTAATTGACGGAGCAACGTTTAGAGGTACCGAAAAATTCATGTTACATTACAACTTCCCTCCTTTTTCAACGGGTGAAGCAAAACCAATTCGTGGTACATCACGAAGAGAAATTGGTCATGGTAACCTAGCATTGCGTGCATTGAAACCTGTAATACCAGCTGATAATCCATACACAATTCGAATCGTTTCGGATATTTTGGAATCCAATGGATCATCTTCTATGGCAACCGTTTGCGCGGGAACATTGGCATTGATGGACGGTGGGGTTAAAATTACTGCACCTGTATCTGGTATTGCAATGGGACTTGTTGCTGACGATGGGAAATTCGCGATTCTTTCTGATATACTTGGAGATGAAGATCATTTGGGTGATATGGATTTCAAAGTAACTGGTACAGAAAAAGGAATTACCGCTTGCCAAATGGACATCAAAGTGGACGGACTTCCATACGAAGTATTGACACAAGCATTAATGCAAGCGAAAGCAGGACGTTTACACATCCTAGGAAAAATTAAAGAAACTATCTCTGCACCGAAAGAAGACTACAAACCGCACACTCCTCGTGTTGAGCAAGTGATTGTTCCAAACGAAATGATTGGTGCTATTATCGGACCTGGAGGAAAAATCATTCAAGGCTTACAAAAAGAAACTAATACGACAATTACGATTGAAGAATTAGCAAATGGAGAAGGTCAAGTTCAGATTCTTTCTAACAATGGAAATGATATGGCTGAAGCTGTTCGTAGAATAAACGCCATCGCATTCCCTGCACAAGTAGAAGAAGGTGCTGAATACGAAGGAAAAATTAAAGCAATTAAAGATTTTGGTTGTTTTGTTGAGATTATTCCTGGTACAGATGGTTTAATTCATATTTCAGAATATAGTTGGGACCGAGTTCAAAATATGAACGACGTATGCAAAGAAGGAGATGTATTGAAATTTAAAGTGGTTGGAAAAGATCCAAAAACGAAAAAATGGAAATTATCTCGTAAAGTGTTACTTCCTAAACCTGAAAGAGCAGAAAGTGAAACTAGTGCTGAATAAGCATTAATCTAATAATAAAAAACGACCCAAAATTTTGGGTCGTTTTTTATTTGTGCAAGAAATTAAAAGAAAAAGCATCCAACTAAAAAAAATCTATGAAGAAAATAATTTTAACAAGTTTAATTGTAATAACTATCACTGGTTTAAAAGCTCAATTAAACCCCGCAATTACATCTTGGTTGCAAAACACTACAGGCACGTTAGGTAGTCATTATGTTTCAGGAAACTCAACGGTAATTCAGGATAATGTAGAGGCCAATGTTCAGACTGTTCAATACTCTACCAACTGGGCGTATGTATCAACAAACGGAATTCCAGCCTACCCCACCGGGCCATTTTTAGATGGTAATCCATCGCTGGCAACTGATCAAAATGCGATTTTTAAAATCCCATTAAACCCAACACAAAATACTGGTACATTAACGGCTACAACAGGTGGAAATATCGGTATTTTTATTAATGGGGTTGCGTTATTTGATTACCGTGATGGAGTTGCATGGAACACAACCACTAACTCACTTTGCGGAGGCTTACCAGGAATGTCTCCTTGCCCAGGAGGACCAGGAGCTTCTCAATCATGGAATAGAGACGCTGTACCTGCTGAAAAACCTGGGTTTGATTGCTCAAAAGGTCATCCAGCAATGGGGAATTACCATCATCATCAAAATCCAAGTGCCTATAAATTAGATTTAAATGTTATTAGTACCATTTGCGATATATATGATGCTGATGGATTGTATTCAATTGATTCCAATTTACATTCTCCCTTAATTGGATTTGCTTATGATGGATTTCCTATCTATGGTGCCTATGGTTATAAAAATGCAGATGGTACGGGCGGAATAACTCGAATTAAATCAGGTTTCCAATTACGAAATATTACTGTCAGAACCATTTGGGCAGATGGTACAGATGTTCCAGATGGACCTGCTGTAAGCGCCACTTATCCTTTAGGTTATTTTAGAGAAGATTACGAATTTGTTTCGCATCCAGGTCAAGCAGACTATTTAGATGAGCACAATGGTCGATTTTGCAAAACCCCAGAATATCCAAACGGGATCTATTGTTATTTCGCAACGGTTGACGAAAATTGGAATTCAGCTTACCCCTATGCTGTTGGTCCCTATTTCTATGGTAATAAAACCGCATCAAAGGTCACAACTATCAGTGAACCAGTTACAACATACACATCAACGGCCAGTATTGAAGAAATCGATATTCAAGCAACTATTTACCCAAATCCTTCTAATGATTTATTAATCGTTCAGTTAAATGGTTTAAACAAAACAAATACATCTATTGAGTTAATGGACTTAAATGGGAAATTAATTACAACACAAACCATTCTTCAAGGAAGTACAATTGGGTACATAAATGTTTCAACTGTATATCAAGGCAATTATTTAATGCGCATTTCAATGAATAATCAAACGAAGGTTGTTCCAATTGCTATCGGATACTAAAAATAACCTATCACAATTTCGAACCGCTTCTAACGAGGCGGTTTTTTTACTCCTTACAAAGCCCCATAATTTCGTGAAAAGTATCGTGTATAGAATTTAATCTATTCATTATTGACTTGTTCGTTACTTTTTTATTTTGGGATATAAATAGGTCTAACTCTTTCGTTTGTTTTTCTAGATTGACTAATGACTTGTTAATTTTACCTAGTTCATCTAAAGGCAAAACTGGTATTTCCGAGTTTTTAAGTAAATAAGCCTGAATCATCAATTCCTGATGACGATCAATAATGGGGGAAAAATCATTTTTCTCGGCCGCATGAAACGTACTAGACATTACTTTGTGAAATCTTTTAAGTTCGGGCCAATTATCTTCTTTAATCGATTTTAATACAGGATCTACTAATGCAAGTTTATACTTTTCTGAAATTACCCCCCAATCAAGCATACTCCATATTGCATAAATATAGTCGTTTCGTTTATTTTGATGTTTCAAATAATAGGCATGTTCCCATACGTCAATTCCTAAAATTGGAACACCCCTTTCAGTAACAACATCCATAATAGGATTATCTTGATTTCCGGTATGGGTCACCTGTAATTTACCATTCTCATTCACCATCAACCACGCCCAACCCGATCCAAATCTAGACATAGCTGCTTGATGTAGTTTTGTTTTCAATGAGTCCAAATTACCAAATGTTTCCTCAATCGCCTTTGAAAATTCTTCACTCGGTTGAGCATTTGATTTTGGAGTTAATATTTCCCAGAACAAGGAATGGTTATAATGTCCACCCGCGTTGTTTCGTACTGCATCAGAAAAATTTGATGTGTTCAGTAAAATTTTATCCAAAGATAGCTTTTCTAATTTAGAACCGATTACTGCCTTATTCAAGTTATTTACATATGCCTGATGATGTTTAGAATGATGAATTTCCATGGTTTTCATATCAATAAATGGCTCATACTCTACATAGGCGAATTTCAAACTGGGCAAGGTAAAAGGTTGCGAAAATAAAAACAACTGGAGGAGGCAGATTAGTATGGTTAAATAATATTTCATTGGTGTTTTTTTTCAAAGATACAACATTAAAATCTCATCCAAAAGGATGTTTTATTCATTTGAATTGCAGTAATATTCATTTGACTGAATAATATCCGATAAGAAAATTACATTTGATATTAGGAAATAAGGAGAAAGAGTAGGTTATCTTACAATAATTCTGAACGATCCTGCAAAATGATGCAGAAATAGTTTATAGTTTGATAAGAGTTTAATAGTTTTAACCGTTTAGAATTATGATAACCTGCTTCTTTTAACACATGTTGCAGCATATGTTAAAAGAAGTCTTTCATCCAATTTTTAATTTAGGTTTTTTGGTTTAAAAACGGTTGTCTAGTTGGCAACCGTTTTTATTTTATATAATACTGGTCTACTTGGACTTGCATCATTAACCAAAGGTGCTACTTGTAAATCCAATAAATATTCACCATCCTGAATTTCAACATCAACAAAAATCAGTTCGGTAATCGTTCGATCCAAATTTGGGTTTTCTGGAACGTTCCAAAAGCGATGATGAAAGGCAAGTTCTCCCCCATCCAATTCACGATCTACAGATGGTAAATCAGTTAAAAAATGGACAACACAGATTTCATTTAAGAGGTCAACCACTTCTTTTTCAAAAAATGACGGATTGGTATCAGAGTAATTAATATGCATTTTTTTACTCGAATTCGGCAATGTTCGAATAATTAATGCCTCTATTTCTTTTGTTCCTTGAAGTAAATCGCTTACTTGTTTTTTTGTTATTACGGAATCATAAACACCATATTGCTCATTCCATTTTTTTTCAGGTTCAATTGAGATTAATTTTGCTTTAACCATAAATTGATTCATCGAATCATTGATAGAATAAACCTGTTTTGTTATGTGTCCGCAACATTCTGTATGAGTACCGTGACCGTGTGGATTAAAAAAAACATTTCTAAAATTTACTCCTCCCCCCTCTTCAACAGAACCTAAAAATGCATCTGTTCTGACAGGCTCAATAACTGGTGGATTTAAATACCAAGCAAGTACTGAATCCTCGGATGAGTTAACAGGAATAGAAATATCGATAGGCTCTTTCGTATTGATATAATTTGTACTAGATAGAAATAATTTCATGAAAACGAAAATAAGGAAAGTTATTTGAATAAGTTTCAAACAATGCTACTAACTTATCTATTAAACCCTAACTTTGTACTATGGGTGTTGTAGAACAAATTATAGAACCTATTCAACATGAAATGGTTGAATTAGAGCATAGATTCAGAGAAAACATGCAATCTGATGTGGCTATGCTTGATAAGGTTACCCATTACATTATTAAACGAAAAGGAAAGCAAGTGCGTCCCATGTTCGTTTTCCTCACGGCTAAGATGCTTGGAGAGGTAACCAATAAAACATACGATGCAGCAACGTTGGTAGAATTGCTACATACCGCTACACTTGTACATGATGACGTTGTAGATGATGCCAACGAACGCAGGGGCTATTTTTCTATTAATGCTTTGTGGAAGAATAAAGTAGCTGTACTGGTTGGTGACTATATGCTTTCAAAAATCTTATTACTTTCAATTGAAAAACAAAATCCGGATCTCTTGGAGGTTGTTGCTCGATCGGTAAAAGAAATGAGCGAAGGAGAATTATTGCAAATTGAAAAAGCCAAATTACTAGACATTACGGAGGAAATTTATTTTGATGTTATTAAAAAGAAAACAGCCTCCTTGATAGCAACGTGTTGTGAAAGTGCCGCACTTTCAGTAAATCAACCTGAAAATAGGGAAAGGATGCGTCAATTTGGGGAAAACATAGGAATTGCTTTTCAAATTAAAGATGATATTTTTGACTACGGCACGCCCAACGATATTGGAAAACCAACAGGTTTAGATATTCGTGAAAGAAAATTAACCCTTCCAATAATTTATGCCTTGAATAATTCTTCTCCAGAAATAAAAAGGGAATTGACTCAAATAATTAAAAATAAAAACGAAAATCCGCAAGCTGTAAAACGCGCTGTTGAAATCGTTATTGCTTGTGGCGGAATCGAATACGGTTATAAACGAATGAAGGAGTTTGCTGACAAATCATTAGCATTGATTGCCGACTTCCCTACCAATGAAGCAAAAACTTCGTTGGAATTGTTAGTGAATTATACCATGAACAGAGAGAAATAAAAAAAGAAAAAAACTTATGAAAAAGTACTTTATTCTTATCTTACTATTAAGCGGACTAATAGTAAGTTGCTCAGAAGACGAACCGGTTAAAAAAAATCCATTGATTGAAACAAAAGATGGAGTGGAAACTATTTGGTATCCTGGTAAAACGCAGGTAAAATATCGTCGAGAACATGATAAAAATAAAAAAAGACATGGAAAATGGATGTTGTATAGCCCTGAAGGAAAAGTGATGTCTAGTTCCTCATACGACCATGGTAAAAAAATTGGTGTTTGGTTGGTAAATTACCCTAATGGACAATTACGTTACACCGGGGAATACCGAAATGATTTGCAGTTTGGCGACTGGGTATTTTACTCTATCACAGGAAAAAAAATACTGGAAATCACCTATGATGAAAAAGGTAAGATTGTTAAGCAAGAAAGATATGGATCGGCTAATTCCAATAAAGATAGCATTGACCAAAAGCCAAGTGCCAAATAATTAATCCTTGTTTCATTGAGTAAAATAGCTCCGCATATCATCGATGAAATCATGCAAGCATCACGTATTGAGGATGTTATTGGGACTTTCGTTCATTTAAAACGAGCTGGATCTAGCCTTAAAGGTTTGAGTCCTTTCACAGATGAAAAAACACCCTCTTTTGTGGTTTCACCTGCCAAGCAAATTTTTAAATGTTTTTCAACAGGTAAAGGAGGAACTGTAGTTTCCTTTTTAATGGAAAAGGAACATTTTTCCTATCCCGAAGCTTTACGTTGGTTAGCAAATCGATACAACATTGAAATTCCGGAAGAAAAAGAAGCTTCAGCAGAAGAAATTGCATTATTGAACGAGCGCGATAGCTTGTATATTATCAATGATTTTGCTCGAAATCATTTTAAAGAAAATATTGTTTCGACCGAGGAAGGTAAAGCCATAGGATTATCCTATTTTGAAGAGCGTGGATTTAGAAAAGATATCATTGAAAAATTTCAACTCGGTTATTGTCTTAACAAAGGCGATGATTTCACTAAAGCGGCAATAGAAAAAGGATATAATTTAGAATATTTAGAAAAGGTTGGACTGGTTAAATCGAAGGATGATCGACATTTCGATTTTTTTAGAGGCCGTGTTATGTTTCCAATCCATAGTGTAAGTGGTAGGGTTCTTGGTTTTGGAGGAAGAACCTTAATTACAGATAAAAAAATTGCGAAATATTTTAACTCACCCGAGAGCGTTATTTATAACAAAAGCGAAATTCTTTATGGGTTATATTTCGCTAAAGGTGATATTATAAAGTATGACAATTGCTTTTTGTGTGAAGGCTATACGGATGTTATTTCCTTACACCAGGCGGGTTTACTAAATGTGGTAGCTTCCTCTGGTACATCACTAACGAAGGACCAAATCAAATTAATTCGCCGGTATACTCAAAATATAACAATTCTCTATGACGGGGATTCAGCTGGTATCAAAGCTTCTTTCAGAGGAATCGATTTGATCTTAGAGGAAGGAATGAATGTTAAAGTTGTTCTTTTTCCAGACGGAGAAGATCCGGATTCATTTGCAAAAAAGAGCAGTTCATCCGAGCTGGAGAATTATCTGAAAGAAAATACACAAGATTTCATTTCATTTAAAGCAGGTATTTTACAAGGTGAATCCAATAACGACCCGTTAAAAAAAGCTGAATTAATTCGAGACATAGTTCATTCCGTTTCCTTGATTCCAAATTCAATAACACGGTCAGTTTATGTTCAGCAAATTGCCACTTTATTTCATATTGATGAGGCTGTAATTTCAAATGAATTATTGCGATTAAGAAAAGGGATTGTAGCAAAACAATTTGAAGCTCCTGAATTGCTCGATATTCCTGTTGAAAAACAGCCACTTGTTTCTGATTTAACCATTGGTAAAACGGATAAAAAAGATGACAACCATGAATTTGAAATTATTCGTTTATTATTGAAATATGGAACTTTTGAAATAAAAATAAATCAAAACGAGGAAATCGTCTCCACTAGCGTAATAGAATTTATTTGTCAAGAACTTACCCGTGATGAGTTGCAATTTGAAAATTCTCTTTATTCCACTATTTTTACTTTATACCTGGATGGTTTAGCTGAGAACACCTTATATTCGGCAAGTTATTTTAAACGATTAGAAGATCAATCCATTGTTGCATTTGTTTCTGGAATAGAAAGTGATGAGTACGAATTAAGCAACAAATGGCTAACCAAATACAAAATTGAAACGAAAACTGAGCTCGATCAATTATATGATGCTGTTATTGAATCTATTTATCATTTTAAAGCAAAAAAAATTGATTTAAAAATTCAAGAAATTCAAAACCAATTGCAATCCAATGCATCATTAAGTGAGGAAGAAATGTTAATTTTACTTGCCGAACATATGAAATATGAACGGGTAAAACGTGTTTTTGCGGATAAATTAGGAAGAATAATACTTAGATAATGTTTTCAACTACCATTTTCAATTTAGGACCATACCAAATTTGCTTGTGGAACATCATTTTGTTGTCATTTATTTTTTTGATCGCCGTTATTTTACGGCGGGTGATTCATCGTTTATTGAAAAGATATTTAACAAACGCCAATATTCGTGTAGAAGGTAGAAGAGTTACTTGGTTAAAACTTCTTAGTCAAAGCGTTTATCTATTAGCATTATACATTGGGATTATTAGTTTAAAATTCAATAATCCAATGGTTACTTTTTCAGATTTCCTGAATTTTAACCTGCTTTCCTTTTCAAAATTCTCGTTGAATTTTTATCACTGTGTTTTGTTAGTGTCGATTTTCTTTGGAGCAAAAATGCTAGTAAACATAGTTAAACTATACATATCACGAAAGTTTAGAGAAAACTCGCAATACGATAAAGGTTCTGAATATGTATACAATCAAATTGCCAAATATGTCATTTATGTGTTTAGCGTATTGATTAGTTTTCAGGTTCTTGATATTGATTTGACACTTCTACTTACAGGTTCAGCTGCATTACTTGTTGGACTAGGGCTAGGACTTCAAGATGTTTTCAAAGATATGATCGCTGGTATCGTATTACTTTTTGAAGGAAATGTAAGAGTGGGTGACATTGTTGAAATCAATGGAAACGGCAAATCTTCAGGAATCATTGCGAAGATCATTAAAATCAATGTTAGAACCACCCAAATAGAAACAAGAGAAGGAAATGTACTTATCATTCCAAATACAAGACTAACTCAAGACAATGTAGAAAATTGGAGCCATGGATCGGAATTATCACGTTTTACCATTCCTATTACCGTTGCTTATGGGTGTAATACCGAATTGGTTACTCGTTTATTAAAACAAGCTGCTTTGGCTCATCCCAAGGTTAAGAAAAATCAACCTGTAATTGTACGTCTATCCGGATTTGGTGAAAATGGATTAGAAATGGAACTCATTTTTTGGGCAGACCAAAGCTGGGATATCAACAATTACAAATCAGAAATACGATTTGAAATTGACCGATTGTTTAGGGAATATAAAATAATTATCCCCTTCCCTCAGCGAGTTGTTCATCACACCAATCATCAATCTGATTTTATTCAACCCGGAATATGATACAAATCGCTCCTTTTAAGGCAGTTCGACCAGTGCGTGACAAAGTTCATTTAGTTGCAACTAGACCTTATTACACGTATAAAAAAAACGTACTCAAGGCTAAATTAGAAGAAAATCCTTTCACCTTTCTTCGTATAATCAATCCTGAATTTAATTCTGAGCGAAAAACTAAACCCAACTCAATTGAACGGTTTGTGCATGTAAGGGATAAATATGCTGATTTTTTAGAAAAGAACATACTCATTCGCGACAATCAACCCTCCCTATATTTATATCAACAAACTAAAAACGGACATAAATTTACGGGAATTATTGCCGGTGCAAGTATTGATGATTATGAGACAGGTAAAATCAAAAAACACGAAGCCACTTTGACTTCACGAGAGGAAATGTTTGTCAATTATTTGAATATTGTTGGATATAATGCTGAACCGGTGTTGCTTTCCCATCCTGCTCATGATAATTTGGAGATTATGTTAATGCGTTTGATGCAGGAAAGACCCGAATATGAATTTACAACTACGGATGAAGTTACACATGAACTTTGGGTCATAACCGGACAAGATATTTTAACTATTCAAGATTATTTCGCTGAAATGGAAGGGTTGTATATTGCCGATGGTCATCATCGCTCTGCTTCTTCTGCGGGATTAAGAAATATACGCCGACAAGCGGGAAAAAATCAATTTGAAAACGAAAATTATTTTCTTGCTTTTTTGATGGATGAACGAAAAATGCAAATTTTGGAATTCAATAGATTGGTGAAAACACTAAACAATCTTTCAACAGCAGAATTATTAGTAAAAATAAATAAAATTGGAGCTTTAACCCAATTAAATCATGCACAAAAGCCATCACATGAGCATCAGATTACATTTTATCTTGATTCAACTTGGTATGCTTTAAATATCGATAAATCTCTTATTCCCGATAAAGACCCAGTAAAATGTTTAGATACAGATTTACTTACTGAATTAATCTTAAAACCGATTTTAGGAATAAACGATTTAAAAACAGACGACAATATTGGTTTTGTCAGCGGGGCAGAAACAATTGACCATATTGAGGGAATGGTAGATTCCGGTAAATTTAATTTAGCCTTTATCCTCTACCCTATTTCTATAAATCAAGTAAAAGCAGTGGCAGATGCTAATGGCATTATGCCCCCAAAATCAACGTGGGTAGAACCTAAACTACGTAGTGGTTTGACGATATATAATATCAATGAGTAATTTTTTAGCTGATAATCTCGCCGAGATACTGAAATCAATTCCGAATCACGTGACGCTTGTTGCTGTTTCGAAAACTAAGCCTATTGAGAATATTCAGAATTTGTATAATGTAGGGCAACGCATTTTCGGCGAAAATCGGGTTCAAGAACTGGAAGAAAAACACCAAGACTTACCGAAAGATATTCAGTGGCATTTAATTGGTCATTTACAGCGAAACAAAGTTAAATACATCGCTCCTTTTGTTGCACTGATTCATTCCATTGATAGTGAACGATTACTTGATGAAGTAAACATTCAGGCAAAGAAAAACAACCGAAAAATCAAAGTACTTCTTCAGTTCCACATAGCTCAAGAAGAAACGAAATTCGGTTTTGATTTAGAAGAAATAAAGGAATTATTTTCAAGGAGATCACCAGAAACGTTTGATTCAATTGAATTTTGTGGCGTCATGGGAATGGCCAGTTTTTCAGATGATGAAAATCAAGTTCGAAAAGAATTCAAAAACTTAAAATTGATTTTTAATCAATTAAAATCAACCTATTTTTCTAATTTATCCTCTTTTTCCGAAATTTCTATGGGAATGAGTGGTGATTATAAAGTAGCTATTGAAGAAGGCAGTACCATGGTTCGTGTGGGAAGTTCGTTATTTGGAAACAGATAAAAAACCATACTAAATAGTGCGATATATTGCATTTTTAACTATATTTATTAAATCAGCCGGCAAATAAATATTAATTAGTGCAATTTAATGCTCTTTTTATTGATTTACAAAATAAAAAGAATATATTTGTGGTAAATAATGCCATATAATGCACTTTTTAGAAATAATTCAAATCATTAAAGATCGGCGTGAATCATTGAAAGTCACTCAAGAAACGCTGGCCGAACTATCTGGAGTTGGATTGCGGACGCTTAAACAATTCGAGAGTGGTAAAGGAAATCCTACATTGGCAACATTAACAAAAATATGCGATGTGTTGGGTATAGAAATTTATCTAGGCATAAAGCACATTACTATTAAATAATGAGATCAGCCAAAGTATTATATAAAAATAATGACGCTGGGGTTATCATTCAACATGAAGATGGTTCCTATACGTTTCGTTATCATTCACATTGGTTAAACGATACACAAAAACCACCAATAAGTCTCACTCTACCCAAATCAATTCAAGAATATCATTCCTCATTCTTATTTCCTTTTTTCTACAACATGCTTCCAGAAGGAACAAATAAACAAATGGCTTGCGCTTATTATCGTATTGACCCAGATGATTATTTTGGCTTGCTATTAAACACAGCGAAAACAGACAGCATTGGTGCTATCAGGATTTTAAAAATTGAATAAAAATGAAAGTGCCAATCATTAATTCTTGTCCGGGCACATTGTCTGAAGGATTTAACACGTATAGCCAGACTACCTTGAAACGCGTTTTTCACGGAAAAAAGGTACATCATATTTTACCGTATGATTCACCAACCTCGAACGAAGAAAGTAATATTCTATTCGATGAAAATAGAAAACGTATTTCCATTTCGGGAGTGCAGGAAAAATTCTCCGTTGTACTAGAAAAAAACAAATTACGGCTTGCTCGTGAAAACGAGGCAGGAACATATATTCTGAAACCCATACCAAGTTTTGGAAAAAAAGCGGATCAAATGCCCGCAAACGAACATTTGACCATGCAAATTGCAAGACAACTATTTGGTATTGAAACCGCTGAAAATGCGTTAATCTTTTTTAAGGATGGAACTCCTGCGTACATCACAAAACGATTTGATGTGCATGATGACGGATATAAACTAGCGCAAGACGATTTTGCTTCTTTATCAGAGCGAACTCCCCAAACTCATGGCGAACATTACAAATATTTAGGGAATTACTTGGAGGTTTTTGAAGTAATGAAACGCCATTTGCCAATTTATAAATTAGAAGCACCCAAATTATTCAAAATACTTATATTCAATTACTTATTCTCCAATGGAGATGCGCATTTAAAGAATTTCTCTATATCCGAAACTCCAATGGGCGATTATCGATTAAGTCCTGCCTATGATTTATTGAATAGTAGAATTCATATCGATGACAAAGAATTTGCATTGGAGGACGGTCTATTGCCAAGAAATTTGTCATCTGGAAAAATTAGTGTTCAATTTGCCAAGCTTGCCAAGGAAGCAGAAATAAGTGAAAAGTTATTTCTTTCAATAAAATCCTTGATGATTTCGAAATCAATACAAGTAGAAAAAATGATTTCAAACTCATTTCTGAATGATCCAACCAAACGAAACTACCTTCAATCTTATCAACGTAGGTTGAATCAATTTTGTAAATAATAACAAAGAAACCTTTTTTTATTGAAAATCAAAGTATTATATTTTTAATCATATAATAATGCAAGTAAACGCACCTTTAATCGTCTAAGTTAAGCGTAAGCAACTATGCTTATTGTAAAAAACACTATATGTATCGATTGATTTTTCTGTCTTTGATTTTCCCAACCTTTTTTTTCGCTCAAAACAATTTTCAAACCATTCGCGGAAACATTCTTGATAAACATGCTCAAACGCCTATAACAGGTGCTTCTGTTCAAATTATTTCGATCCAAAAAGGAACAACAGCAGATTCAGATGGAAACTATGAGTTGACAAATATCCCGCCTGATCGCTATGAATTAAAAGTGGCATACGTGGGTTATAAAACAATCATCGTCCCGAATGTCATAGTTACCTCTGGAAAAGAGGTTATCCTAGATTTTGCGATGGAAGAAGAGCTAACTCAAATGGGAGAGGTCACTATCGAAGGGAAGAATAAAGGAGAGACCTCGAATAAATTAGCGAGTATAAGTGCACGAGCTTTTTCTATGGAAGAGGTAAATCGATATGCAGGTGGAAGAAATGATCCAGCTCGATTGGCTGCTAATTTTGCTGGAGTGAATGCACCTGATGACAGTAGAAATGATATCGTAATTCGTGGTAATTCTCCCGTTGGTGTTTTATCGCGTATCGATGGAATGAACGTAACGAACCCCAATCATTTTGCTTCAGTTGGAACAACTGGTGGAGCTGTGAGCGCATTGAATACAAACCTCCTAAAAAACTCTGATTTCTTCACTTCTGCCTTTCCTGCTGAATTTGGAAATTCAACGTCCGGTGTTTTTGATCTTGGATTTAGAAATGGTAATACTAAGAAAAGAGAAACAACCGTTCAAGCTGGGGTGATAACGGGATTAGAATTAACCACCGAAGGGCCTTTCAGTAAAAAAAGTGACGCTTCTTATTTAATAGGATATCGATACTCATTGGCAGGAATTGCTCAAGCTGCTGGGGTAAATATAGGTACCACTGCTACCCCATCTTATCAAGATTTCTCATTTAAATTCACCAGTGGAAATACAAAATTGGGTAAATTTTCCTTGTTCGGGATCTTAGCATCCAGTACCATCAACATTGGACGTGGGCCAACTAACTCATTATATGGAAATCAAGTTGATTTTTCAAGTAAAATTGGAATCAGTGGTTTGAATCATCACAAACAAATCAATTCCAAATCTTTTATCTCTTCCACTATAGGAATAAATTATTCAAGTAATGATCAAACTTCCTACGATGTTGATCACATGACCGATAGTAGTTTTATTAGAGAAACCAATAATGTTGCTAAAACCAGCTATTTTATATCAAGTAATTACAATTACAAAATCAATTCAAGGCTTTTTGTGAAAGTTGGGATAATTGATGAAATTATTGGATTAGACTTGAATTTTCAAACAAAAAACCACATTTTTGAACCAATCAAACAAATTTGGGATTATCAAGGGTATACCAACCTAGCTCAGGGATATGTGCATGTAAAATATTCCATTTCATCTAAATTAATAGTGAATACAGGAATTCATTCGCAATTTTTATCGCTGAATAATTCCAGGTCAATTGAACCAAGATTGGGTTTAATTTATAATGTAACAAACAAAAGCAGTTTGAATTTCGGCTATGGTTTGCACGCTCAAATGCAACCAATCAATGTTTATTTTTTACAAACCGAAGATGCTAACGGAAATATCTATTACAACAACAAGAACTTAGATTTCACCAAAAGTCACCACCTTGTTTTAGGATACAATATTCAACCAGTTAAAGATTGGCGAATTAAATCTGAGGTGTATTATCAATCCATTTACAATGTTCCAGTGAATTCATTTTCTAGCAATTATTCCATGTTAAATACCGGCGCAACATTTAGAACTGATTTAACCGATAGTTTGGTAAACAATGGAACGGGAACCAACTATGGAATAGAACTAACCGTTGAGAAATTCTTTAATCGAGGGTATTACGGTTTAATTACCTCTTCCATTTACAATTCCACGTACAAAGGAAGTGATGGAGTTGAACGAAATACAGCTTTCAATGGAAAATACGTTGTTAACCTTCTGGCGGGAAAGGAATGGAAATTGGGAGCTGAAAAACGAAATCGATTTTCTATTGATATGAAATTCACGAACGCGGGTGGAAGAGCTTACACCCCAATAAATTTGGATATGTCAAACCTTGTTGGGCATGAAGTATTATCAACAGATGTGTATTC
>CAZTFG010000038.1:7740-20117 GCA_964612725.1 uncultured Lishizhenia sp. | reverse complement strand
ACAACCTCCCAATTAATAACATTAAAAAATGCTTGAATATAATCCGGTCTTCTATTTTGGTAATGTAAATAATAAGCATGTTCCCAAACATCCATACATAAGATTGGAGTTCCATTACAGCCCTCCCCCATTAGTGGATTGTCTTGATTTGCTGTAGAACATACCTCTAATTTTCCATTTGTAACGCACAACCAAGCCCAACCAGAACCAAATCTTGTTGCACCTGCTTTAGCAAATTCTTCTTTGAACGAATCAAATGATCCAAATGTAGCATTGATAGAATCTGCTAATTCTCCTGTTGGTTCTCCTCCTTTGTTTGGTGCCAGGATCTCCCAAAACAAATTGTGATTCCAAAAACCACCTCCATTATTTCTAACAGCAGGTTTATCTTTACATACTAACAAAATCTCTTCAATGCTTTTACCTTCCAAGTCAGTTCCTGCGATGGCAGCATTCAAATTCGTAATGTAAGCTTGATGGTGTTTTGAATGGTGTATTTCCATTGTTCTTGCGTCAATATGAGGCTCCAAGGCGTCATAACTATAGGGCAATTGTGGTAATTCGAAAGCCATGTTATTCTATTTTTAGGGTTATTAAATTATAATTCAAAATTAACTACAATTCTTGAACAAGAAACAGTAAATAATGTTTGAAGTTTTATACTTTTTGAATTCTTACCTTAAAAATCAAATAAAGCAATTGCCCAAATAGAATAGTGGCAAAGAGTAAATGACTTGTTTGAACTAGTCCTGGCATATCGGCGTAGGCTAAAAGCACACCGGAAACTAAGCCCAAAGACAAAACAAAAAATATCCATCGGATGGGTTGATGCTTGTATTTTTTTTCATTTAAATACGCTATTACACCCAATAAAATCAACACTAACCAAGAAAAGCTCCTATGAAAATAAAAGGACCAGCCCAGTTTGTCAGTCCATGACTCCCTACCAAATCCTTGTTTTGTTAGCTCATCAATATACTCCCTTACTTGAGTTCCTAGAAAAAGTTGATACGTAGTTATTATAAAAATCAAGTAAAAAGTCAATTGCATAACTTTAGGAAAAACAACGCTGGTTTTTAATTCAGCAGATGACATTTTGTAGATCAAAAACAATTGAATTCCAATAATTACCAAGGCTAAAAAAAGATGCACGGTTATAGTCCAAGGTACCAAGTTAGTTGCTACAACAATAGATCCAAACCACGCTTGGAACGCCATAATTAGTAAGTTTATGACGGCTAAATAAATTAGTTTTGATTTTCGATAATAGATAACCATCCAAGCAAAGGCAATTAGCATCGCATTTCCTGCAAGAAAACCTAATAATCTGTTCACATATTCAGTCCATGTTTTGGTAGCATTAAACTGCTCCTCGTAGTAAATTGTGGGATCATTTTTGATTTTAATGGCCGTTTCAGCTAATCCAATACCAGTTAAAAACGAACAAAATTTATCCACTTTTTTTGACCGTTTCGCCAGAAATACATTTCTGTAATCTACTGGAAGTGAAGCTTCTTCTGTGGGTGGAACCCATTGCCCAAAGCATTTAGGCCAGTCCGGACAACCCATTCCGCTTCCTGTTATTCGAACGAAACTTCCGGCAATTACCACTAGATAAATTAACACTAAGGTTACCCAATTGAATCGAATAAAATTTGACGAAAATTTCATGTGCCAAATTTACATAAACTAGTTCATGAATAGTGTACTACAAATGTAAAAAATCGTTATCTTAGCTAAAAGCAGTGGTATGCGCCAAAACCAATTCCTTATTTTCTTGTTCACATCGTCAATTCTATTCTTGACAGGATTGGCTTTTTCGCAAGACACATCTGAAATAGCTCCGGAAATTCGCGCTCATTTCTTGAAAGAGGAACATTACATGGATTCACTTTCTTTTTATCGAAAAAAATATAAACGCTCCAAGAAAATTCAAAAAAAAGAAGAGACTGTAGAATTGGCCTTTTATGTTGCTTTACAATATTACCCTGAACTAACAGATACTAAAATCAGCGTAAAACTTAAAAAAATAAAATCTACTATGCTGGCACAACCGGATGCTGATTTTATAGTTAAGTCTAGAAACAATCGAAAATACCGCATTTTGATTAATTCTAGCAAATCAGTTAACGGAATGAACTATCAAGACCTTAGTTTTAATTCCCTAGTTGGATGGATTGGGCATGAATTAGCACATATAACGGACTATCATCAAAAATCTAATGGACAACTGGTTCAATTTATTTCCCATTATTTATTCTCTAAAAAACACTTGAAGCATACGGAGAATTCGGCGGATAAAGAGGCCGTAAGACGGGGACTTGGGTACTCATTGTATGAAGGGGTGACCTTTTTATTCAAAAATCCTAAAATTTTCAAAAAATATAAAGAAAGAAATAAGGAGTTTTATCTTTCTCCAACCGAAATACTCGCTGAAATACAAATGACGGAAAAGAAAATTAAATGATCTTAATCCATATCCTCTAAATCAAAGTCAGCTAACTCTTCATTCATATTTTTAATTAATAAGGCTATTTCGCTCATTAGAATAGATTTCTCTTCGGTACGATTACTAGATTCTAAGTATTCTTTCAAATGTAATTGAGCCTCTAAAATATCTGCTTCTTCAAACGGACCATCCAAATTTTCGATGATAGTAAGACATTCCAAGGTTTCCAAATAATTTCCTTCTGATGCAATTTCAACAAATTCAGCAAGGTAATTACTGTAGTCAATTCGGCTATTCCAAATGGTTGCTAACAATTCTTGTCTGACATCAATAAATGAAGGGTTTAAGATGATTTGCATCATATTTTCTTGTGCTCCCTCAAATGCTAAATCATTAAAAAACTGCATCATTTCAGCTTTGTTTTTCTCTGATTGGGTTGTTAGTAAAATGCTTGCTAATTCGGGCAACAACGTTGATGTCATTAATCCATTTAATTCATTGATCGCTTTGGAAAACGATTGTTCATTACCTGATTTCAATTCATCCAGTAATTGCTTGATTTTTATTCCGTTGTTTTTGCTCATTTTTTGGCTAATTTTTCTGTAAATTCTATCAATAACCTACCCATTTTCTCGAAGGCTTCAAATGTTAGATTTTCGTAGGTATCGTTAATATCATGATAATTTTTATTTGGACCCATTGTATAAATGAAAAATGCAGGAACGCCAGCTTGCGTAAAATAAAAATGATCGGAATTAGCTGCAGGTCCTCTTTTTTTGATGATCGGAAGTGCTTTTTGTTTTTTATTGATTTTTTGTAGTAACAAAAACTCTTTTTCAAATAACGTTCCATTTACAGCCGTAATACCTTCTTCCCCACTCCCCATAATATCTAAATTAATCAAAAAGCGAATATCTTTGAGGTTAATTAATGGGTTTGAAACAAAATATTCTGAACCTAATAAACCAACCTCCTCTCCGGCAAAGGCAATAAAAACCAAATTGAAATTACTCGCATATTTCTTAAAATGAGATGCTAAATAGGCTAACATGGCAGTTCCGCTGGCATTGTCGTTACCACCTGGAAAATAAATGCGCTTACCCATTCTGCCTAAATGATCATAATGAGCTGAAAAGACGATCGTTTTTGCATTTTTTTTTGTCGCTGGAAGATACCCAATTACATTTCGAGCAGTATGAGCAGGAACCAATTGTGCATCTACCTTTACCAATGCCGATTTTGGCGTTTCCTTTAAAACGGAATCCTGGACAATAATATACGGGTAGGCGTATTTCTTTTGTGAAACAGACCAAGTTAACTTCGTATTCACTACTTCAATAATTGGGATTTTACTGGCTAACTGTTGCAGATATTGTCGTATTTTAGTTACTGTATCACCTCCAAAACCATAATTACGAAAGATTAGGGCGTGATCATCAGTCCAATTATTCAATACATTTTTTTGATTATATAAATCGCTGGTGGAAACAAATTTCAACTTCAAATTTCCAGTATATTCGCCACTTGACGGATCAACCAAAAAATGAATTCCAGGTAATAAGGTAGATGAATCTATTTGCAGAGACATTTCACCTGGAAAAGTATTCACTGGAAAGGAAAAGTCTTGAAAATAGGAGTGGTTTGATTGATTGATAGGAAGGAGACCAATTTCTTCAAATGACTTAGCAATGAAGCCAGCAGCAATAGAATCTCCACCATTTACGTAACCACGCCCTTGAAATTCAGGTGAACAAAGTGCTTTTGTATACGCCTTGAAATCAATTTTTTGAGAAAAGGAAAAGCTATAAATCGCAATAAAAACGATCCAAATGCTTTTATGCATACCTTCTTTTAATTTTAGCTAAAAAATCTGATACCGTTTCCGGATCTGCATCATTCCAATTATTTGACTGGGCAAATTCAGCTATTTTTTCTCTTGCCGTATCCATTCCTGTGCGAGCATCCAATATTTTTACAGCATCCGAGAAAGCCTCACTTGAACCTTCAAATAATTCATTGATAAATTGAAGTCTTTCATTCAACCCAAACGATCCAATCAAGGTATCTAACTTTGACATAACAAAACTATCAGTCAATTGGCTTTCCATGGTACGCAATTTACTTATCCATTCGCCAGATACTTCAGCTGATTTTTCTTCTACAATCGGCTCTGTCGGAATTGTTGAAGGCTGAATTGTTTCCTCTACAGGATTTACCGTTGTGATTTCTCCCTCTAAATCATCGTTTTCAAACGACATTGGTTCATTGGATTCATCAATTTGTTCTTCCTGTTCCTCTGAATTCATTTCCCATGATACCGCAGTGTTTTCAACTTCAATAGATGGGTTTAATGACTCATTTTCATTTACTTCGATTTCGAAAAGAGTGTCGTCATTTGTTTCTTCGGCTTCAACAACTGTTTCCTCCTCTTGGAATTGTATTGAATTATCTTCAGAAAGATTTGAAACTGGTTCAGCTGAAACAGCATCCGTAGGCAAATCGGTTAAGTCTACCTCAACCAAACTTAAATCATACGAAGGTGTTTCAAGAATGGATTGCTCATATACTTTATGGCGTATTACAATCAATTTCTCGTATAAATCACGCGCATTATTCACGGTGATTTCTAATTCAGTTAAAGTGATTGTTCCATTTTCAATCTTTGAAACTCCATCCACTAATTCATTAACTTTTGATTTCATAGGTATGTTATTTTTTCAACATTTCGCCAAAGTTGCTAACGCATCGCTTGTTGAACGAAACGAAATCTCGACATTTAGCTTTCAAAATTAAAAAAGAAACGTAGAGTGCGCTCTAACTTTTTTGAAAATTCTTACACAATCAATGTTAACAACTAGAAAAATATGTTTTTAGAGCAATTTCCTACAGAAGGCAGACAATATGGATGGATTGAAGTAATTTGTGGATCAATGTTTTCGGGTAAAACAGAGGAATTAATCCGTAGAATTAAAAGAGCTCAGTTTGCCAACCAAAAATTATTGCTTTTCAAGCCTACAATCGACAATCGATATAGCGAGGATAGCGTTGTTAGCCACCAAGGAAATGCGCAACAAGCTCAACTAATTAATTCCTCAAGTGAGATCTGGAAACATTGGAAAAACGAACGGGTTGTTGCTATTGATGAAGCTCAATTTTTTGATCCAGAAATAATTGATATTTGTAATGAACTGGCAAAAAAAGGAGTGCGTGTTATCATTGCCGGATTAGATATGGATTACCTTGGAAATCCTTTTGGACCAATGCCACAACTACTTTCTATCGCAGAATATGTAACAAAAGTTCATGCCATTTGCGTTTCTTGTGGTAACTTAGCACAGTATTCACATCGAACGGCAGAAGAAAAAGGACAAGTATTGGTTGGAGCAGTTGAAAAGTACGAACCTCTGTGCCGTTCGTGTTTCAACAAAATAGCACATTGAAATTAGGTTTATCATACAACGAATTTTACAAAAACTGTGGGGGTATTTCTTCACATGTTACCTCTAAAAAAGCACCGCTAATTGATCGTATTTGCTATGATACGAGAAAAATTACTGATGTAAAAAATACTGCTTTTTTTGCGTTGAATGGTAATTTTCGGAATGGCCATCAATTTATCGATTCCGCGTATGACTTAGGTATACGAGTTTTTGTTGTTAGCCAATCGATTGATATAAAATTTTATCCGGACGCATATATAATTACCGTAGAAGATACGCTGATTGCCCTGCAACAATTGGCAAAAATACACCGTAAAAAATTTCATTATCCCATCATTGCAATAACGGGTAGCACAGGAAAAACAACGATCAAAGAATGGATTTATCAGTTAGTTAAACAAGACAAACGGGTTATTCGAAGTCCAAAAAGTTATAATTCACAATTAGGAGTGGCTCTTTCTTTGTTGGAATTATCTGATGCTTGTGATGTCGCGCTAATTGAAGCGGGAATTTCTGAACCAAACGAAATGCAAAGGTTGGAAAACATGATTCAACCAACAATAGGAGTTTTAACTTCTTTGGGAAGAGCACATGGCGAAAATTTCGATTCGATGCAAGCTCTTCATACTGAAAAATTAGCGTTGTTTACACACGTTAATGAAACGTTTCTAGGAGTTGATATTCAGCTGCCAGACGCTACTGTTACTCAAATCAAAGGAACAATCGTTTCCAAAGATGCTTTTCAAGACTTTTTAAACCTTTTCCCATTTCAAGATACCTTATCGATTAACAACATTCGGTTAGCTATTCAAGTTGCATTAAAATTGGGTGTAAGTCCAAAGAAAATCATTAAACAGATTGAATTTATACCTCAATTGGCACTGCGCTTGGAAACATTTGAAGGAATTAATGAAACAACAATTATCAACGATACATACAACCTTGATTTAGATGCCTTGACTTATTCACTTGAATATCAAAAATTAATCGCAAAAAAGAAAAAAAGGGTTGTTATCGTTGGGCTTGATAAAGGGAACAGTGATAAAAAACAAGAAATTGAAGCCATTATCAATCAATTTAAACCGGATGAATTTTTATTAGTTCAAGACCCTAATGAGGTTTTATATACGTTTAATAATGCTGTTATTTTAATTAAAGGAACGCGAAATTCAACCATGGAGAAAGTGGCGCAAAAATTTCGTTTGAAACGACACAAAACCTTTGTTGAAATTGATTTATCAGCCGTAAAGCACAATCTGGGAATTATTCGAAAAAAGCTGAAACCTAAAACCAAAGTACTTGCCATGGTAAAGGCTCAATCATACGGTTCTGGGCTCGAAAAAATGGCTACATTTCTAGAACAGCAAGGGGTTGACTACCTTGGGGTTGCCTATGTAGACGAAGGGGTTGAATTACGAAAAAATGGAATAAAAACTCCTATTCTTGTCATGAATCCGGAGGAGGAATCGTTTGATTTGTGCATTGAATATAACCTTGAACCAGCTATTTATTCATTCCAACAACTTGATTGCTTCATCAAAGAATTGATTTTCAATAAACAAAATAATTTTCCTATTCATTTGAAATTTGATACTGGAATGAGAAGATTGGGTTTTGAACCTGAAGACTGTGCTGAAATAATTGATGTGGTTAAGTCCCAACCTGAAATCCGTATAGCAGGTGTATATTCTCATTTAGCGGAATCAGATAATTTAAGAGACAAACGATTTACCCTTCTTCAAGCAACTAGATTCAATGAAATTTGTAAAAAATTAAATGAAGAAATTGGAATTTCTTTTATTCGACATTTAGCAAATTCTGAAGCAGTTTTTAATTTCCCAGAATTTCAATTAGACATGATTCGTGTCGGTATTGCCATGTATGGAATCTCCTCTAATAGGAACATGAAAAATATAGTAAAACCTGTTCTGCAATGGAAAAGTGCTATTTCACAAATCAAATCAATTAAAATAGGCGAGAGCGTTGGTTATTCTCGAACATTTAAGGCCACTAAAGCTACAAAAATCGCGATCATTCCGGTTGGTTATGCGGATGGGTTTAGAAGAAGTTTTGGAAACGGTAAAGGTGGCGTATATATCCAAAATACATTTTGCCCCACAGTCGGCAGAGTCTGTATGGATATGATAATGGTTGACCTTCAAGATGTAAAAGCCAAAGAAGGAGATCAAGTTGAAATTATAGGACGTAATCATCCCATCGAATCTTTTGCTGAAATGATGCAAACCATCCCTTATGAAGTGATGACAAGTATATCAAAACGAGTACATCGCATTTACATAGAATAAAGATTTGGTTAAGCTTCAAAAAAATAGTAAATTCACTAAAAAATTAAAAGATGAAACTAGGTAATATATTGTGTACACTTGCTCTAATTTGCACTTCCTTTTTGTACAACGCCCAGGACAAAACAGGAGCAACCAAAGAACAAGTGATGAATGAATATGTGTCAAAAAACTATGAATTCATGGATGGTCTATCGGAAGATGGAACATATTATCTTTCGAGAACGGCAAGTTTTGGTGAGGTAATTCACTATTTTATAAATGATTTTTGTGTGTCCACTTGCATTATTCCTAATGATGAAGAAACCTTGGATAAATTCATTGCTGAATACAATTCAAAATTTCAGCCAGTAGAAGAAAATTCTTGGTCAATCCCAGTTAAATCTGGAACAAACAGTGCCTCTCGCGTTTCCGTTGTTACAGAAGAAGATGGAGGCTATTTAATTGTTTTTTACAAAGAGGAATAAAAAAAGCCGCCTTGAAACAAGACAGCTTTTGAAACTTTGGGAGGAAGACGGGGTTCGAACCCGCGACCTCCGGAACCACAATCCGGCGCTCTAACCAGCTGAGCTACAACCTCCGTTTATCGGATGCAAATATAGTCGATTTCTTTCTAATTATGCAATCCTTGTTATCGGAATTTGAATTTTTTTACCTCCAAGGCTTTTAAATTTTTGTAATTTAGTACCAAAAATCAATCACATTATGAATTATCATTGGCAATTTAAATATTTTACTGAACTGTCCCTGAATGAGTTTCATGATATTATTGCCATTCGATTGAAGGCTTTTGTTGTGGAACAAAATTGTGCTTATCTAGATCTAGATGGTAAAGATAAAAAAAGCTATCATGTTCTGTGTAGAGATGGTCTTGGGAATATTATTGCAACAGCACGCATCTTGCCAGCAGGTCTTTCTTATCCAGAAATATCAATAGGTAGAGTAGTTACAGATGAAAACACCCGTGGACAAGGAATAGGTCATGTTTTAATGAATGAATGCATGAATTTTTGCAAGGAAGAATTTGGACTTTCTCCTATTCGCATTTCGGCTCAAAAACACCTAGAATCCTATTATAACAAGCACAACTTTTTTTCAACTGGAAAAGAATACCTCGAAGATGATATTCCTCATGTTGAAATGTTATTTACCCCAAATTAATTCTTAATTATATGAAATTAATAATCTTTTTTTGCAGCTTTCTGTTCGTTGCCCAAACAACTATACATGGACAAGTAACTTTAACATCCATCGATAAATCGTACTTAAATACGAAAATTAAACCTTCTGAGGATTTTTTCATGTTTTCCAATGGAAAGTGGATTGAAAAAAATAAAATTCCAGCTTCCGAATCGCGTTGGGGTAGTTTTAATGAATTGGAACAAAATAATAAATCCAAATTAATTGCCATTTTAAATGCGGCACAAAAAAATCCTGGTGAAAAAGGATCTCTCAATCAACTTTTGGGAAGCTATTCCAAGGCATATTTGGACATGGAAACTAGAAACAAAAAAGGATTTGAGGAACTTAAACCTGATTTGGATTTAATTCAATCAATTTCTTCTCTGGATGAAATACCGGGAATCCTTGCGGTGCAGCATTTAGATGGTATCAATTCCCTTTTCAACTTTGGTATTGACCAAGACCTTAAAAACATTAATCAACATGTTGCTTACTTGAGTCAAGGAGGAATTGGATTGCCGAACTGCGAATATTATACTCAGGAAAATAAAAAATCCATTCTAGTTGCCTACAAAGAGTATGTTCAAAAGGTTTTTCAAAAGTTTGGTTACTCGGAGAACGAGTCTACAAAATATGCTGAGATTTTAGTTGATTTTGAAACTAAGTTAGCCAAATCAATGTTGACTCCAGCAGAGCAAAGAATTCCAGAAACTACGTATAATAAAATGAATCTGAAAGAAACCTATGCACTTTTTGGTGATTTTCAAATTGTTACCTATTTCGAAAAGTTATCCATGGGTTCACTTGATTCAGTAGTTGTAGGTACTCCAAAATTTGTTGAAACAATTGCAAACCTCATTAAACAAGAAGAAATATCTACTTGGAAAACGTATCTAACATGGAATGTAATGAATTCATATATTGGCCATTTAGGCGAGGAATTTATTGATCTTAGGTTTGATTTTTATGGACGTACCTTATCTGGAAAAAAAGAGCGTAAACCATTGGATGAAAGTTGTATTGAAGAACTGACAAGAATCGAAATTGGTGAGTTATTAGGTAAAGCCTTTGTCGAAAAACATTTTTCCAAAAAAGCGCAAGATCGCGTTAATTCAATGGTTGATAATTTGCTTTTAGTTTTCAAACAACGCATTGGTAGTTTAGAATGGATGTCTGATGCCACAAAAAAACAAGCATTAGTAAAACTTAGCTCTATTGGCAGAAAATTAGGGTTCCCTTCTAAATGGGAGGATTTTTCAGCCCTTAATTTTTCAGACAAAACCTATTTAAAAAATGTACGAGAAATGAACCGTTATTCGGTGCGCAAAAATTTATCTCAACTTGGAAAACCAATTGATAAAGAGAAATGGGGCATGCCTGCGCACATGGTAAATGCTTATTATCATCCATTATTAAATGAAATTGCTTTTCCAGCTGGAATAATGCAAGCTCCTTTTTTTGATGATAATGCGGAAGATGCAGTCAATTATGGACGAATTGGGATGGTTATCGGACATGAATTTACGCATGGATTTGATGATATGGGGTCAAAATTTGCAGCAGATGGTTCATTTCGAAATTGGTGGACTGACGAAGATCGAAAACTATTTGAAGAGAAAACTAAAATGCTTGGCCAAACATTTTCAAACTTTTGTCCGATAGAAGGGCATTGTGTCAATCCAGACCTAACAATGGGAGAAAATATTGCAGACCTAGGTGGATTAACGATGGCTTATTACGCTTATAAAATGACTGATGAATGTAAAAAAGGAATAAAACGTGATGGCTATTCACCTGAACAACGTTTCTTTATTTCATATGCTCAATTATGGAAAATAAAATACACCGATGCTGAAATGAAAAACAGAATCGCAAACGATCCACATTCTCCAGGAATGTATCGCGTGAATGGTCCATTAATGAATTGTCCTGAATTTTTTGAAGCATTCAATGTGAAAGAAGGGGATAAAATGAGAAATGAAAGTAAGAAGGTAGCTAGAATTTGGTAAAATGAAAAAGCCCTTTTTAATCTATATTTTTCTGTTTAGCATTGGTTTGTTTAATGCCCAAGGCACCTATAAACTGGCGGTATTGAAATACAATGGTGGTGGTGACTATTATGCTAACCCAACCTCATTGCCCAATTTAATTGGGTATTGCAACCAAACGTTTGGAACAACTATCTCTAAGGATGTTCCATTTGTAGAGGCGGGAAGCAAAGATATTTTCATGTATCCGTTTATCCATATGACTGGGCATGGAAATGTTGTTTTCAATAAAACTGAATCAGAAAATTTAAGGTTGTATATGCTCTCAGGAGGATTTCTTCATATAGACGATAATTATGGTATGGACCAATACATACGAACTGAAATCAAAAAAATATTTCCTGATAAAGAGCTAATTGAGTTACCTCCAGATCATCCCATTTTTCATCAAAAATATGATTTTAATGGATTACCAAAAATTCATGAACACGATGGTAAACGAGCACAAGCCTTTGCTATTATGGAAAAAGGACGCATTCTGTGTTTATATACACATGAAACAGATCTTGGTGATGGTTGGGAAGACCAATCTGTTCATAATGATACTGCCGAAAAAAGACAACAAGCATTAAAAATGGGTGCAAATGTAATAATGTATGTTTTTATGCAATAAACCTATTGTTTAATTTGTCAGGAAAAAGTTTTTTTATATATTTGTGCCCCGATTCAAATGAATCACTTGTTTTAAACGAAAAACATCAAATTTGAAATAATAAGCGAGAGTAGCTCAGTTGGTAGAGCACGACCTTGCCAAGGTCGGGGTCGCGGGTTCGAATCCCGTCTCTCGCTCAGAGAGAAGAGCTAAAAATGAAAAATTTTAAACTCTCGCTCAACACACTATCGCGCTCGGGTGGTGGAATTGGTAGACACGCCGGACTTAAAATCCTGTGCTCTTTTGGGCGTGCGGGTTCAAGTCCCGCCCCGAGTACAAAGCCCTGACATTCATGTCGGGGCT
>CAZTFG010000038.1:0-7730 GCA_964612725.1 uncultured Lishizhenia sp. | reverse complement strand
TAACCCCAATCATTTTCGGATAGTTGGGGTTTTTTATCTCTAAACTCATTTAATACATGAAATACCACCTGGTAATTTCCTTTACTTTGATTTTTTCTTTACTTGGATTTTCACAACCCAAAGACACACTTTTTATTAAAAAAGATAGTATTTATGGAACCTCTCAATCTATTTATATTGCTAAAAACAAATCCACTCAGCACTACAATCGACTTGTCGATTTGAATTTTGGAGAATTTGATGCTGAAAGCTATTTAATGTCCTTGTCCTATTTAAAGGAAAAGAACCCAATTCTTAAAAAGAATATACCCATCTTGTCCGAAACACAATGGATTCCATTGGTACAATACAAAAAGAAATTATTTGTTTACTATCCATGTGACTTTTATTCCTTTTACAAGGTTTCCATTAACGATTCTACTTTTATTGATTGGACAGGGGAAGGACCAATTGCGAATCATATTATTAATCAAAGAAAAGGAAAGAAAAACACGTTTGAATTTGACTTATGCAGCATGTACGACCCTTTAAAAACTATAATTATACACACAATCAATCAAAAAAAAGGGATAGCTGTTTTCGAAACTGTTTACCCCAATAATGAGCGTTTTTACTCGCTTATGATAGCTGCATCAAAAATAAATCGAGTTCCTCTTATTGTCAACCAATGCGATTTTCAAAAACAACACGAATTGAATTTCGAAGAACCTGATTTCAAAAAAATACTAAATCACTAAAATTTAAACGTAACACCACCCATTACCTGGAAGCCCATTACGGGGTAGTTATACCAGCGAGCGTAGCGATTAGCAACCATATTGTTCAATTGCAAGAATCCAGAAATGTTCTTGTTGTACTTGTACTCAAAACCTAAATTGATATCAGCAAATGTTTTTAATGGTGCCGCGTACTGACCATTTTCAACAACCACATTGGCAATAGTTGAATCAAACACCAACGCTTTTCGGCCTGTTTCTAATGCCATATCCAAATTGAAAATAAACTTTTCTTTCAATGTATAATTACCTCGTAATACAAATTGCAACTGTGGTAAATTCCATGCAAAAGCCTGACTCTTCGTCTCATAAGAGAAAAATCGTCCAATTCCATCTATTTTCAATTTTTCGTTAATTTGATACGACATGGATCCTTCAACGGTCATTATATTCATCGTATCATAAATCACTGAAAATTTGTTTCTATTAGAAAACAACGTATCATTAACGAAAAGAGCTTTATTAGTAATACGGGCATAACTAGCTCCAATATTGAAACTGGTGCGTTGACTCAACACTCCTTTGAACCCAGCATAGGCATCAAACACTTTATTTTCATTTAACAATTGTGCATTTGGTAAAATAAACTCATTAGTGCTTGTTAAACTTCGCAAGGTATTTTGCTTCAATCCACCCCGAATTCCAATGTATGGAATAAAAATATCATCAAACATGGAATATTTAATTTCAGCATGTGGATACACATACACCTTCGTAGCTGAGCGAACATTTGCCGTAACGTCTACACCAACTGAAACACGTAATTTGTCATTCATGAGCTGTGTAACCACTCCTGGCTTCAATTGTATTATCAAATCATTTCGAACAATTCCTGTGTCAATTGCACTTAAAGAATCTCCTGGGATTCCATATTTAAAATTATTATTAAACATGTTTAAATCAATCGAAAATACTTCGCGACCCACTTTATATGACCCTTTTGAGGTAAAAGCAACATACTGTTCATTGGATTTCCAATCTGCTAAAGAATCTGAATTTGGTTTCTTAGTTCCAAAGAAATTATAGTGGACACCCAAATCCAAATTTAATTTAGAACTGTCTCTCAAACCGTTATGTAAGGAGAATTTCATTGCTCCTCCAGCATCTTGAAACCGTTGAGCAATGCTTTTGCCATCAACAGTTCCAGCTGTATCCAAAAGACCATAATAATGAAAACCGTAATTATTATAATGAATATCGGAACCAATACTGAATTTTTTAGCATTATACGTTCCGTAAACGCCGGATCTTGTACGATCAAATTGAGCTGGAGCAAGATCTCGCATCTTTCCAAAACTACTTAAATGTTTAGCGAAAACGCCATATTGGAAATTACTTTTTTTAATTGAATTGTAATAAATTTCTCCCAAAGGCATTACCTGTGAGCCAATTCCAACTTTAGCATAGAAGGGGGTTAACTTTGCCGAACGATTATTTTTAATACTATAGGGTAATTCCTTTATGGGACTAATTGTGGCATGGGTAGCATAGGAAAGAGACAACAAAGGATACTCGGGTAACGTAGAGGTAATCGTTGTATCTATCAGCTTCGGGTTTGATCTCAGTCGAAATGCAGACTCAACCTCCCGTAAACCTGCCCCTTGAATAATGATTACATCTCCATTATCTACTGGAGGTTGAGCATAGACCATGAATTGTAAAAAGCAACTTGCAACAAGTGCAAAAAATTGAATGATTGAAAATCGTGATTTCATATTAATTCCCTCCATTTTTAAGTTGATCAATTTCTTGTTTTACAGCGGTTGCCTCATCAATTATTCCATCTTCTTTATCTGGATAATGTGATAGCACCGATTCAATTGTTTGTTCTGCTTGGAATAAGTTTTCTTGTTTAATACAAATTCGAGACTGTAGTATTAATGATTTTGCTATCCAGAAATTATAAGCAGGCTTCATTTTCAAAAGAATCCGCACCTCTGCATCGGACTTCGTAAAATCGGATTGCAAATAATATATTTCTGAGATTACATATTGAGCCTCAGAAGCCCATGAAGTCGTGGTGTTTTTTGTAATCCAACTCAATGCCGGTATAGCTTCAGCATAGTTTGCCATTTTAAAATTAGAAATACCTTTTGAGTATTCTGCCTCTACGCGTACGGAATTACTTAAATTTCCAGACTCCAAAATTAATTTTGAATAGACCGCAGCTGTGTCATATTTCTGAAGTAAAAAACCGGAACGCATCACTCCTAATCGAGCAGCATATAAGGTAGTAGGTTTGGTGGATACTCTTTCCAAATCGAGGTAGTATTTCATGGATTGTTCGTATTCTCCTGAATTATAGGTTTGCTGAGCTACAAAAGCAGCCGCATTTTCAGAATACGTGCTCACGGGAAGAGCAAGTAATTGTTTATACAATTCAACTTTTTTACCATTATTGGCATTTCTACCATAACAATCGCCCAAGTAAAATAATGCTTCGGTCGCGTAACGCCCTTGTGGGAATTTGCTTAAATACACTTCAAATTTTGGAATTGCTGCAACAAATAAGCTATCCTCATACGCTTTATCGGCAGGATCAAAATACAGGTTTTCAATTTCTTCAGTTGAAATTTGTGCACATGGATATTTATCAATTAGTCCAGCTATTTTATCCGTTTGATTTTGTGCAGAATATACATTTTTCAATCCCGTAGCCGCTTTAAGGCAAATTGCATTATTATTTAAGTTGGCATCTAATATTCGTTGATATTCATCCTCCGCTTTGGTATAATCGTTTTTCAAATAATAGATGTCGGCAACTTCAATTTGACAGTCCAAGTAGAAAGAAGCTTTTGGATATTCTGTGAGAATTTTCTTGAAATAACTCAATGCATTTGTATAATCTCCCTTATCATCCTTATACGCTAAAGCCAAATCATATAAAGCAGAAAGCATATATTTAGATTTTTTATAGTTGTTTATCAAATTCAACAGAAGTTCAATTTTTTTATCATTTTTCTCCAAAAAGCCATTGGATTTAGACATGTAATACAAGGCCAAATCCTCACTTCCTTCTTTTAAATTCAAGGCATCCTGATAATACTTAATCGCTTCTTCATCTTTACGCGTCATGTAATAGGAATCTGCAATTCTCAAGTTGGCATCCAATAATTTTTTTCTTTCAGTAGTACCCGATTTTATGTAAACCCGAAACATTTCTATGGACTCTGTCAAATTTTGTTGTTTCAAATAAATATACCCCAAATGATAATATGCTTCATGTCTCATTTCTGTTGGACTTCCTGACGGATCTTTCAAATAATTGCGAAATGCTTCAATTGATTCATCTAGCATTAATGAGTCTTTAACTGTTTTCTTTGGAATTGACTCAAAATGACGAAGCTTTGATTCAGCGATCCAAAATTTTGATTGACTTTTTAATCCAAGTTCCATCGGATATTTATCAACTAATTTAAATTTAGCGATAGCATTATCAAATTCATTTCGTTGAAACAACGTAACCCCATAATTGAAAGCAATGGATTGATACATCGTTTTTAACCGTGTGTCTTTTTTGTCTATAGATTCAATCGTCGTTAAAGCTAAATCAAAGTTATTTGTGCGACGATACACTTCCACTAAATATTGGTAAATATCATTTTTACGTTCCGAATTCGGAAATAATTTGATGAATTTCTCAAAAATCTCAACGGATTCATAATATGGACTGTCATCAACATTGAAAGCTAGTACGGCTGCATTATACAGTGCATCCTCTTGAATTTGTACATCAAAAGACATATCCGATGCTTTTTCAAAAGCCGTTCGGGCATTAATCAAATGCTTGTCTTCTTTCGTTTTTTCATATTCCTCCTTGAAAATAGATGCTATCTTATAATAGGTTAATTGGGTTAAGCTATCAGGAGTACTTAATACAAAATTAAATTTTGAAATGGCTTTATCCAATTTACCTGTTTGATAATAGGCATTTCCAAATGAATAATTAAAATTTCTATCTAGGTTTCGTGTTTTTTGAGCTCGCATAGTGGAATCAAAATGCTCAAAATATGGAATTGCTTTACCATATTCTTTTAATTGATAGTGTGCATCACCAATAAGAAATCGATTCTCAACACTCAGGTATTTACTAACCTCAGGGGAAGAGAATAAAGAGATACACTCCTGAAAATTTGTAAGTTGATGCTTGATTTGAATTTGATAATTGTAGGCCTGATCCAAGTATTTTTTTGCTTCAATTAAATCTTGAAATTCATTAAATACCACCATTGATTTTTTATCCTCGTTGAAAAGAAGTGTAGCATAATAGTACTTTGAAGAATACCCAAAGTCCGATTTACTTTCTTTGGCATTCATAAATGTTGCACGTGCTTTTGAAGGTTCTTTCAAAAGTAGGTAGGTATAACCGTATTTAAAATAGTATTCATCTTTTTGATCTGGTTGAAGTTCATTTGGAATTACCTTAGCATACCATTCACGGGCTTTCTTATTTTCATTTTTAAAATAAAAATTTCCCAATCGAAATGAAATTTGGTTTTTATATATATTCTCTGGGAAATCTTTATTGAATTGCATGAAGTGCCGCACCGCTTCTACGTCTGAATTCATTTCCAATGCACAAACTCCTATGTAATAGCGCGACTTAACATGAAATGGATCGGTTGTGGTTTTTATTTTACCCAAAAATGATTCGAATTCCACTTTAGCCATACTAAATTGGCGCTTGGCAAAAAGTTCTTCAGCTCGATAAAATCCCTCGTAATCACCTATATACTTTTGTGTTGATTGGGAGTATCCAATAAGGGTAGTTAGAAAAAAAACTATAAAAATGATTTGTTTCATGTATTCAGTTTAAGGCAAGTAAAATTACAATGGGTTGATGGGGCAGTTTAACAAGGAAGCAAAAGTTTTAAACGCAATTCTGTTAAGAGAAAATAATCGAACTAGCTCTATACGTTACATTAAACGAGATATTTGTTTTAAAATAAAGCTACGTGTCTGCAATAATAGAACTGAATAAGGTAAAAATCTATCAATCCAAAAACACCATTTTGGAAGATGTTAACCTGGAATTAAATGAAACGGAATTTGCTTATCTTATTGGCAAAACAGGTAGTGGGAAAAGTAGTTTATTGAAAATCTTATATGGCGAATTAGCGTTAACAGAAGGCTCCGGTAATGTTGCTGGCTTTGATTTGAGAAACCTTAAAAGATCAGAAGTACCCATGCTTCGTAGAAAAATAGGAATCGTTTTTCAAGATTTTCAACTACTAATGGACCGAACCGTTATCCAAAATATGATTTTTGTACTGGGTGCTACGGGTTGGAAAGATAAAAATTTGATTAAAAAAAGGGCATTAAGCGTTTTGCAATTAGTTGGTATTGAACAAAAAGCCAATGTAATGCCTCATGCATTATCAGGTGGAGAACAACAACGGGTAGCTATTGCAAGAGCATTACTGAATCAACCAGCTTTGTTATTAGCCGACGAACCAACTGGGAATTTAGATCCAGAAACTTCAGAAGAAATTATGCATTTATTAATTGCAGTTGCAAAAGAAGAAAAATCAGCAATTCTGATGGCTACACATGATTTGAATATGGTGAAAAAATTTCCTGCACGTGTTCTTCGTGTTGGGAATGGAACGGTAACAGAAGTAAGCATTTAAATTATGAAACGATTTTACTATTTGAGTAGCTGTAGCACGTGCATACGCATTTTGAAAGAATTGAATTTACCATCTGATTTTGAACTTATTGACATCAAAAAAACAAACATAGAAAGTGATTCATTGGAATTTTTAAAAGACAAATCAGGATCATTTGAATCACTGTTTTCCAAAAAAGCCATGAAATATAAATCTTTAGGTCTGGACAAGAAAAACCTAACAGAAAATGATTTCAAAAAACTAATATTGGAAGAGTATACCTTTCTCAAACGTCCTGTTTTGATAAAGGATGAGTTTGTTTTTATCGGAAATTCCAAAGAGGTTGTAAACCAAGCCAAATCAGCATTGTCCTAAACATAGCTTTGATCCATTCAATAGAATTATTATTAACTTCACGTTAAATTAATATTATCGCAATATTTTTTCAAAAAAAGCGACTATTGGTTGAATGTAAATACAATGTATATGAAAAAATTATTCCTTTTAAATATTCTAATGCTTTGTGGAACCTTGAGTTTTGCACAGAACTTTTATTACCGAGCCACGGTTCAATCAATCGAAATTTTCTTTGGTTTCACCAATTGGGATAGTCAATTAGATGCAGCTACATCCACAGATGCGTTTATTATTGCTGATTCAGTTAGGATCAATGGTGTAACTTTCGATAGCGTTGGCGTAAAATACAAAGGCAATAGTTCCTATAATCCAAACAACAACAAAAACCCTTTACACATAGAGCTCGACTATATCAAAGGAAGCCAAGACTACCAAGGATATACGAATATTAAACTTCAAAATGGATATTCTGATCCCTCGATGATAAGAGAAGTATTGTCGTATGCTATTTTAGAACAATACATGGATTGTCCTAAAGCCAATTTTGCTAATGTTTATATTAATGGTACTTTAAGGGGGTTGTATTCAAATGCAGAGAGCATCAATAAAAAATTTAATGGCGATCATTATTACCAAAGTAACGATTCGTTTTTTAAGTGCAATCCAATTGGTGGTGCTGGCCCGGGCTCAACGGTCAATCCTGATTTAAAATATATCAGTATGGATAGTTCTGCTTATTTTAATGGGTATGAATTGAAATCCACTTATGGTTGGAACAGATTGGTTGATTTAATCAATACACTCAATAACGATGTAACGAATATTGAATCAAAACTAGATATTGACCGGGCATTATGGATGTTAGCATTTAACAATGTATTGGTTAACTTAGATTCATACAGTGGTGCATTTAGACAAAATTATTACCTGTCTTGGGACTTGAATGCTCGATTTGTTCCTACAATTTGGGATTTAAACATGTGCTTTG
>CAZTFG010000037.1:7554-20349 GCA_964612725.1 uncultured Lishizhenia sp. | reverse complement strand
ATGATCTGTGTTCCGTTCCAAGTCCCCTTGTTTTCCATGAGTAATCCAAATCGAGCCATAGATCGTGCATTACTTACAAAAACGTTGTTATAACCCGATTGAAAAAAACCTCCTGTAATTCCTGTAACTCCTAATTTTGAATTGGTGTACGCATTTAAGGTTTGTCCGGTGGCTGCTTCAATTACCCCATCCAGTAAGGTATACGGCGCGTTGTGATACGCCCATCTTGTACCCGGATCAGTCAGATATTCGAGGCAGGTATCCAACGTACAAAATGAATCTGCTATTCCATCATTCAATCCACTTGTCATGGTGAGTTGATTCCTTATGGTAATATTTCCTTCCTGTTCGGCTGAACAATTGGTCCATCCTGCGCCTAAATACTGTGAAGTTGAGTCACTTAAATTCAATAATCCATCTTGTTGGGCTAATCCTACCATAAATCCGGTAAGTGTTTTGCCTGCAGATGCCCAGTACCAGTTACTCGTGGCGGTTTGTCCATTGAAGTATTGTTCTAAAACGATTTTGCCATCTTTTAATATGATAAAAGATTTAGAGTTTTGAGTTCCTAAAAAGTTATATAAACTGTCGATTCTTTCCTGACACCACCCTAAAGATGATGGAGAAGTTGTTTCCCATGCTGAACTACCAACGGGTGGAAAATAACTTGATTGGGAATAACCAGCTTGGCATAGGTGTAATAAAACAACCAAAATTGATATGTGTTTCTTTAGTGTCATTTAATTTTTGTGCATATTAATTAAATATTAATCTATTACTAGCATTTCAATAACTCAGAAATAAATTACTCCACACTTATTGAAATTCATGTATATTTGAAATATCAAATGTTGAAGTTACTATTTTTTATATTGGTTTGCTGGTGTTTTTTGGAAAAATCCCATGCACAAGTCATCGATGATTTCAGCGATGGAGATTTTTCGAATAACCCCACTTGGTCAGGAACAACGGGAGATTTTATTGTTAATGGCACTCAGCAATTACAGTTAACAAGTTTAGTTGCTGGAGCATCCTATATTACCACTCCACATAGTCTAACTTCTCTCGATAATAAAGAATGGAGGATATGGGTAAAGCAATCCTTTGCCTCTTCTTCCAGTAATTTTGGAAGGGTTTATTTAACCGCTGATAATGCAGATTTAACCCAGGTATTGAATGGTTATTATTTACAATTTGGGGAAGCAAATACAATTGATGCCATTCGCTTGTTTAAATTGGAGGCGGGTGTTTCAACCTTAATTTGCTCAGGTATAGATGGTCAAATTGCTAACAGTTTTACGGTTTCGATTCGTGTTGTTCGCTCTTCTCTTGGGCTTTGGAGTTTGTTTGCAGATTTAACTGGCGGGTCAAGTTATGTGCTACAAGCAAGTGCTTCTGATGCATCCGTTTTACAAGGTTCTTTTTTCGGTATCATGGATACGTACACGATTAGCAATGCAACCAAATTTTATTACGACAATGTTTATATCGGTAATGAAATCATTGACAATCAACCCCCTCTATTAGATACAGCCATTGCTATTTCTGCCACACAAGTGGATGCGTATTTCAATGAAGCATTAGATCCAGTGAGTGCTCAAACTGCTGGTAATTATGTTTTTAATCCTACCATTGGGGCATCATCTGCGGTGCTTGATGCTGTAAACCCAGTCTTGGTTCATCTTACTACTACCTCACCCTTAATTAATGGGACTTCTTACAATTTAATTGCCTCCAATATTTCTGATATTTCTAATAATACGAACGCCTCAACAAGTACTACTTTCCAATACTTGGTGGCAGATTCGGTGCTTCCGGGAGATGTAATTATTAATGAGTTTTTCCCTGATCCTACACCAGTGATCGGGTTACCCGAGGTTGAATTTGTAGAAATTTATAACAAAAGCAACAAAATTTTTAATCTTTCTGGGTGGAAAATGGGTGATGCCTCCTCCAATGGAACAATAACCGAAGGCTGGTTGCTGCCAGGAGAGTATAAAGTGCTTACCGCTACAGCAAATATTCCTTTGTTTACAACCACAACCGCCATTGGTGTAACGAGTTTTCCGAGTTTAAATAATGCAGGAGATGATGTGGTTTTAAGTGATAATTTTGGTAAAATAGTAGATAAACTAACCTTCACGGATGACTGGTATAGAGATGAAGTTAAAAAAGATGGAGGGTATTCACTTGAATTAATAAACCCCAATGACCCATGTTCTGATGCAGATAATTGGATAGCATCAACTGCTTTGTTAGGTGGCACTCCGGGTACATCTAATTCTGTATGGAATGTTACCCCAGATACGGATGCCCCAATTGTTTCTGCTTCGCTTGCTTTGGCTCCTAATTTTTTGGAATTGTACTTTAACGAAGGAATGGACTCAACATCATTATTCAATTCGGCGCTTTCTTTTACTCCAAATTTGACCATTCAAAATAAATTTGTGTTAGGCCCCCATCCAAATCTAATGACGATTCAATTCAATGAAAATTTGCAAGGATCTCAACTTTATTCATTTACTATTCAATCGATTGCTGATTGTTGGTTGAATCAAATCGATCGAAGTGGCACCTTTATTTTGCCAGAAACCCCAGAACCAGGAGATGTAGTGATAAATGAAATTCTTCAAAATCCGTTGACAGGTGGACAAGATTGGATCGAGCTATATAACAATTCTTCCAAGGTGGTGAATTTAAAAGATTGGCAATTGGCGAATTTTGATAACGATACGATTGATAATTTTAAAATAATTCCAACGAATTACATCTTACAACCCAATGATTATGTGGTTTTAGGGAAAGATTCGTCATTTGTAAAACAGAACTATCCTTTTTCAGTTTCCGGAAAATTTTTATATTCTGAATTACCAAGTTATAACAACGATTCAGGTACGGTGTATTTAGTATACAATTCTGAAATAATCGACAAAGTATCCTATTTGGATGCTTGGCATTTTGATTTATTGGATGTTACCGATGGGGTTTCCCTTGAGCGGATCGATCCCTCTGGACTTTCGAGTAGTGAATATAATTGGCATTCCGCAGCTGAAGATATTGGTTTTGGAACTCCGGGAAGAGTAAATTCCCAATACCGTCCAGTAGTATCATCAGGTGAAATTTCATTGTCGTCCGATATTTTCTCACCAGATAATGATGGGTTTCAAGATGTGCTGCAAGTTTCGTACGAACTTACAAATCCGGGTATGCTCGGAAAAGCACAAATTTTTGATGATCGAGGTCGATTAGTTAGAACCATTTTCACTAATGAATTAATGGGCACTTCAGGTACATTTACTTGGGATGGTTTGACAGACAAACAAGTAAAGGCGAGTATCGGTGTATATGTACTCGTGGTGGAAGTCTTTTCAACAGAAGGAGGTGTATTTTTTACAAAACAAAAAGCAATAACACTAGCTGGTAAGTTGTAATTTTGGAAAAACTTCGTTTATGAAAAAAATACTTCTAATTGCAGGATTGCTGGTTTCAGCATTTTCCTTTTCTCAATCATATAATATGGCCATTGGATTAAAAGGAGGATATCCTTCTTTAGGAGGATTAAATGCTAAAAAAATGCTTTCGAGAAGTACTGCTGCCGAGTTATCTATTGGTGGCTATGCGGGAGGGTTATATTTGTCTGGATTATTTGAAATTCAAAAACCACTTCCTGAACCAACAGGGTTGGACTGGTATTTGGGTGCTGGACCTGCCATAGGGTTTGGCGCAAATTCATTGTTTTTAAGTGCCAACGGAGTAATTGGTCTGGATTATACGTTCCAAGACTTTCCGTTAAACTTAGCACTCGATACTGGACCTGTAATTTCTTTTAGTCCGATTGGGTTCTACTGGGGAGGTGGCTTGGCTATCCGATATGCGTTAAAATAAAAAAGTGTATTATCCCGGAGCCCAAGGCTGGATTGAAAAGTATTTTGATTTAATCGAAAAAAATGAAATTCAGTTAATTAGTCCTTTAATTGAATCGGATGATTTAATTGAATTGAGTCGAAATACAGGGTTATTATTCGGTATTCCCTTGGCTCAATTATTTTTTCAAGATGCTAATACCCGAAATTGGACTAGCCATGATCGGTTGAAGTCTGTATTTTTTGAGACCTTACTGTGGGTGCATTTGAAGCACAATGAAAATAGGTGGAATAAAGAACAGTATATTGAAGATTTAGCAAATTATTATTCGACAGTTAAACCAAAAAATTTAGTAGACTTTCTGCCATTTCGTAAAAAAGAATCAGTCATCCACTCCCTCGAATTGTCAATAGACGAGCGGCTCGAATTAGACAAGCGACTGATAGAAACACGTGTGTGGTTAAATACCCTTACTAATGCATTTGTTTTTTTAGATGTCATATTGTTCCAAGAATTTCTTCAGACAAAAACGGTTAGATCCCTGCGTGTTTTAACGGAGAAAGCCATGAAGTGTTTTATTGGCGCGGCACACTCAGACAAAGAGCTTACGGAATCAGAAGAAAAATTATTTGCTTATTTTTTGGCAAGTGCGCGGTTGGATGAAGAAACCGACAAGGACCTGGAGGCCTTATTTGTTTCCCCTATCTATATTCCTGATTTAGAGTTAATAACATCAGAATCAACCGAGTTTAAGTATTACATTCTTTATTTTTGCGCCTTTATAATTTCGTGCAATAGAGAAATCCATGAAGAAGAACGTTCCTTTTTGATTCGATTAGCCCAGCAAATTTCTCTTTCAGAAGATGAGGTGGACTTGGCCTTAACGTTTAATACAGCGTTTATTTTAGATCATGCGAATGAAATTCCATTCATAGGAACGTCTTCCGTTGACATTTTATTCTCAAATCTATCCAAACGTTGGGGCAAAATTCTTCTTCGGAATAAAGATAAACTCGTACTGGAAATTCAACAAAGCAAGGAACTAATGATGTTATTGGGTAAATCTACCCAGCGGGACTTGACCAAAGAGGAAAAAGACCAAGTGAAATCGCAATTGATGGATATCATGAAATCTATGCCTTCGTTGGCTATTTTTCTAATTCCCGGCGGAAGTTTATTGCTCCCCATTTTTTTAAAAATCATCCCTGGTTTAATGCCTTCTGCTTTTCGCGATAATGAAGTCTAAAAACGGTTCAAAAGGTTGAAATGTTGTTAATAATTCGGTGCTAAACGCCTTTGTTTTTCTTGACTTCACGCGCCTTGTTTCTTATTTTTGCAAGGAATCATTTTTTAATAAGAAGAAAGCAAAATTATGAGCGAAGAGGAAATTGATAGAAGTAATTATTCAGCAGATAATATACAAGTTTTAGAAGGGTTAGAAGCGGTTCGTAAGCGACCTGCCATGTATATTGGGGATGTTGGAATTAAAGGTCTTCACCACTTGGTATATGAGGTGGTTGATAACTCCATTGATGAGGCCCTTGCCGGACATTGTGATACGATAACGGTTTTCATCAATGAGGATAATTCCATTACGGTTAAAGATAATGGTCGTGGTATTCCAACTGCCATGCATACTAAAGAGAAGAAATCTGCTCTTGAGGTCGTTATGACCGTATTGCATGCCGGAGGTAAGTTTGATAAAGATACCTACAAGGTTTCCGGTGGACTTCACGGTGTTGGGGTTTCATGTGTAAATGCCTTATCCATTGCATTAAAAGCGACAGTTCGAAGAGAAGGTAAAATTTTCCAACAAGAATATAGCATTGGTAAACCATTGTATGATGTGAAGGTGGTCGGTGAATCACAAGAAACAGGTACAGAGGTTACATTCAAACCAGATGGAACTATCTTTGAATCAACAGAATATAACTTTGACACCTTAGCGGCGCGTATGCGTGAGTTGGCGTTCCTCAATAAAGGAATTACAATTACGTTAACAGATTTACGCGTTCAGGACGAAAACGGTGAGTCACCTATGACTACCTATCATTCTGAAGGAGGATTGAAGGAATTTGCTCAATACTTAGATCGAAATAGAGAGGCTCTTATCTCAGATGTAATTTATTTTGAGGGAGAAAGAGAAAATATCCCGGTAGAGGTTGCACTGACTTATAATACATCCTACACCGAAAACATTCAGGCGTATGTCAATAACATTAACACCCATGAGGGAGGAACGCATTTGTCCGGTTTCCGTCGTGGATTGACAAACACCCTGAAAAAATATGCCACTGATTCAGGAATTTTAGCGAAAGAAAAAATAGAAATTGATGGTGATGATTTCCGTGAAGGATTGACGGCAGTTGTTTCTGTTAAAGTGCAAGAACCGCAATTTGAAGGACAAACCAAAACCAAATTAGGAAACAGAGAAGTTACTGCTCCGGTTAGTCAAGCGGTTTCTGAAATGTTATCAGCTTATTTGGAGGAACATCCAGCGGAGGCAAAACTAATCGTTGAGAAGGTGATTTTGGCAGCTCGTGCGCGTCATGCTGCGCGTAAGGCACGTGAGATGGTTCAACGTAAAAATGTACTTACTGGCTCTGGATTGCCTGGTAAATTGGCCGATTGTTCTGAAAAAGATCCTGCTGCTTGTGAGATTTACTTTGTCGAGGGAGATTCTGCGGGTGGAACAGCTAAACAAGGTCGTGATCGTCATTTTCAAGCCATCATGCCGTTGCGTGGTAAGATTTTGAATGTCGAAAAAGCCATGCAGCATAAAATCTTTGAAAACGAAGAGATCAAAAATATTTACACGGCTCTTGGAGTTCGAATTGGGACAGAAGAAGATTCTAAAGCCTTGAATCTAGAAAAATTGCGCTACCACAAGATTATCATTATGTGTGATGCCGACGTGGATGGTTCGCATATCGAAACGTTAATCTTGACATTCTTCTTCCGTTTCATGAAAGAATTAATTGAAAACGGCTACATCTATATTGCTACTCCACCGCTTTATCAAGTGAAAAAAGGAACCAAATCCAATTATGCGTGGAATGAAGACATGCGTGATCGTTTGATTCAAGAGCTGAAAGGGGGAGGAAGTGAATCTTCTGTGAATGTACAACGTTATAAAGGGTTAGGAGAAATGAATGCAGAACAATTGTGGGATACTACCATGAATCCTGAGAACAGAACGCTTCGTCAAGTAACCATTGAAAATGCAGCTGAGTGCGATCAAATCTTTTCTATGTTGATGGGGGATGATGTTCCACCGCGAAGAGAGTTTATCGAGAAAAATGCGAAATACGCTAAAATAGACGCTTAATCGCTCAAACTAATTGATGAAATGGCCCATTGGAAATTCCAGTGGGCTTTTTTATTCAGTCTATTTTTCTTCCCACATACGTTGTACCACTACCACCGCCCAATCCACCTCCATATCGAGAAAAATAAAGACTATCATTCACGAATTGTATTTCACTTTGATTATACATGTTTCCCTGATGGTATTTCTTTCCTTTCCAAACAGAATCTATGTGAAAAAAACTCCCTTCTACCTGCAAATACAACCCATTTCGTGTCACTTCAATTGTATCAATATACGTTGTGTCATGACTTACTGTGCCCATCATCCAAGAGCTACTATGAACCGTACAACGATAATTACCAGCTAGTTTTTTGAGGTGTGCTTTATCGCAGGCAAATAAAACATAACTTATAATTGTAACAAGAAGTATGGATTTTATCGATTTCATAACGCGTGTGTTGACACAATTCGGTTAGGTTTCTTATCGGTTACTCTATTTTAATTCCTGCATAACTAGTTCCACCTCCACCTCCAAGGCCACCACTATAGGTTGAAAAATAGATGCTATCATGTATAAATTGAATTTCTCTATGATCATGTACATTTCCTTCCTTGAATTTAGTTCCCTTCCATATGGAATCTATTAGAAATGAGTCACCCAATAAGGTAATATAATCTCCTTCTCTTTTCACTTCAATCGTATCAATGTAGAGTGTATCATAATAAAATCCCGGGCCCGATGACTTAAGATGAGCCGTACAACGGTATTTTTCTGAATTTTTCTTGGAACCTTTTTTGCTACAAGCGGATAGCAGCATAAGCGATAAAACAGAAACAAGCAACAGGGGATAGATTGGTTTCATGACAAAGCTACTTTGAATTCGAAAGAAAGGTAGGGTTTTTATTTAATATGTGCCACAGCGAGATGTAATTATATTACTTTTCTAGCGGTTGATATAAAATTTCAAAAGCGTTGGAAACTGCCTGATGCAGGATAGTTGCGTGATTTTCCTCTGGTAAATAATCAAAAAAGACACGTACATTTTTGCTTTTAGATTGCTTTATTTTATCTGATAATAAGTTTGCATCCACTTCCATGACACGCGGAACTTTCGTTGGGGTGAGGCCCTCTTTTCCAACCCCAATATAAATAGCTGTTTGTTGGTCATATCCTTCGGCGTAAAGGGTGGACGGAAGGTTCAAAAGCGAACCATTATCCCACCATAAACTGGGGCTTACGATAATGTACTTGGTAAAAAGTGTGGGATTTTTCAATAGAATTTGGGTCGCCAATAATCCACCAAAAGATTGTCCAATAAGTGTTTTTTCTTGATTAGTGCGGTATTTCTTTGCTAGGTATGGTTGGAGTTCATTTTCAATAAATGAAATAAATGAATCGGCGTGACCGGCTGTTGGAAATCGTTCATTCAATTCGTCAAGGGTTGATGGATATGTGAAATCCCTTGCTCTGTCTACATTGGCTATGCCAACCACTATGGATTTTGGTACCTTATTCACCCATTCAAAAGTGTTAAATTGAACAAGACCAACAATATGAATAAAATCTTCATCGGCAGATCCGTCCAATAAATAAATTACCGGGTATTTGATTGAGTCGCTCGGATTATATCCTTCAGGTAAATAGATATTCAATATCCTGGTTTCATTCAGTACGGTGGATTGAATTTTATCAATGACACCAAGTACAAATGGTGTGCTAATTTCGGTGGTTTTCTCCTTGGTTTTTTGCCCAAACGTGAAAGAAATCCAGCATAGTGCAACTAGAAGTAGGATTGAATGTTTCATGCTTTAATATATCTATTTGATGGATAATGGTTCTTTACTTCAACAAGTTTAGCGAATTTTGGTATAATAATTAACTCTGCTAATAAATAGAAAGTAGTTGATATAAATTACCTCACCTCCATCAATCGCCCAACCATTCCTTGTTGTATGTCTATATCAATTCGACCTACATACAACCCGGCATACCCAACTTGATTGATGACTACGGGTTGTCCCTTTTGGTTTAATTCAATGGTAGGTTTTTCCAAAAAGGTATGGCTGTGTCCTCCAAGAATGAGGTCAATGTGGGAGGATAGTTTTGCTAGTTTTCTGTCTGAAACTTTGGAAGTATCAGCGTAATCATACCCCAAATGCGATAAACAAATGATCAATTCACAGCCCTTATTTTTTAATTCCTTAGCCAATTGATTCGCCGTAATTATCGGATCTAAATACTTGGTTTTACCAAATTTATCAGATGGTACAAGCCCCATCAATTCAACACCTATTCCAAAAACCCCAATTTTCAAGCCTCCTTTGTTGATTAGCGTGTATCGTTGCGTTTCACCATTCAGTATCGTTTCTGAAAAATCATAATTGGCACAGAGAAACGGAAAATTAGCGTATTGTTTGGCATTTTTAAATCCTGCTAAACCAATATCAAAATCATGATTTCCCATAGTGGCAGCATCATAGCCCATTTCAGTCATGAGTTTCATTTCCAAAACGCCATTAAACAAGTTAAAATAAGGTGTTCCTTGAAAAATGTCTCCGCTATCTAAAAGCAATACATGTTCTTCTTCTTGTCGTATTTGTTGTATGAGCGCATGTCGCTTGGCAACGCCGCCCATCCCTGGAAATTTGGTGTGATTATCTGGAAATGGATCAATATTGGAGTGGGTATCGTTGGTGTGAAGAATCGTTAATTTCTTAGTCTTTTTAGTTAATAACGATTGACCGAAACTGGAAGTACTCAGTGCAATGGCACCGGCTCCAAGGGATAAATTGCGAACAAACTTTCTTCTATTCATAATTATTCCTATTTAAAAACACGAATGTCATTGGTTGAAATTAATGTGGATTGTTGTTTGGCATGTTCAATCAGTACATCACGCATCAATTTACCAGTTTCATTGATTATTTTTCCTTTTTTGAAAAAGTCCATTTTATCTCCTCCATTCGCTAAATAATCTGAGGTGATAATGATAAAATGGGTGCAACCTTCAGGCACGGAGTTTAATACTATTTTTCCGTTTTGAACTGTACAATTCGAAAGTGGTTCTCCACCTGATTTGGTAATAAAAGCACCTATTTCAGTCAGTGATTCAATAGGCATTTCAACCCAGACGATGGTATTGTCGAATGGCATTAATTTAAAGAAATCACCCACGCTTAAATTTCCTTTGCCCAAACTGGATCGAATGCCACCAGTGTTCAACAAACAAAGGATAGGCGTATTAATTTTAATTGTTTGAGTTTGTTGTATGAAAATCGCATCGGCTACCCAATTCATTAAATTGGACGAGGGTCTTTCCACGATAAAATCGTTTTCTGATTTAGCTATAATTTTACTCATAGAACGATTCATGGAATCACGATACGGTTGGATGATACTATCTGTGGTTCTGTTGTCCGCCAGTGAATTTCCAATAGCAATTCTAGTTGAGTACACCTGTAAATGAGAAGAGCAAGCCATAAGGCTTGCTCCAATACACATGATAAGAAAAATCTTACCCATTATTCAATAATGAAAGACTGTTGAACGGTTCCGTATGCTGTACCTACAGCTAACATATACATCCCTGATTTAAATTGGTTAGCAGATAATTCCAAAACTGGAAGTTCGAATCCACTTTTTTCCGCAATTACTCTTCCTTGTGCATCAACTACTTGGTATGAAGTAATAGATAATCCATTTACTTGAGCATACACTTTGTTGTTAGCCGGTACAGGGAACACAGAGAAATTACTTTCTAATTTTTCTTGTAATCCAACTTGACATGCATCATATGTCATATTTGAAAAGTTTACATGACAAACAAAATCAGTTGAATCAACATAAGGGTTTCTATTATTTTGAATAGAGTATATATATTCATTACGGGCTATTTCGTAATTATCTGGTAAATCTGCATAGTGCCATGCTTTCAAAATAGCTTGACTTTGATTTGTAGGGATTTGCCAGTTATTTCCTAATTGTCCGTTGTAGCAAGTAGCCATATAGAAAATAGAACGAGCAGCATTCCCTCTCTGTTCAGCGCGCGGCATAAAACACATTTGGTTTGAACTATTATAACCAACTGCACAATCTAAATAGGTAAACACTGGATTTCCTACGATTTCATCCATAGGTAAATTACTTCGTGGCGTGTTTGCATTTTGAAGGTTGGTAGGATACAAATTATGTTGGTCGTTATACTCTTTTTGTTCTGGATTATCTGCTGGGAAAGTTGGCATCCAAGAGTGACAATAGCTGTGCTCTCTAGAATATCCAACAGCGGTCCAATCAAATGGATCATTGAAAACTTTTCTCTCTCCAGAATATGAACACACAACATATGATTGACCAGCTGTCGTATCTCTAATTTCAAACTGATTCATCATAGTTGTTTTATAATTGAAATACGAAACAAATGTATGAGGATTAATTAAAGCGGATAGATCACTTAAAAAAGTAGTAGCATTAGAATTAATACCTGCATAGTAGTTACCAATTTGTTGTCCTTGACTAGTAACGTTACCTGTAGCAGGAGATGATGTTTTGTAATTTTGGAATCCATCAGGACCATTAAAGGCATAAACTGCAAAATATAAGTTCTGATTTGCGATTACGTGACGTGGAGTAAAACTAGTTCCACTTCCCACATAGGCAACTTTAGCATCTCCAATTACATCTCCTCTTTTGTAAGTTGTTCCATCTGTAGGTACTCCTGTAATTGCTGACCCAGTTTTCCATAAAACGATGTATTTTTCAGCATTTACACCTGCATTAAATTGTCCCGCCACTGTATACGCCTTCACCAATGGAAATGTTAATCCTGTTGGATTAGAAGTAGGTTCGGTAGCTAAATTGTCTGTTCCAACAGCCGATAAAGTAATAACATATGGATTTTCATCGCTGTCATCGTTCGCTATGCTTAAAGTAGCTGTACGCGTACCTGTTCCCGTTGGAGCAAAATTCAAAGTAAAAGTTTGATTTCCTAACGCTGAAACAGTTCCAGAATAAGTACCACTAAAATCAGCTGCATTTATTCCAGAAAGGGTTGTTCCTGATATAGTTAGATTTTGAGAACCAGAATTTTCTATAGTAACAGTAGTAGCTGATGTGGTACCAATCACATATGTACCGTTATTTAAAACGGTTACACCACCTAATTTCACGTTGATCTCGCGAGCTGGAGCTACGTATGAAAAGATATCATTTAAGTCTCTAGGTACCAATTGATAGTTTGCATTGAATTGTCCTACTAAACCAATAATCGTTACTGGCCCTGTAGGTATTGCTGTACCATCAATTACGGTTGAACCATTAATACGCACATCTAAAGTTGCTGTTCCATCTGTAATTTGAACGGTACTATTTCCGGTTGCGAAATTTCCAGTTTGTACAAAAGTAACATTGTCTACGCGCACCAATTGAGCTTCTAAAGCTTCATTTATACTTGAAAGCGGAACTAATTGAGGTGCGGGAGCTCCGACAGCACCGTGGTTTACAAAACTACTTGTTGGAGAAATTTCCAATAATCCGCTGAAGTCAAATAAAACTCCGGTAGCAGTAATTGAATCTCCCCGTTGAACGGAACTTAAATTACTACCAAAAGCTGGTATTGCTGCAG
>CAZTFG010000037.1:0-7454 GCA_964612725.1 uncultured Lishizhenia sp. | reverse complement strand
CCTTGCAAACGAAAATACAGATTCTTAATAGGTTCATATCGTATGGCAGCTGAAAAAGCCGTTTGTGCTGCATCACCTACATGTACGCCGCGTGCGTCAAAACTAAACTCAAGTGAATCATATTGCGGAATAAAAATTGTTTTGGATGAATTCCAGAACCAATTCCCATAGGAGAACATCAATTCAGTGGAAATCTTCTTAGATACCTTGTAAGCTACATCAATTTCACCGCCTAAATGAACCGCATCCATTCCGTTTATGTTTACGCGAATAAACTCGGTCGGATCATTTGGATCTGGAACCGCTACCCCATAAGGAAACGGTTTGTTTTTCCAATTGGTAGCATACGCATTAAGGTTGACTCCAAAAATTTTATTAGCATAATTATACCCGCCTTCTGCTGCTAGAATTTGTTCATTTAAAATTTCACCAAAAAATTTGTTTGTATTATTGTCTATCACATTGGAGAATTGTGGCGTTCGATTTAAAAATCCTAAATTCACATATACATTCGAAAGTTTATCTAATTTGTAACTCACTCCACTTTTGAAGGTGAATCCAGGTAAAAATTTCCAATCCGTGCTTACGTATTTTAATCCGGATGAATTCGACGTATATAATTGACCTTGGTACGTTATGGAATCATTTGCTCCAACTTGTAGTACCGTGTCTCCTATATCTAACGTACGTTTTTGAAAATAATCTACCCCTTTATAGCCATTAACGATTCCGGATAGATTTATAAAATAAGACCATTTTTCTCCGGAATATTCTACCTGACTAAATGCTCCAGTCCATTGTACTAAACCAGAACGATCTGCGTTAAATGCATTTTTGGCGATTTTATCACCTACGTGTTTCATCGGGCTTGCCGAGTTTTTGTCGGCATCATTTACAAAATAATCTCCTCCAAGTAAATCTTCGATACGTTGGTAATGGCGACCCTCATAGTATCGTATATCAATACCTCCAGAAACTTCCAAGTTTTTAGAAATAGTATAGTTGAACTGACCTAAATAGCCCACCCAGAAATGATTGTTGATACTAGAAAGCAAGATTTGACTTGATTTTATTTGAGTTGGATGATAATAAGTATCAACATTTGGTGTTCCAAACAATGAATTTACCTTGTTTGCTTGTATCACTAAATCCCAATCAATTAATTTATTGGAATCTCTCAATAAAGCGGAGGAATTAAAAATGCTCGTTCCGCCTCCACGCCCAATTGACATATAGGCTAGGTTTGAAATAGATAATTTATCATTTACCTTCCAAAAATCCTTTAACGTTACTTGCGGTTTAGAATAAAAATTTCTTCGTTCACTAAAAACTTCTTCTTTACCATCTTCATTGGTTCGGTATCCCCAATGCTGGTTAAATCGAACCCCCATGTCATAAAACACAACATTAGTATCTATGGGTGAACCTAATTCACGTGCTTTTTCCTCACTAAAATATTGAATTGATTGGTTATATGATCTCTGAGCATGTTGTTGAGGAGCTGCAAATGCAGAAAGCGTAATCAAATGATTTTTAATTTTCTTTGAAAGTTTACCATACCCAAAAAAGCCTTGACTTGGTGTTCCATATACCCAACCATCAGATTGTTTATAGGATCCCGAAACAGTTAAGCCCCATCCACTTTTTGTCATTCCAGTATTGTATGAAAAGGTGGTTCGCAACATATTTCCTGTTGAATATTCTTGTTTCAACATTCCCCCTTTTTTATTTCCTATACCCTGAGTTACTATGTTAATGGTTCCACCAATGGATGGCATAGCGATTTTAGTGGCACCTAATCCTCGCTGTACTTGCATTTGAGCAGTAATCGCATCCAATCCAAACCAGTTAGACCAATATACGGCTCCATTTTCCATGTCATTCACCGGTACTCCATCAATCATTACACCAACGTTTCTTTGGTCGAAACCCCGAACATTGATACGCGCATCTCCGTCACCCCCACCTTGTGTAGTGGCATAAACTCCGGCTGTTCCCATTAATAACATAGGTAAATCACGTGAACCTAACTCTTCAACAATTTTTTGTGTAGGGATTTTAGTAACAGCAATCGGTACATTATCCTTCACCATGTTTCCAATTACTTCTATTTCTGCAAACTCAACACTTCCACCTAATTCAATGTCGCGATCAATTAGTGGTTTATTCACATTCAATTTCACTTTAACGGTGTCGTATGTAGACATAGTAATAACTAACACATACTCTCCGTAAGGTACTTTCGTCAGTTCATAGATACCATCAGTATTCGTGAAAGCGCGATACTTATTTTGGATATTAACTTTTGCGCCAACAATGGGTAAATCAGTCGAATTATCTCTAATTTTTCCTTTAATAGTACTTGTCTGTTGGGCAAAAAATACCGTTGGCAGTAAAATAAGTAAGCCAAGAAGTAATTTCATATGAAATTTATAGAAATAAAATTATTGAACAATAATCCTTTTTGTAGTTGATGCTCCTGTTTCAGAAACAACTTGTACAAAATAAACTCCTTTAATACGTGGTAATTCAATGCTGTAAACGCCATTTTTCAATGCACTTTTTTGCCAAACTTGTTGACCCAATCCATTTGAAATGGTTAACGATCCAATATTCTCTTCCAAGCTTATTGAAATTGTTCCTGTTGATGGATTTGGATAAACATCGAATGATACAGTAGAAATTTCACCTACTGAAACTGGGTTACAAGCGCAGTTGTGAATACCTAAAGATGACCAATTACCATCTAAAATTGGGTTTCCGCTAGTTCCAAACAGCGTATCTCCATTAGCATCCAAACGAACAATAACAGCAGGAATAGAATCCCATTCTAATAATGGATCAAAGAATGAAACTTGTGAAGTAACTCCTTTTTTAATGCTAGCTTTTCTTAACATGGAATGTTCCTTGGTAATCAAAACGCCTAAACCTGTACTGTAAGGGAATGATGTAGACCATGCACCATCATTTCCGGCTGAAGATCCTGTTTCGTTTGCTGGGTTTTCACCAATTTTTCCAAAAATATCAATCACAGCAAAATTAGGCACATTAGTAGCATTTATTAAGGTTGTAGCATTTGCTGGCAGCGTACCTTTTGCTAACATAACCGCATCATTACCGTTCCAGTAAAATGCATTACTAGTGTTATAAACTGGACTGTAAAAACCGTCTCCTCTTGCTTGTAAAGAATCCCAAATTGGCGCTTCCTGACCCGTTCCATTTGGATCTCTTTTATCCAACACCGCAACATAAACATCATAAGCAGCCACAGTCCCACTTAATTGCACCGCGTTAGCCACTGTTGCTGTTGTTGCACCATTGGAATATCGAGCAACGAAATATTGACTCAAATCAATAGGAGCAGAAGTAGGATTATATATTTCTAACGCTTTGTTGTTAGACCAACCCTCTACGTATTCAGAAATAAAAATTTTGGCGCAGTCTTGAGAAAACGAAAACCCTGCTGCAAAGGTGAAAATAGCTAGTAATGATTTTTTCATAAAATTTAAATTAAAATAGTTAAGGAACTAAATGCTTTAATGGTTTAAAACAACCTAACTTCTTGAATTAGAAATATTTTTGTTTGTTTTTTGAAATGGTTTCGGCAAAATAACACTTGCTTCAAGGAGATCATTTCAAAAATTCAGGTCAAATTTACATAATTTTTGGTTCTTTTCTATTAGAAAATTGTTAACACATTGTTGCTTTAAATTAATTTTAGTTGTTCATAAAACAAAACATTGTGTATCTTCAACACTCAATTACAAAATCATGAAGTATTTTTTTACCCTTATTAGCTTATTTTTACTTGTTCAACAAGTTGGTTCACAGGAATTAACCGTTGAGAAAATCTGGAAGAATTATGAGTTTCGTTCCAAAGGAGTAGATGGCTTTCGATCTATGAAGGATGGTGAGCATTACACCCAAGTTATTGACAATTCCATTTATAAATTTAAAATTAATGATCCTGCGGATAAAGGCACTTTACTCGTCGGAAAAGAAAAGCTTCTTTTAGGTGGAAAGGAATTCAGTTTCGATGATTACTTTTTTAACGAGGATGAAACTAAGATTTTATTTACTACGGCAACTGAGCAAATTTACAGAAGGAGTTTTTCAGCAATTTATTTTCTCTTTGACCTGAAAACCAACCTTCTCGTTGCGCTAGATACAGACCACCAACCGCAGACGTTGGCTGAATATTCTCCGGATGGAAAAATGGTTTCTTACATTCACAAAAATGACTTGTTTGTTAAAAACCTTCAATCGGGAAAAATCGTAAAATTAACCAAAGGAGGGAAGAAGAATAAAATTATTTACGGAACAACAGATTGGGTATATGAGGAAGAATTTGCTATTACAAAAGCCTATGAATGGTCTGCAGATAGTAAAATGATTGCCTATTTGCGTTTTGATGAACAGGAAGTCAAAGAATTTAATCTGGCATTTTATAATGGCCTTTATCCAACTCAATATAAATATAAATATCCGAAAGCAGGTGAGGATAACTCAAAAGTTACGGCTCATGTTGTTCAAGTTAAAAATGCAAAAACGATAGATTTGAATTTGGGTGAATATGAATATATCCCCCGATTAACTTGGTCTAAAGCAGCGAATCATCTTGTTTTACAAACACTAAACAGGCATCAAAATCAATTGAAATATCATTTAGTTGATTTTTCAAATAAAGGGAAACACACTGTTTTTTTCGAAGAAAAATCGGATACGTATGTGGAAGTTGACAATAATTTATTGATTTTAAAAGATGGTAAGTCTATTCTTCGAACCAGTGAGGTGAATGGATTTAATCATATTTATCAATTGGGATTTGATGGTACTACCAAACAAATAACGAAAGGAAATTGGGATGTGATTGAGTTTTTGGGAATAGATGGTGATAATAAGCATATTTACTATTCCGCGGCAGAGAAATCAGCCATGGTTAAATCAATTTTTAAAATCCAAATCGATGGTACTGCAAAGCAATTGCTAAGCCCTGAAGTAGGATATTCTGAAGCTGAGTTTACATCTGGAATGAATTATTTTGTTTTAACTCACTCAACCGCCAATACACCACCTATTTATAGCCTTAGAAAAAATGACGGGACTTTATTAAAGGTGCTAGAAGACAATAAGGAATTGGCAGATAAACTAGCAGTATATAATCCGGCGAAACGTGAATTTGTAACATTCAACTCAAACGGCACAGAATTAAATGGATGGATGATAAAACCTCAAAATTTTGATCCCTCTAAAAAATACCCTGTTTATATGACCGTTTACGGAGGTCCCGGGCATAATGAAGTAATAGATTCTTGGGATGGAATGGATTACATGTATTATCAATTATTGGCTCAAAAGGGATACATCGTGGTGAGTGTTGATCCGCGCGGCACCATGTATCGTGGGGCTAAATTTAAAAAGTCGACTTATTTACAGCTAGGAAAATTAGAAATAGAGGATGTAATCAATTCGGCTAAAGAATTACAAAAAATGAATTATATAGACCCGAGTCGAATTGGAATTATGGGATGGAGTTATGGAGGATTTATGGCTTCGCTTGCAATAACCAAAGGGGCTGATGTATTTAAAATGGCTATTGCTGTTGCGCCAGTTACAAACTGGAGGTATTACGATAATATTTATACAGAGCGTTTTATGCGAACACCCAAAGAAAATGAAGCTGGATATGATGAAAACTCGCCAATAAATCACGTGAAGAATTTAAAAGGAAACTATTTTCTTATACATGGATCAACAGATGATAACGTGCATTATCAAAATTCAATGGAGATGATCAATGCATTAGTGAAGGCAAATAAACAATTTGATTTATTTATTTATCCGAACCGAAATCATGGAATATATGGAGGAAATACACGCAACCATTTATTTAATATGATGTTTGAATATACATTGAAAAACTTATAATTTAATTGAGCTGAATAAAAGCAAAAAAGGCTGTTTCTCAGAAACAGCCTTTTTTTTCAATAGGGATAGGGGATTTATTATTTAATGAACTCCTCGTAAGAAACTACTTTTTCATTCAATGTTGTTTCCGATTTACACAAAGCGATAATTTTTTCTTCAGCGAGTCTACTCAAAATGGCATCTGTTTGACTTTTATCTTGTAAAAACTTCATTGCATTTTGTGATAATTCATTTTCATCAATATCAAAGATGCCATAATTAGCATAGTTTGATCGAAGTAATTGTTTTGTGAAATTGATTAGTTCGAGTTGATCAATGACTATTTCATGCTTTTCAAAGATAGATCGTTCGATTAATTGCCATTTAAGCATATTTCGATAACTATCATATTCAGATTCTATTTGTTCGTCAGTAACAGGTTTGTCATTTACTTGTTTAATCCATCTTTTCAAAAATGCATCTGGAAACTCTGCGGATACTTGTTCCATCAACGAATCTTGAATGGTGCGGTAAAGCTTTTTGTCTGAATCTTGGTCAAACATTCCTTGCAAATCCGATTTAATGCGAGCAGTAAAGTCTTCTTCCGTTTTCACGCTACCGTCTGCATATAATTTTGAAAATAATTCTTCATTCAATTCCGCCAACTCCATGCATTTGATTTCATTGATGGTGTATGAAAATAAATTCCCAATGGATGCCAGGTCTTCCTCTTTTACACCAAGCATTGCCGCTTTGTCTTTTGGACCTTTTGAAACATCATCCGGGCTTAATTCAACAGTATCTCCAATTTTCTTTCCGACAAACATGGAACGTACATCAGCTGAATCCAAAAATTCTAATGAAATAGAAGATGTGTGATCAATTCCATTTTCTTTAACGGTTTTGTCATCATTCAATTCAAGAAAACGACCTAAAATTAAATCTTTCTCGCTAACCGTTTCAGCACTAGTTAATTTTCCATATCTTCTTCGAATATCTTCAGCTTGTTTCGAAATTAAAGATGGATTCACGTCCACTTTTTGGTATTCGTAGGAATTGCTTTTTGATAACGAAACATCGATTTTAGGCGGGAATCCTATTTCATAAGTAAATTCAAAATCAGATGGGTTGCTAAAATCACCACTGAATCCATTTTCATCTAATGGAATTGGATTGCCAAGTAAATTTAATTTTTCCTCAACAATGTATTTATTTACCGCATCCGTAACCATTTTTGAAACTTCATCAAACAAAACAGATTTACCATACTGTTTTTGAATAAATGAAATTGGCGCATGCCCTGCTCTAAAACCAGGGATATTTGCCGTTTTGCGATACTTGTTTAGCGTTTCAGAGACTTTAGAAGTATAGTCTTCTGGTGTTACTTTAATTTTAATCAATGCATTCAATGCATTAATATCCTCACGAATAACGTTCATTTTTAAAACATTAAGTTATTAAACAAAAAATGGCCTCTAAATGAGACCATTACAGTGCGGATGGAGGGACTCGAACCCGCACACCTCTCGGCACTAGATCCTAAGTCT
>CAZTFG010000036.1:0-20680 GCA_964612725.1 uncultured Lishizhenia sp. | reverse complement strand
CTATACCCCAGTATAAGGTAGGTTGCATACGCGTTACGCACCCGTGCGCCGGTCGTCAGCAATTAAGCAAGCTTAATCCTGCTACCCCTCGACTTGCATGTGTTAGGCCTGCCGCTAGCGTTCATCCTGAGCCAGGATCAAACTCTCCGTTGTTTTAATCCTGTTGATTTTTTTTGACTTCGTTACATATGTTTCGTTTCTCAAAACGCTGTCTTTCCTTTTACCCAATCTTTCAAAGAACTTTTGTGATTTAATATTAGTTACTTATACTAATCCTAAATTAACTCTCTTTCAACACTTACTTCCACTCATTTGCGGGGTGCAAAGATACGTAGCCTTTTTTGATTGGCAATGGATTTTTGAAAAAAAAATGAAATAAAAATGAAAAAAAATATTAACCATCTGTTTTTGAAGCATTTAAAAATCAAATATTTTTCAATTTATAACTCAATTCACTAATCATCTCTTTTGATGTTAAATCAGGTCGGCAACTTTCTAATGCATCATTAATATACTCCTCACTAACCGAGTATCCTTTTGAAGTTATATTAAAAATCTTTTCTTTGGAAAAAAGAATGTCAATCTCCTCCCTGTACTTTTGGAGCTGAACATCATCCCAATATAACAAAACGTCAAATAATGCGAATTTCAAAAATTGATCGCTACATAAATTGTTGCTACTATTAATCTTAGTATATCCTAGGAATAAACCTATTCTATTTTCAATAATGCGTTGATTTTCCTTAGACAATAAATTAAACCATTGGAATTGGTTTTTCAAATAAAAAGTATCGTTAACTGTTAATTCGATTCTGGCTTTTACTTTATTTCGGTTCCGCGAAACCTTCTTCCAGAAATTTAATGCAACTAATAAAACTAATAATGAAAGAACTCCATTTAGTTTAGCCAAGAAAATAAAATTGGATGCAAGTAAAAAAGGAACGCTGAATACCAAAAAGAATAATACTGATATCCAAATAGAAAAGAAATATGATTTGCCTTTATTATGAATATCATTCATCTTTAGTCTGCTATCCATTTATCGTTGCGCATTTCACCTAAAACGGTAACGTCCTTTGTTCTTGAATAATCTTCAGCAGCAATAATCATTTGTTCCTTCGTATCCCTCCTGACATAAATTGAACCACTCCCAACTGATTTAACTTCAATATAAAATCCGTCTCTTAGTCTTGCTGGTTTTGTCGCTGGTCTTCCCATGATTTTTGTATTTTTTTCTAAATCTAAACAATAAAAATAATAAAGAGTTCGATTTTATGATTTTTTGACAAATAATTTATTTGATATTATAAGTTACTTTATCTATCTAAAATTTCTTAAAAATAGATTTAACCCTTGATTAAATGAATCAGTTAGTGTATATTTGACACAAAGTAAGGATTCATGAGTAAAAAAAATAAGCATACGGAGGTTTTTAATCCGTTTAATATTATAGTCTTTGGAGGAGATGGGGATTTAGCTCTTAGAAAGATTTATCCCGCTCTTTTTCATCGTGATCAAGATGGTCAATTATTATGCCCGTACAATATTATTGCGATAACCAGAAGAAATCCACAGGAATTTGATTTCTATACATTACTTAATAAATTTTTAACAGAAAGTAAGGACAAAGAAACAGATCCACTTGATATTGAAAAATTTGCGAGCAAGGTGAAATTAATTCATATAGAGAATACGTCAATCGAACATTATTCTGAACTTGTTAATTACTTAAATTCGTTTCAAGATTATCAAAACATATTTTATTTTTCTACACCTTCTTCCGCTTTTGGTCCGATTGCCAAAACACTCAAAGAGTCAGGATTAATTCACCCTTCAAGTAAAGTTGTACTTGAAAAGCCGCTTGGCTACAGTTTAACTTCGTCAAATGAAATAAACAATGAAATCACTCAAGCCTTTGATGACCATCAAATTTATCGAATTGATCATTATTTAGGAAAGGAAACTGTTCAAAATCTAATGGTATTACGCTTTGCAAATAATCTTTTCGAGCGTGCGTGGGATTCTGAGCACATTGATAACATTCAAATTACTGTAGCTGAAACCTTAGGCGTAGAAAAAAGAGCTGCCTATTACGATAACAGTGGAGCCCTTTTGGACATGGTTCAAAATCATTTACTTCAACTCCTATGCCTTGTAGCCATGGAGCCACCCCATGAATTAGGACCAGATGAAGTACGAAATGAAAAACTTAAAGTACTGAGAGCCCTCAGACCAATTACACGTAAAAACGTAAACAAGGATACTGTTAAGGGGCAATATACAAGAGGAACTATTCAAGGAGAGGAGGTTCAATCTTATTTAGAGGACATTGAAAAATTTGGATCTAAAACAGAAACATTTGTTGCAATTAAAACATACATTGACAATTGGAGATGGAAAGATGTGCCTTTCTACTTGAGAACAGGAAAACGAATGTTCAAAAAATACTCGGAGATAGTTATCAATTTTAAAGAGGTTCGACACAATATTTTCCCCTCCAAAGAGAAATTAAACAATAATAAACTTATCATTAGACTCCAGCCAGAAGAAAGAATTGAATTGGTACAAATGACCAAAATCCCTGGTCCGGGAGGATATCGATATAAACCTATTGCCTTGAAGTTGGACTACATCGACTCATTTAAGGAAAGGTTTCCAGAGGCATATGAACGATTAATCATTGATGTAATTAGAGGAAATCAAACCCTTTTTATGAGTCAGGATGAATTACAAGCAGCTTGGAATTGGATAGAATCCATAACAAGTAACTGGAAAGCTACTAATCAACCCAATATATTGTATGAGGCAGGTACGTGGGGACCAGGAGATGATGTGCTGGATGATGATTGTTCATGGGTAACAAAAACATGGCGCGAATAATGAAAACCTTTCAATCCAAAAAAGAACTGGAAATTGCTCTGAGCAATCAAATATTGAATGATTTATCCGTTTCAATTGCTAATAAAAATAAGGCAACCTTACTTTTGTCAGGTGGATCAACTCCGAAAGGTGTTTATGAACTATTAAGCGAGGGAAATCTTGATTGGTCTAAAATTACTGTAGGATTAGTAGATGAACGATTTGTTTCAAATACAAGTACGTTTTCTAATGAAAAATTACTCAGACAAACATTGTTTCAAAATAATGCAATTGAAAGTGCATTTATTCCGATGGTTCAATATTTAGATGATAAAATTAAGAACATCAAACTTCTTGAACAATCATATCAGGTATTTAAAAATGCTGATGTTATATTGTTAGGAATGGGAGAAGATGGTCATACGGCCTCTCTATTTCCAAATGACTTGAATTCGGAACTAGCTTTTGAAACTTCAGATTTGGTAGTAATTACCAATGCACCAACCGAACCGAGTTGCAGAATTTCTTGTTCTCCTGTTTTATTAGACTCTGCTCAAAACAGCTATTTAATGATTACTGGGGCTAAAAAGAAATTAATTTTAGATACTTCGGTTGAAAAGAAATTACCAATGGGGCATTTCCTTCCCCAACTAAAAGAAATTTATTATTCTGAAAAATAAAATATGAATACTCGAATTACAGAAGTTACCAATAGGATTATTGATAGAAGTAAAAAAACGCGTGAAACTTACCTTTCAAATATGGAAGCGGCCTTTGAAAATGGCGTTTCTAGAAAACATATGCATTGCGGGAATTTGGCACACGCCTTTGCCGGATGCGATTCGGGAGATAAGGAAAAATTGACAGAGAATATCGCTCCTAATCTCGGGATTATTTCAGCTTACAATGATATGTTGTCCGCACACAAAACATATGAAAATTATCCTGAAAAAATTAGAAGATATGCCTCCAAATATCAAGCTGTTGCACAAGTAGCTGGTGGCGTCCCTGCCATGTGCGACGGGGTAACCCAGGGGCAACCAGGAATGGAATTATCATTATTTAGTCGAGATGTAATTGCTCTTTCTACAGCAATAGGACTTTCCCATAACATGTTCGATGCCGGTTTATACTTAGGGATTTGCGACAAAATTGTTCCTGGTCTATTGATGGGTGCTTTAAAATTTGGGCAATTACCTGCTATATTTATTCCGGGAGGTCCAATGCCAAGCGGTATTACCAACGAGGAAAAAGCAAGAATTAGACAAGACTTCGCAGAAGGGAAAATTGGAAGAGCAGAATTATTGAAAGGAGAATCCGATTCTTATCACTCGCCTGGGACGTGTACGTTTTATGGAACCGCGAACAGTAATCAAATGCTCATGGAGATGATGGGCCTTCAATTACCGGGCTCTAGTTTCGTTAATCCAGATACTGAATTAAGAGACTTATTAAATGAAGAAGCGGTTCGAATTGCTATTCGGAATGCGCAACTCGGGTTTGAATATTCGCTTGCTGCAACATTGAATGAGAAGACGATTGTGAATGGAATTATAGGTTTATTAGCAACAGGCGGCTCAACAAATCATACGATTCATTTAATTGCAATTGCTAAATCAGCCGGAATTTTAATTAATTGGGAGGACATGTCAGATCTTTCTGATGTAATTCCACTTTTAACCCGTATGTATCCAAATGGCGCTGCTGATGTGAATCACTTCCACGCTTCAGGAGGCATGGGATTTGTAATTAAAACATTACTGGATAATGGACTCATGCATGCTGATGTAAGAACTATCCTTGGAGAAGGAATGTATACCTACACCAAAGAAGCGAAAATTAAAGAGCATAAACTAGTTTGGGAGGATGGCGCTGCTGAAAGCTTAAATGAATCCATCATCCGATCAGCAAATAATCCGTTTTCAGCAAATGGTGGTATAAAAATACTTACTGGCAACCTTGGTAGATCAGTTATTAAAACGGCAGCAGTTTCCGAGGAAAACTTCTTGATTGAAGCTCCCGCTATAGTATTTAATGAACAAATAGATTTAATTTCAGCCTTTAAAAATGGAGAACTTGAAAAAGATTTTATCGCCGTATTACCTTTTCATGGACCAAAACAAAATGGAATGCCTGAACTACATCAACTTACGCCCACTTTAAGCATTTTGCAAAAACGTGGATTCAAAGTAGCATTAATTACGGATGGTAGAATGTCAGGTGCCTCTGGAAAAGTTCCGGCAGCAATCCATTTAACTCCGGAAGCCTACGAAGGGGGACCAATTTCAAAAATCAAAACAGGTGATCTCTTAAAGCTTGATGCCTTAACTGGAACATTAACTTGTTTAGTATCTGATTTTGAAGACAGAGAACCAACATTAAAAAATGTTCCTACCCAAGGATTTGGACGTGAACTATTTACTAATTTACGAACCGCAATATCTTCCAGCGAAGAAGGCGCTTCATTTATTCTATAGGATATGACACAAAACGGAATTAAGGAGATTCTTGCAAATAATTGCATTATACCTGTTGCTACAATTCAGAATCATGATGATTTAATTCATCAAGTGGAGAAAATTCAAAAAGCATCAATCAATTGCATAGAAATCACATTGAGGACCGAGTATGCTATTACGGCAATTGAAAAGATAAAGAACTTAAATATCCCTAATTTTAAGGTAGGAGTTGGTACGGTTATTCGTCCAAACCAAATTCAACGATTGCAAGATCTGGATGTTGATTTCATTGTTTCACCAGGTCTGACGGAATCCTTAGTAAAAGAATTGCATAAATGTGGCATTCCTTTTATTCCCGGTGTATCTACCGTGAGTGAAATTATGCAAGCCCTTGAATGGAACTGCAGTTATTTAAAATTCTTCCCTGCTCATTTAGCCGGTGGCATAGATGCACTCAAAGCATACGGACAATTATTTCCATCCGTTACTTTTTGTCCTACGGGAGGAATAAACGAAACTACTAATCATGAATACTTAGCTTTACCCAATGTTTTGAGCGTGGGAGGAAGCTGGATGCTAAAATAATTATCTTTTACTATTCAAAAGTAATCCACCATCCATTTGAAAAGTGGTACCGGTTATCCACTTTGAAGCATCACTCAATAAAAAAACTGCTGCGTTTGCCACATCAATAGGCTGACCTATTCCTAATGGATATTGATTTACTATTTGCTGAAATTCATCCTCCGTATATGCATCCTTGGTTTGATTAAACATTTCCGTTTGAACTAAAGCAGGCGAAAGCACATTAGCTCTCAACTGTTGACTAGCATGTTCTAATGCTAAGGATCGAGCGAATGCTTCTAATGCAGCTTTAGAAGTTGAATATAGGGCACCACCCAAATAGGGATGATTAGCAGAAATAGAGGAAACAAATACAAAAGAACTAGAAGATGAAATCTTTTTATTTTTCAAAAGATTAGACGTGAGTAATATCGTGCTAATTAAATTCGTATTCATTAATTCCTCAACATTCTTGCGCTTAATGAACTTTATAGGATACGGCTGTATCATGCCTACCCCATTAAAAACCCCATCTAATTTATCAACTGAATCAACTAGGAAAGAAATACCCTCATCCGTTGATAAATCAGCCACAACCAATCGAGTTCGGTCGCTCATTTGAGACAATGTTTCAATCAATCTTTCTTCGTTCCTTCCAGTAATTATCACAGCTGCGCCCAAAGAATCACATAATATTGCGGTTGCTTGCCCTATCCCTGATGAAGCCCCTGTTACTAAGATGGATTTTCCAGATAAATCAATCATGTTCTAAGATTTTTGTTTTAATTCGGGAAGTGCTTAATACGACTGAACCCCAAGAGAAACCAACCCCAAATCCAGCGAGAACAAGCGTAATGTCATCTCTTTCAATTTCATCTCTAATCGAATAACAAATCGTTAATGGAATGGAGGCAGAGCTAGTATTTCCAAAATCCTGTATAGAATAAGGCACTTTTTCAGGGGATAATTTTAACTTTTTTCGGACACTTTCATTAATTAATTTATTTGCTTGATGCAAAACAAAATAATCAATCTCCTCTACTGTTTTATTAAAATATTCCAGCATTTGTCTTATCGAAGGAGCTACCTCTTTAAGAGCAAAATTAAAAACCTCAATTCCATTCAGTGCTAAATGTTTTTTTGTTCGAATCACTCCAGGCTCATATTCAATGTATTCCTCTTGTGACGTGCCATATGGATGTCTAGAATGACCCTGCTCAATTATAATTGAATCTTTACCTGAACCATCACTTGCCAAATGTATCCCCCAATCCTTAGCTGTTGGGTCGTATTCTAAAAGGGTTGCTGTGCCTGCATCACCAAATAAAGGATAAGTACTTTTATCCTGAAAATTTGTTGAAATTGTAGATTTATCACCACAAAGCAAGAGTGCTTTTCTAAAATTACCTGTTTGTAAAAATTGACCAACGACAGATAAACCATAGACATAACCTGAACAACCTAAGTTAATATCAAAAGCAAGTGTATTCTTAGAAAGTCCCAATTTATCTTGCAAAATCACGGCTGTAGAAGGTAGAAAATAATCTGGTGATTGAGAAACAAACAAAATCAAATCTATTTGTTCACTGCATTTAAAATCTTTTAATAATTCAGCTGCTGCTTGAAAACACAAATCTGAACAAGTAGTTGATACTTTAGCGACTCTCCGTTCTGTAATTCCCGTTGTCTTAGCAAATAAATCTCTTTCGGCTTGAGTGATCCAATTATAATCTTTGGTATAAACTACTTGTTTAGGAACGGATGAATAAATTGCACGAATTGCTGTATTTTTTACGGTAAGAAATCCCACCTTATTTAGATTGAATAATATCAAATAAATCTTGCACGGTTTGCAAATTTTTCAATTCAGCACCGGTTAGGAGAATATCATATTCATTGTCGATTAAAGCGATTAAAATAAGGGCATGCATGCTACTCCACCCAGGAAGTTCTCTAAATGAGGAATCTGGTTTTATCGTTCCAGGAACTACTTCTTCGAACTCTGACTCAATCTGATCAATTAATAGTTGAATATTCATAGTATCAAAGATAGAAAAAAAGCACTTAACTTCTTGATTCTATATTAAAATCGTGCTCTAATCAGTTCTTCCAACCCATCAATAAATCGCGGATGAGAATTACTACTTGGTACCAATTGAACCTTTTCTCCCCCACCCTCTTCAAATATTTCCTGATATTCGGAACCTATTTCTATAATTGTTTCCAAACAATCCGCAACAAAAGCAGGACTAAAAACAAGTAATTTTTTCGCCCCTTTTTCAGCCCATTCTTCCACCACTTTATCAGAAAAAGGAGTTAGCCATTTTTTATCCAATCTCGACTGAAAACACACCGTATAATCACTTTCTTTCAAATTCAATTTTTCAGCAATTAATCGCGTTGTTGCATAGCTCGTTGCTTTATAGCAAAATTTATTTTTTTCATTCACTTCCGTCTCACAAGGCTGGTCGCCACATAAATCTGTTTCCTCATATACTTTATCTACTTGTCTTTCAGGTAAGCCATGATAGGAAAAAAGTATATGATCAAATTCTGTTAAATCAAATTTGGATGCATTGTCAACTATTGAGTCCAAGTATCCATCATTATTATAGAATTGACTAATAATAGAAATCTCGGGAATAACCCACCATTTTTTAATAATCCCCATAGCTTTCTCTACGGCTGAGCCCGTTGAAGCGCTTGCATATTGAGGAAACAAGGGAAGAATTATTATTTTATCATAATTCGATTTATGCATTCTTTCTAAAACAACATCCATCGATGGATTTTGATACCTCATTGCCATTTCAACAGTAACATCCTCCTCTTTAAATCGCTCCTGAACTAATTTCTGAACATTTTCTGTATGAGCTAACAAAGGAGAAACACCATTTCCTACTTTCCAAAGTTCCTTGTATATTTTTGTTGATTTTGGAGCTCGAAATGGAACAATAATTCCATTAACAAGTATTTTTCGTGCCAACCACGGAATATCTATGACACGAGGATCATTCAAAAACTCCGAAAGGTATCTTCTTACCGCTCCTACTGAATCATTGTCCGGTGTTCCTAATTGAATCAACAAAACGCCAATTTTCATGCTTGAATTATTTTAGGATGTGAAATTACATGTATTGAACAAAATAAAAGCCATAAAGTTGGATAATATTACCTAGGCTCTGCACATTTGTTAGTTTTCCCCAGACGGAATGTGATAGAAGCACTGTAATATACATACCAATCGCTCGTAGATTGGTTTCCTCGCTTGCTATAGCGCGAATTATCAAGACTTGTATTTGACAACTGTAAGGCCGTAGTTTCATTCAAACCACTAAACGCAGCTGGATCAACACTATAATTAGCTCCCACGTCGTCTATATAATCCGTAAAAGTTTTCCTCAGGGCAATATCCAAATTCAAATTAGCTACCTTACCCAGCGAAATTTTAGCCCCTAACCCAATTGGAAAACAAGCCTGATACCGACTATATTTCCTTTTTCTACCATAAGATGTTCCTTGACCCTCTGTTCCCAAAGGTTGCAATTCAACTTCATTGCCATTGAACGTTCGTTTAGGATTGAAATGAAATAAGCCAGCTTGAAAAATCATGTAGGTAGTTGCCTTATATTTCTTATTTCCCATTTGATATTTATGATAATGGAATTCGATACCTCCTGTAACCTCTTGAATATTACTTGAAAAGCTCAGATTTCGATTTACAAGCAGTTCGTTTTTTGAATCAGCATCTGATGCTTCAACTGATCCGGCAGCAACATTAAATCGATAAGCTAAACGAGGGTTTATATGATATCTATACATCAATCCAACCGCTAAATTGGGTTTGTAAAATTGGGTAGTTGGATTTAGATCGCCCAAATAATACATATAACCAACCGTTGGTCCAAACTCAGATAATGAAAAAAAATTTTGTTGATCGGAGCGTTGGGTTTTTCCCAACATGGGCGTAAACAAGCAGAAAATAATAATGAAAAACCTACTTAACATGCTTCATTAACGTATAAATTTCGAAGAAAGTACATCTAGAAATTAAATTATTAATAATTCAAATCATTCAAGACCGTAAAACGCGAATCACAGATAACCAAATCAATTTTATCTTTAATAAAAACTTCCTTGTTTAGTTTATTCTCCAACTCTTGAAGCAATTTTATTTCTTCAAATTTCAAGGCTTTACCCATTTCTGGTTTTGTTGCTATTATCTGTAGTTGACGATCCCCTTTATCAGTTTTGTACAACCTTAAAAACTGTTTTTTATTTCCTGACATTCCGTTTTTTGTCCAAAAGTCCGCCAAAATCTTAACTTCATTTAATTCAGAGGGTGCATTATAATAAATGGTAATATCTCCCGATACGAATGAAGTTCCATAGCCTTTGGCACATGCAAAAAATAAAAATGGTATTAAAAAAAAGTATAAATAAACTTTCATGGGTATTAAAACATAGTTTTACAAAGTTAACAATAAATACTCGGAATCTTTTAAATGATTAATTTTTAATCGGAAACACGACTATATTTTAATTATTTCTATATATTTGTAAAAACAATTGAACTATGAACATCGGAGCGAATCTAAAAGCATTGAGAAAAAGAAAAAAAATCTCACAAGAAGAGGTGGCTAAAAGCTTAAGTTTATTTCGTTCTACTTATAGTGGTTATGAAAACGGAGTGGCTCAACCCAATATTGAAAATTTAATCTTATTATCGGATTTTTATAAAATACCAATCGATGATTTAATTCGAAAAGATTTTGAAGCCCTTTCAGAAAAAGAATGGAACAAAATAGAAACGGGAAATTTAACCGATGTCAAAGGAGATAAACTGAGAGTTTTAGCATCAATCGTAGATCAGAACAACGAAGAAGTCATAGAAATGATTCCTTTGAAAGCATCTGCTGGATATGTTTCTGGTTATGCAGACCCAGAATATTTAAAAGTATTACCAACCTTTTCGTTGCCTTTTCTTTCGAAAGATAAAAAATATCGTTCTTTCCCAATACAAGGAGATTCCATGCCTCCAGTAGTTGAAGGTTCATTTGTTGTTGCCGAATTCATTCAAAACTGGCAATCAATTCGATCGGGAACACCCTGCATCGTTGTGACAAAAGAAGATGGTATTGTTTTTAAAGTACTCAACAATATGCTGGATGAAACCGCATCTTTTCAGCTTTGTTCAACCAATACGATGTACAAACCCTACATGGTTCATGTAAATTCAATTGTGGAAATTTGGAGATTTGTTAATTATATTTCTCCTGAATTACCCGATGTACAATTAGATACAACAAACATTAACCAATCCTTACAAGAAATACGCAAAGACATTCAATACATTCAACAACGAATGAAATTTTAATGTTGTTGCATTTGCTTATCTTCTTCTGGATCTGGAGGGAATAATTTAGGTAAATCTTTCTTTCCTTGTAATGCATCTAACATTTCCTCAATTTGAGAAATAGAAACTCTTTTTGCAATTATTTTCTTGTCCTTATCTAAAATATATACTTGAGGAGTTGAAAAAATATCATACGTTGTTTGGTAGTTTAACGACTCCAGTGTGGTTGGTTTTGGCCTAGGATCTCCTTGTACAGGCACTAAGCTATTAGGATCCTTTTTTGCTAATTCATATAGTTTGTCTGTTACAGCTACGTTGATAAAGGTCATTTTATTGTCACGAATAAATTTTTTCCATTTTACAAAATCTCCGCCAACCGCTTTTCCTACTGCAAAGATTTCAATGTTTCTATCTTTAAATTTTTTCTCGTACAAGGTTTGTAATTTAGGAGTCGTTTTTTTACAGTGTCCACATTCTGGATCCCAGAAATACAAAACCGTATAATCCGCTTTTTCCGCTACTTGGTAAAGATCAACCCATTTTGTATCCGTTGAATCTTTTAAAATTAAATTTGGAGGACATACCCCCATAACTAGGTTCATTTCAGTTTTAATTTTACCGCACAAGTCTTCAAATTTATCATCCGCTACCCAATAAGCAGGAGATTTTCCTTCAGAATTTTTTGAGCAGTAATATCTATTTCTCATGTAGGTATACACCTTATCCATACCCATGATTTGACTTTTTCCATAATTAGATGTTATCCATCCCACTACGTATTCAAAAATTTTAGATTTTGGATTTAGCTTATCACAAAAATCATATGAATAATGAATGACTGTATCCCAATGCTGAACCATCATTTTTGTGAAATAAAATTCCATTTTATTATGAAAAACAGGATTATTAACTAATCTATCATCTTTCAAGTCCACATTATCCCAATAGTGAGCACGATAATATTTAAATCTGAAGTCTGGATCAATCTGCTTTCCATTTGCATCTTTTGGCGCTTCAGGCACCTCAATTTCACGCGACATTTTCACGATTTTTGCTACTAGTTTAGTTGAATTATCTTTTATCAAAGCCAATTGATAATCTTCCACTTCTTTGTTAATCTTATCAATTTGCTCTCCCAATGCTTTATAAGCAGGATCTGTTTCTTTTAATCTAGCACGCTGTTCACCTAATTTATTAGCTTCCGATTTTTTACTTCCAATAAATTTCACATATGGAATAAATATTCCGTTTTCATCTGATTTTTTCACTTTTAAATTACCTGTATAATCTGGACCAGCTGTTTCCAAACTTACCTCTTCATTATTGTAAATAAACTCAAAGAACTTCTGGTCTGGTAAATACAATCCTAAAATACCTGGTTGTTGTTTTTTACCGTCAAATTCCACATATCCATTTTTTAATTCTGCTGTATCAGCATAGAATAACTTTTGACCATAATATTTGATCAAAAAAACAGTTGAATCTTTGGGACCAGTAACTTTAAATTTCAACTTTTGTGCATGACTGGAAATTGAAAATAGGCAAACTAAAGAAAAGATAATTAATTTCATAATATTAAATTGATTCTACTTTTGAATGACGAAAAATGTTGTGTAAAGTTTTAAAATTAACATTTTATTAACGATTAAAACTCTTTAATTATTTTGCTTCTTGCTACCAAATAACAAGCAAACACAAAAATACAAAATGAAATAATAGCAACGAAAACACTAACTCCTGAAATCGCGCTATTCAATGAAATTCCACCAGCTTGAAATAAATTATCAATCACCATTTTTGAAAAATAAAACAAAATAAAACTCAAAATGGTAATTATTCCAAAGGTCTTGGTGAAATAAAACACAAAAATTTGTATCAAAATCTTGGGTTGATATCCCAAACGTAATAAAGTCCTAATCGGGTATTTGTTATTCGCAATTAATAATTGTAAATATTGAATCAACACTAATCCTGAGACAATAACTGTAATAATTGAAATGACCAATACAACAAAGAATAAGGTACTAACAATACTTTTTAATTTACCGATCACTACCTGAGACTTTCTTGATTCAAGCCCACGTTCATTTAAAAACTGCTCCATTCTACCAAACTCGCCTTCTTTAGAGGATATCATGACATTCGTGATTTTACTCTTTTTACCCGTCATGTAGCGCTTATTCGCAGAATTCATAAATGATTCCGGAACCAATAATGAAGGGATTTCATTTGTGAACCCTACAATTTTAGCCCAAACAAATTCACGTTGTTTATCATTTGAAATCCGTAGTTTAAACTTGATTTCTTTGGCAAGATCCTCTGAAACTTGAGGAATGCCACTAGCACTCATGAACGTATTAAGCATTACAAGGAAATCACGAGGCATAACCATTGGCACGACAGTATCCCCTTCCTTCCATGCCCATTCCTTAGTTTTAACGTCTAAAAATTTAGCATTTACCGTTTGTAAAAATACATCGGAACTAAATTTGGGTACCAATGGATCATCCGTTAAAAAAAGAACATAAAAATTATTACAAATTATCGCCTGCGCATCGCTAACGAAGGGTTCATTTTTAAATCGACCTATTTCGTCCAAACTAAAATCTGTTTTAGAGAGATTTAAACTTGAGGAGTTACTCACTTTTTTTTGAATAATCATTGTATTCGGACCAAGAATTTCCTCCCCCTGACCAAATTCATTCACACGAACGAGATAATGAACAGATGTTATAAGAAATAAAACACCAATACATGCTCCAATTATTGCAATGAAATATTGAACTTTATCTTGATGCTGAAAAAGCAATTTCTTTAACATTACTAAAGGATTAATTGTTTATCAAAACCTATTATTTCTGTGACATCTAGAGAGGTTAATATGATGCCTGATTGTGATTTTTTGCATCTATCCAAAATCAATTTTAGGCAGATAGTACTATTTTCAATATCTAAATGAGAAAATGGCTCATCTAAAATAATCCACTGAAAAGGTTGACAAAGAGCGCGGATGATTGCAACACGTTGCTTCTGCCCCATAGAAAGTGTACCAGTAATTTGATTTTTTTTATCAATCAAGCCAACTGCTTCAAATAAACCTTCGATTTCTTCATGGGATAATGCATTGCTTAATTGATTTTTTATAACCACATTTTCAAATGCGCTTAATTCCGGAAACAATTGCAAATCCTGATAAACAACGGATATTTTATTTTTTCTAATTTCTATCCAGTCGTTAATTGAAAGTTCACGGATGTCTTTTTGATTGAAGCTTATAACTCCTGAATAATCATTACGAATTCCCATTAACAAATGAGTAAATGTAGTTTTTCCTTTACCGCTTGCTGCATTTAATAATATTCGCTGTCCTGATAAAATTGAAAAATCAGCATTCCAAATACTATCCGATTTATGTTGAATTGAGGATAATGGATGAGGAAGAACCTTAGAAAATTGAATATTCATACTTAATTTTGAAAATCAATTTCAACAATCATTCCAAATTAGCGAATAAGGTTGATGTGCCCCACAATTACATTTTTCTTCGTTTGCCCTGATTTACTATAAACTATCTGGAAACTGTACGTGCCATCTTGAACTTTATCTCCTAAATATGTTCCATCCCATCCTTGAAGTATATTATTACTTGTAAAGAATTCTTGTCCCCAACGGTTAAATATTCTTAATTGATATGAACTTGGATTGATTCCGGAAGAAATAATTGGTAACCATATTTCATTCAACCCATCCTCGTCTGGTGTAAATGAATTAGGAGCATAAATTGAAACTTCATCATTAAATGTTATAATTTGCTGCATAGAATCAATACAACCATTTTCTGAAACGGCAAGTAGTGTAATGGTATATGTGCTATCTAAATATCCAACGTATAAATGAGGCTCAGGATTATAAATAGAAGTATCTGTGGTGTTGTCACCGTAATTCCAAATGTAATCAACAGCACCTGTAGTATTGTTGTTAATAGTTACAGTCGGATCACTTACACTTAATTCATTTGACGTAAGATCAAAATCAGCAACTGGAGAAGCATACGCGCAAATTAAATCAGTTAACGACAAGGTATTTGTACAACCATTCGGTGAATCCGTTGTTAAAGAAATATCATAACATCCTGGATTTTGGAAAGTATAACTTAATACCCCACATTCATTCATTATCCCATTATTTTCAATATTCCATGTACAATTGCTTGTATTCAATGTTGTGTTGGTTAAATTAACAGTTAGTGGTAAACATCCTTCCGTAATATCAACATCAAAAGTCACCACTGGTATTGGATCAACCGTAACAGTTGCAAAGGCAGTCGGACTCGGGCATCCATTGTCGAAGTATGTTACACTATATAAACTTGTTGAGCTTGGGTTTACATTAATAGAAGCGGTTGTTCCTCCAGTTGACCACAAGAAAGTACCACCTTGTGTGGATGGAACTGCTGTTAACGTAGCTGTTTGATTCGCACAAATTGCCATATCTGAAACACTAACAGAAGGAGTATTAATAACTGTAACAAGAGCTGTATCTGCAAGACTTGGACAACCATTTAATATATAAACAACGGATACATTTGATGTAGAATCCGGAGTTACAGAAAGTGTTGCTGATCCCATTCCACCAGGATTCCAACTAAATACTCCTCCAGGTACAGATGGTACTGCGGTTAAATTTCCAGTTTGACCTTCACAAACATTGATGTCTCCAACATTGACGGTTGGAACATCAGTAACGGTAACAGTAGCAGTAACGGATTGACTTGGACAGTTATTAGGTGATGTATAAACAACTGTAAAAGTTGAAGTACCAGCTGGTTGAACAGTAATACTTTGAGTGGTTGCAGGTGTAGGAAAGGTATTCCATGAATAGGTTCCACCGGAGATATCTGGAACAGCAGTCAATGTTGCCTGACCCCCCGTACAAATCCCAACATTATTCACAGAAACAACAGGGGTTTGGTACACAGTAACCAAATGGTTTGCTGCAGCCGAAGGACAACCGTTTAGCGTGTAAATAACCGAATAATTCGTGCTAGAAATTGGGGAAACAGTTACCGTTTGAAGGGAACTAGAAATTGGATTCCACGTATAAAAACCGTTTGCACCAGTCAATGATGAATTAGCCGTTAAAATAGCTGAATTACCCGAACAAATAGTAGATGTTCCACTAATATTAGCTACTGGTGTCGGATTTACCGTTACGTTAGCCATCGCTATATTACTTGGACAATTATAAATATCGAAATACTGAACATTATAAATTGCATTTGTAGTAGGAGAAACAGATACAGATGAAGTATTTCCAGGTACAGAAACATTTGTTGGAAACTGAGTCCAAACGAATACCCCTCCTGGAGTTGATGGAACTGCTGTTAGAGTACCTGTACCACCAGAGCACATTGTTATTGCACTTACTGTAACTGTAGGATTTTGTAACTGATTAATGACAATTGTTTCTGTATCCGTACATCCATTAGCAGCAGTTACCGTTACCGTATACGTACCACCTGCCGATAAATTCACCGTTGGGTTTGTTCCAAGACCGTTACTCCATAAATAGGAGATTCCACCTGAAGCCGTCACATTTATTTGAGTTTGATTACAATGTAATACAGTTGATCCCGTGTTATTAGTTATCACCGCCGTAGGAGCTGTTTGATTACTGGACAAGGTTATAGAGGATGTTGCTGTACATGCATTTGAACCTATTACTGTAACAGTGTATGTTCCGGGTTGAGTTAAAGATTGATTTGCCGCATTACTTAATCCATTTGACCATTGATAAGAAACCCCTCCAGTTGCCTGAACATTTACAGTTGGATTAGTACATGTTAAGATTAAATTATTTGATAAATTATTGATCCCAGGAGTTGGTGGATTTATATTTTGGGTAATTGTTGCAGATAACTGACTTGGGCAATTATGAGCATCTAACACATCCACTACATAGGTATCTGGAGAATTGAATGAATTATTTATAGAACCTGCGGATAATCCACCACTCCAGGTATAACTTATAGCATTATTCACCTGCAAATTTATGGATGTAACGGCACATGTTAATTGGTATGTTCCTGTAATATTTGTTAGAGTAGGTTGAGCAGCAAAATCATTTTGTACGATTGATGTTATTGAAGTTTGACAACCATTTGCATCAGTTATAACACCGTTGTAATTACCTGCAGAAACAGAAAGTAAATCTTCTGAAATTGTTGTGCCATTCCAAATGACATTATAAGGAGAAACGCCACCGGCAATAGTTATATTAACTGAACCTGATCCACCTGAACACATTACATTTTGAATAACATCATTGACAACAAGTGGCGCAGGCTGTGTAATCGTTACAGAGGTAGCGGAAGTACAACCATTCATGTCTGTAACAGTATAATTGTAAACGCCTGCTAATTCATTAAAAATCCCGGTACCCGCATATGGAGAAACACCTCCTGAAGCACCAACAGTTACTATTGATTGATTGCCATTGCACAAAATACTTGTTGCAGTAGACGAAGCAACTAATATTGATGGTTCTGTTAATGTAATTGAAGTTACAGAGGTATTTCCATAAAAATCTGTGATTGTGTATGAGTAGGTTCCGGCAATTTCGTTGAATACACCAACACCTGAATATGGAGCAGTTCCTCCTGATGCTGTAACTGTAACTGCCGAATTACCGCCATTACATTGGATCATTCCTGCAGTCGAGCTTGCGATTAATGGTAACGGTTCCGTTATTGTAACAGTAATTTGATCCGTACAACCGTTAGCATCCGTTACAGTGTAATTATACGTTCCAGCCAAAACGGTAAATGATCCTGTTCCAATATATGGAGTAGTTCCTCCTGTTGCTGTGACTGTTACAACAGATGTACCTCCACTTGTTGTAATTACTGTATTGTTCAATTGACCAACTAATGATGCTGGTTCAGTAATGATTACAGGCAAAGTTGAAGAACACCCACTTTGATCCGTAATGGTATAAACATAATTTCCTGCAGACAAATTGTTTTGAGATGGTGATATCAAATACCCACCTGAGCCACCACTAGGATTAATAACTAATGAACCATCACTCAATCCATTGCAACTTACATTTACTTGATTTGAAATAGTTGCTGTAATTCCACTTGCTGGTTGTGTAAGTGTCACGCTAGTGGATGTCGTGCAACCATTCGCATCTGTAATTATTACACCATAAGTGCCCGCTACCAATCCGGATAAATCTTCTGTTACAGATCCATTATCCCAACTATATGAATATGGTGCTGTTCCACCGGATACGGTTAAATCAATGGATCCCGTTGCGTTTCCATAGCACAATACATTGGTTTGTGTTGTTGTGGCGCTTAATGCTAATGAAGGTTCAGTTATACTTGCATTTGTTGTTAATGTACATCCATTGCCATCAGTTATTAACACACTATAATTCCCAGCTGATAAGTTAACCAAATCTTCAGAAGTTTGACCTCCATTCCAGCTATAGCTATAAGGATTTGTCCCTCCTGAAACCGTTAAATCTATTGATCCTGTTGAGTTTCCATTACACAATACATTTGTAACACTTGTTGTTGCTAGCAATGCATTTGTTGGCTCAGCAATTGTCACATTTATTGTTGAAGTACAATTCGAATTATCTGTTACGATTACACTATAATTTCCTGCCAGTAAATTAGAAAGATCCTCCGAATATTGTCCGTTATCCCAATTGTAAGCATATGTACCTGTACCTCCAGTAACCGTTAAATCAATTGATCCTGTTGCATCTCCATGACATAAAATATCAACATGTGTTTCAGTCAATATCATTGCACTTGCTGGTTGTGTAACTGAAACACTAGTTGATGTCGAGCAACCATTCGCATCTGTAATTATTACACCATAAGTGCCTGCTACCAATCCGGATAAATCTTCTGTTACAGATCCATTATCCCAACTATATGAATATGGTGCTGTTCCACCGGATACGGTTAAATCAATGGATCCCGTTGCGTTTCCAAAGCATAATACATTGGTTTGAGTTGTTGTGGCGCTAATCGTGATTAAACTTAAATTTAAAGTAACAACAGAATCGCAACCTGCATTTGACAATAAATTAGCTGTATAACTTCCAGCAGAATTTATTGATATTCCATTCCAAACAAGGGGTAATGCACTTGAACAAATTGTTGAGTCTACAGTAATGTTTGATGGTTGATTAACTACAATTGTCATCGTTGCAGAGGAAGCGCATTGTCCATTGCATGTGGTTGAATTATAATAACTACTTAACGAATTCGGTAAGGCGAACTGAGCTGGATTCGAAATTCCATTATTGAACTGCAGATTAAATCCTTGATTTGTATTACAATTATTAACCAATAAAGCATAGGTTCTACCTGGAATAGTTGTGATGAACTGGCAATACCCATTCTCACCTGGATCACAATTTGGATCCTCTGAAACATCAGTGTCAGACATACTTAATCCAGTTGAGCCAGTAGAATTTAAACATGAAGCAGAATTACAACGTAAAACTGTTCTATCACCACAAGGATTATCACCTATTATTTCGTAAAGTATAAAATCAATATCATCATTCGATTGAGAAGGGATAATATCAAAAGTTAAATTCCCTGAAGTTGCAGCCGTCCAAATAAACCATGCTGAATTTTGCTCATCTGGCCCCACAACATCCATACATGTATTTGGTTCAGGTTCTTCATCGTTATTCCCACCTCCATTTAGGTTATTTACTGAATAAATGGTAGAACTGCTGCATAAGTTCGCAGCTTGATCACAATCCGGACCAGGAGAAATATCTGGAGTAAAAGTATAAGTTGTAGTTTGAAGATTATCAAGTTGTGGTGACCAGGTTCCAGTTACTCCGTTATTTGAGGTTAATGGTAGTGTGTTTAATGTGTTTCCTGAACAAATTGGTTGAACTTGATTGAACTGAGGAGTTATGGATGGAGTAACTTGAACAGTCATGGTGGCGTTTGCAGCACATTGACCTATTGACGGAGAAAACGTATAAGCAGTAGTATTATTATTGTTTATAGCCGGAGTCCATGTTCCAGTAATACCTTCATTTGAAATTAATGGCAATGTAAATGTTCCACCTGAACAGATCTCTCCGACCTGATCAAAAGTAGTTACCAGCAATTGATTAACGGTAACGGTAGCCTGCGCAGATACTTGGAAACAATTATTCAAATCATAAGTAACAGTATATATGGTTGTTGCTAATGGATTAACATTAATGGATTGTGATGCATCACCTGTTGACCAAGTATAACTACCTCCTGGAATAGTTGAATTCGCAACCAGATTGGCAGTTGAACCTATGCATATTATATCACTATTTACTGTAACTACTGGAGGAGTAATTGTATTAACATCCCATTGACATGTTGTACCGTTCCATGTTGCGGTTTCATAACATGCGATGG
>CAZTFG010000035.1:0-21317 GCA_964612725.1 uncultured Lishizhenia sp. | reverse complement strand
GGTGTAAAGACAGTAATGTCAAAGCCGAGTAGTACTAATTACCCGTAGACTTACATCTCTAGCTTCAACTATTTATTACTACTTCAATCATCCGATATATCAACCAAATTAATGGTTTACAGTAAGATTATTATCTTCTTGTCAATCTAAAGCTTTGGGTGTCTATAGCAGCACGGTCCACCTCTTCCCATTCCGAACAGAGAAGTTAAGCCTGCTTGCGCTGATGGTACTGCCCTATTAAGGGTGGGAGAGTAAGTCGATGCCGATTTTTAAAACCCCTGTTTGTTCGCATTCAGGGGTTTTTTATTTTTAGGAAAGTTCAACACAAACAAAAAAACCGACAGTGTTAATACTGCCGGTTATATTTTTTCTTGAATTCTTTTATTTACCTATGGAAATTTAGGGAATTGTTGGAAATCTGGTTCGCGTTTCTCTAAAAAGGCATTTTTTCCTTCTTGTGCTTCTGCTGTTAAATAATAGAGCAGGGTCGCATCACCTGCAAATTCCATTAATCCATGTTGCCCATCAAGTTCTGCGTTCAATGCTCTTTTAATCATTCGAATTGCTAATTATAATTAGATTATTCTTTTTAGTTCAAAAGAAAATAAATTCAAATACTATCCTTTTATTGATTACTTTTGATTAAAATATTATTTATGTCAATTTCAAAGGGTTTAAATCAACGTAGTGAGGGAGTTTGTGAATTGTGTGCTTTAAATCCCGCTGAAATCGAGTTTGTAGTTTCACCTAAGGAAGATATTTTACAAAATCAAGTTGCGCTTTGTTCTATTTGTGAATCTAATTTATCAAATGAGAATGCTCGTGATCATTGGCAGTGTTTATCTAGTAGTATCTGGAGTCAAGAGCCGGCTGTGCAAGCTTTGTCGTATAGAATATTATTTGGATTAAAAGAACAATCTTGGGCAAGTGATATTATTGAAATGATTGATTTAGATGAGAATGTAATGCAATGGGGCACAAGCATCTATGAACAGGCTGCTGTTCATCAGGATGCTTTTGGAAATATGCTTGAAAATGGGGATAATGTAGTACTTACTCAAGCTTTGAAAGTAAAGGGTACAAATTTCACAGCCTCAAAAGGCACTGTAGTTAAAAAAATAAAGCTAGTTTCTGATAATACTGGTCAAATTGAAGGTAAAATCCAAGATCAGGTAATTGTTATTTTGACACAATACGTAAAAAAGAACTAAATCTTTTTTTTTATTGAATATTATTCATTTCGAACAAATCTCCATAAATCTGGAGCTCAATTAATCATTATGGCTATTTTAATTTTTCTTATTCTACATTGGTATTTATCCCTGTTCGGTCAAACCTTTTTTTTACATCGTTATTCAGCACATAAGATGTTTACGATGAATAAGTTTTGGGAAAAGTATTTTTATATGTTCACTTGGATAACACAAGGTTCTTCTTATCTTAATGCCAGGGCTTATGCAATTTTACATCGTATGCATCATGCATATAGCGATACTGAAAAAGATCCTCATACACCTCATTTATTTCGAAATGCTTACGCTATGATGAAGCATACCCGTAGGATTTATAATGATGTATTAAATAAACGAGTAGTAATTGAAGAGAAATTTGATCGAAATTTTCCAGAATATCCAAAAATTGATAAAATTGCAGATAATGGATATGTACGCTTTGTTTTTGGGGTTGGCTATGTAACTTTTTATTTATTTTTTGCCAACCATTGGTGGATGTTTCTTTTGTTACCGATTCACTTTTTTATTGGACCTATTCAAGGAGCAATCGTAAATTGGGCTGGTCATAAATATGGTTATCGTAATTTTAATGACCAAGATAAATCTATGAATTCTTTATTTTGGGATATACTTTTAATGGGAGAGTTGTTTCAAAACAACCATCATCATGCGGGTGCGAAACCTAATTTTGCTATTAAATGGTTTGAATTTGACCCAACCTATCCAATTATATGGTTTTTTAATAAAATTGGTATTATTAAATTGGTGAGAAGTTAATTATAACTTTAAAAACCACTGATGGAATTTTGAGAATTGGATTTGTTTATCAATTCTTTCCTTTCCTTTTCACTTGCCTTGTGTGTTTTGAAAAAGCGAAGTGGCGTAAATGTATTAGTACACAAAATAATTTCGCCTAAATTCTCACCTTCTTTTACCTTCTTAATGGCAATATAGAATCGTTTACCTTGATTCGATGATTCAAATCTATTGTCACCTTGAAAATTAATTGTTTTGTATTGGTTTGAATTAAATTCTAAATCCCCCGTTTTATATATTTTACCGGATATAAATTCATTTTTACCTCTAAGTCTATAGGAAAGTACTGCATAGTTTCCATTTACTTGCAAATAAGAATTATCATCATCTAATACAAAATGTTTGGCTGATTGAAAATTATAGGATGTATCCAAAATAACTAATAAGTTACTTTCAATTATCGTGCTATCATATTTAATTGATTGGGCAAATAAAGATAATGAGATTGCCGTTTGAATAACTGTTAATATAAGTTTCATAAAAAGAATTTAAGTATATAAATATAACTATTAAACAGAATTAGAAATTATAAACAAAAAGAATTGGGGGTAAAAAAAATCCTGCTAAAGCAGGATTTCGTGGAGAAGATCGGGCTCGAACCGACGACCTCTTGACTGCCAGTCAAGCGCTCTAGCCAACTGAGCTACATCCCCATGGAAACAAATATAAGGTAATATTATAATAATTAATCATTTATCCAAATAGAATTGTATTCGAGTGGTTTACGATGTGATTCGGGCCAATCAATAGAAGGATATCCTAAATAAAATATTCCTAAGCACTTATCATTATCATTTAACCCTAAAAATTCGTTCATTTTAGCATGATAAATTATTTTCGGAGTAGACCAAAAGCCACCAATTCCATAAGCAGTGCAGGTTAAATGCATATTTTGAATAGCACATGCAACTGCTTCAATTTCTTCAATTTCTTCAATTTTCCCTTCTGATTGTCGTTTCATACAAACGGCAATTGCTACAGATGATAATAACGGTCTTTTTATCATTTTCGCCAATTTTGAATCATTTTGCTTTTCGGTAGGTGTTATTTCTAAATAGGTACGAGCTAAAAAGTTACTTAATTTATTTCTTCCTTCCTCCGTGAATATTACAAACCTCCAAGGTTGTGTATTTCCATGAGTTGGAGCCCATTGAGCGTTGTTTAATATTAATTCAATTTGCTCACGATGAACCTTCCGGTCAGAAAATTGCTCAGGATAAATGGTTCGTCTATTTTTTATTAATTCAGTGATTTCAGATAAATTATAGCGCATTTCAATTGATTTTTATAGGCATTTCCACCTTAATTGCATTTCTTACTTTTTCCTGGCAAAGTGCTATTTCTAATACCTCACTCATTTTAGAAACATAATGGAAGGTTAACCCTTTTAAATAATCGGCTTGAATTTCTTCGACGTCGTGCTTATTTTTTGAACACAAAATTATTTCTTTGATATTTGCTCGTTTTGCAGCTAAAATCTTTTCTTTAATTCCTCCAACAGGAAGAACATCACCGCGTAATGTAATTTCTCCTGTCATTGCTAAATGAGATTTTACTTTTCTTTGAGTAAATAACGAAGCCAAAGAGGTCAACATGGTAATTCCTGCACTCGGTCCATCCTTCGGTGTTGCTCCTTCAGGTACGTGAACATGAACATTGAAATGATCAAATAAATCTTGAGAAAGTCCTAACCAGTCGCTGTGTGCTTTTAAAAATTCGAGCGCAATTACGGCAGATTCCTTCATTACATCACCCAAATTTCCTGTTAGTGTTAGTTTTCCTTTTCCTTTTGTAATTGATGATTCAATAAATAATATGTCTCCACCCACGCTTGTCCAAGCCAAACCAGTAACAACACCTGCAACTTCATTTGAATCGTATTTAGTTCTTGCCCTTCCTGCTCCTAAAATGGTAAATAAATCAGCTTCACTAATTTTTACATCATATTTTTCATCCATCGCAATTTGACGAGCACGATTTCTAACAATCTTTGCAACCAATTTATCAAGACCTCTTACACCTGATTCATTTGTGTATTCTTCTATTACTTTACTCAGGATTTTTTTATCTATTGAAATTTCTTTTTTCGTAATTCCATGTTCCAAAATTTGTTTAGGCAACAAGTGTCTTTTTGCAATTTCTAATTTTTCTTCAATCGTATAACCGTTCACTTCGATTATTTCCATTCTATCGCGTAACGGGCCTTGTATGGTTGATAGATTATTAGCCGTTGCAATAAACATAACTCTTGATAAATCGAATTCTGTTTCAACATAATTATCATAAAAGGCATTGTTTTGTTCTGGATCTAAAACTTCCAATAATGCTGATGAAGGATCTCCATGATTGCTTCTTCCTAATTTGTCAATTTCATCTAACACAAATACGGGATTTGATTTTGCTGCTTTTTTTATGTGTTGTATTATTCTTCCAGGCATCGCCCCGATATACGTTTTTCGATGACCTCTTATTTCAGATTCATCGTGTAATCCACCTAACGACATGCGAACATATTTTCTTCCTAATGCCTCTGCAATTGATTTACCTAAGGAAGTTTTACCTACTCCAGGAGGTCCGTAAAAACATAAAATAGGGGACTTCATATTTCCTTTTAGCTTCAAGACAGCTAGGTATTCTAATATGCGTTCTTTTACTTTTTCTAACCCATAATGGTCGCGTTCCAATATTTTTTTTGCCCGATTTAAATCTAAATTATCTTTGGAATAATCACCCCAAGGCAATTCAAGTAATAAGTCTAGGTAATTGAGCTGAACCGTATACTCAGCTCCTTGGGGATTCATACGTTGTAATTTACCCAATTCTTTGTGGAACAATGTTTCAATTTCGGAATTCCACTTTTTATCCATTGCTTTTTCCTGCAAATCTCTAACATCTTGCTCTTGTGGATTATCACCTAATTCGTCTTGAATCGTGCGCATTTGTTGATGTAAGAAATACTCTCGTTGTTGGCGGTCTAAATCTTTTTTTACTCTGCTTTGTATTTCGTTTCTCATTTCAAGCATTTGAACTTCTAATGTCAGGTGTTCAAGTACCATCATGACTCGCTTTTTCATGTCAAGTTCCTCCAACATTTCCTGTTTTTTAGAAACATCTGCATTCATGTTCGAGGAAATGAAATTGATCAAAAAAGTAGGTGAATCAATGTTTTTTAATGCAAATGAAGCTTCAGAAGGAATATTAGGGCTTTCATGAATTATTTGAAGGGCTAAATCCTTAACGGTTTTAATCATTACATTTAATTCCTTGCTTTTTTTATCGAAGGGAACTTCATTAAAAACACGAACATTTGCTTTAATATATGGATCTGTTTGCGTTAATTCAAGCATTTCAAAACGCCTTTTTCCTTGTATGATAACCGTTGTACTTCCATCCGGCATACGAAGTAAACGAACAATTTGAGCTACTGTTCCTGTTTTATGTAGGTCATCAAATTCGGGAGATTCTTCATCCTGATTTTTTTGTGAAACCACCCCAATAATTTTATTCCCTTTATTTGCCTCGTTAACGAGTTTTATAGAACGGTCTCTACCAACTGTGATTGGTATCACTACTCCGGGAAATAAGACATTATTTCGTAATGGTAAAATAGGTAATTCTGTCGGAAAAATTTGACTATTCATGTCCTCTTCTTCTTCTGCTGTGATTAGCGGAATAAACTCTGCATCACTGTCAATTTCTGTATGGAAATTTAATAAAGTGTTTTCAAATAATTCACTCATAATATGTTTTGTTCAATTATTTCCGTAATACTGTCTATTTGGCAGTAAAAACAGATTGGTTTCATTCATTTGTCTTGATTCGTAATTGAATACTTAGATGCACACTAATCTTCAATCCATATGCCAATAGAAAAAAATAAGAAATTATGTCGCAATTTGGACCTGAATTTTTATTTAATTCAATTCAAAAGTAACTTTTCTCTAAGTTAATTTAAATTCAATTGTTTTAAAATTTCAATTTCTTCATCGGTTAAAGCTAATCCTCTTCGATTCATCATATTGTTGGCATATTCGATAGCTTTATTGAATTTAAAGGATTCAAAACCGTTGCTTCCTCCCCATGAAAAAGAGGGAACGAATTTTGGCGGAAAATCTGCTCCAAAAATATTGCATGATACCCCTACAACTGTAGCAGTATTGAACATGGAATTAATACCACATTTTGAGTGATCTCCCATACAAAGTCCCATAAATTGTTGATCCGTTTGGACTTCTTTGTTCGCTTCGTATGAATAGGTGCTCACCGCTCCATAATTATTTTTTAAATTGGATGTATTGGTATCAGCACCTAAATTACACCATTCTCCAATAATGGAATTGCCTAAGAAACCATCGTGACCTTTATTGGAATATGCTTGAAAAACAACGTTATTTATTTCTCCTCCTACTTTGCAATGTGGCCCCAATGTCGATGCCCCATATACTTTTGTTCCTAATTTCAAGGCACTGTGTTCACACATCGCTAATGGACCACGAACGATTGATCCTTCCATTATTTCAGCCTCTTTTCCAATGTATATAGGACCACTTGAAGTATTCAAAATACTTGCTTCGACAATTGCACCTTCTTCTATAAACAAATCCTTTCTATCTCCTAATAATGTATTGGATTTAGATAAGTTTTGTGATTTTCTTCCGGATGTGATTAACTGAAAATCTTGTTTCAAAACAGAATCATTTTTTTGAAAAATTTCCCATCTATTTTCTATGCAAATTGGCTTTTCTCCTGTATAATTGATTCGTGTTGTATCATTGCCATTCGATGCGATCCAAAGGTCATTCATAAATAATGAACTTCCAGGCTCTAGTTGATATAAGGTAGCAACAATTTCTTCGTTGGGTATGATAGAGCTATTTACTTCTATAGCCTTATCCAGTTTAGGAAACTTTTTTTGCAAATACAATTCAGTAGTATAACCGATTTCTATTTCACTTGAATTATCAAACGATTCTATCAATTTTTTCCATCGCTCATCATTTGTTAAAATTCCAATGCGAATATTTCCAACAGGTCTAGTTAAAGTTAACGGTGCAAATTTTAAATGAAAGCCTGCATCATTTAAATTAATTTTCATGAGCTAATAATTGTTTATTCGTAAAATAAGAACTGAAATATAAGGCAGAAAACGTTAGAATACCATTTATAATAAGCATTTCATACCCGAATTTATACCCGTTAAACCATTCAATGGAATTTTTATCAGTTATGTAACATATAAGAGGTATTAACACACAAATAATAGGGACAAAAACATTTAGTGGATTACGTTTAGTGAAGATCCCAAAAGCAAATAAACCAATTAAAGGTCCATAAGTATAGGATGCTAAGGTTAGAATCATATCAATGATGTCTGTTTTTGGATTTTGTTCAATATACCAATTGGTACCTAGAATGATGAAGAGGAAAAGTAAGGAGAAACCTATATGTACGAATAACATCGTTCTTTTTTTATTTTTTTCTTCCCTTGATTTAAAATTTAGAAAATCAATACAGAATCCGGTTGTAAGTGCCGCTAATGCACTATCAGCGGAAGCATAAGATGACGCAGTAATTCCAAGTAAGAAGAAAATGCCGGCTATTGTTCCAAATTCTGTTAAAGCCAGTGTGGGAAAGGTATGATCTGTTTTTAACGGCAAATCAACTCCTTTAGCAGCTGCATATACATAAAGGGCACCGCCCAACACTAAAAACAAAAAATTGGTAGCCACCAAAACGATAGTGAAAGAGTACATGTTTTTTTGAGCTTCTTTAATGTTTTTGCAGGTGAGATTTTTTTGCATTAAATCTTGATCAAGTCCTGTCATGGCTATAGCAAGAAACATTCCTCCAAAAAAATGTTTAAAGAAGTAATTTTTTGCATTTGAATCATCCAAAACAAAAATTCGAGATAGAGATTGTCCTGTAGAAGTTTTTGTTGCGGAAATTTTATTCCAAAGTCCCATAAAATCTACATTTAATGTTTGAGCTACAATGATGGTACAAATAATAACGGAGCTTACTAAAAAGAATGTTTGAAAGGTGTCTGTGTAAACAATGGTTTTAATTCCACCTTTAAAGGTATAAACCCATATGAGTAGAATGGTAATGCATGCTGTAATCCAATAAGGTACTCCCAAGCCCTCGAAAAGAAAAAGTTGCAATACAATTGTAGCCAAATATAGCCTAATAGCTGATCCTAAGGTTCTGGAAAGTATGAAAAATGCAGCTCCTGTTTTATAACTGATGAATCCCAATCGTTTTTCTAAATATTCATAAATCGATGTTACATTTAATCGATAATATAAAGGCATTAATAGTTGTGCAATTACAACGTACCCCAAAACATACCCTAATACAACCTGAAAATAGGCCATTCCATCATTGATGACTTTACCAGGCACAGAAATAAAGGTTACTCCTGAAAGAGATGCACCAATCATACCGAATGCTACTAAATACCAAGGACTTTGTCTATCTCCAGTGAAGAAGGTTTCACTTGTTGCTTTTCTAGATGTTACAATCGAAATACCGATTAATACCAAAAAATAACAAATTAGAACACTAATAATTAACGGTGTACTCATAAGTCAAAGTTATTGGATGGTAATGTATCATTTTTTATCCAAGCAAGGTTTTTGGAATATAAATAAATGAATACCCCAGCAATCAACAGATTTAAAATAATCAATGGTGTTGGGACTTCTGAAGGAGATAGTATTAAATAAATGGAAGTAGAAGAAAGTAAGCTATATACAATGTATGCATGAAAACCATATATTTTTTGTCTAAACATAAATATTACGCTTAAAAATCCAATTAACGAAAATAAGGCGGATACACTAGTGAAAAAAAGGAAATTATCATTTACAGCTACACTAATTTGTTGAATTTTCTCAACTAATTCTAATGCTTCAGGGGGTGGGTCAAGTTTTTTGAAATCAACAATAGATTTTGCCATTTCAAGATTTTCTTTTCTTATTTGATCAGCACTGGGCGGACCACTAACTAGATTTACTAACCCACTAAATAGTGCTAGGGAAGTATTTAAAATAGTTAAAATGCCAAGTATTACTAAAGATTTTGGTTTGTTCCGTAACATACTTTTTTTGAACGAATATATTTAAAATCTTATTTCGAAAAAAGGGTGTGTGCTTTTATTTATAAATAAGCGATGTTTATAACCTGAATGGGTAGGGTAAAAATGAACCGGCCTGAAGGAGTTTAATTTCTTGTATCAATTCCCCATAACATCTTATTCCTAATTGTGTCGAGGAAATTATTGTTTTCGAAACGAATAACATTGATCATAAATTCTGCTTTTTTCACAATAACTTTTTCTCCTTGACGAATACTTTTTGAATTGCCATCTAAGCTTAATAGTGATTTACGATCTCTTCCTTCTACACTCAATTCAATTGGTAAATGGTCAGGAACAACCATTGGTCGTACATTCAAATTATGAGGAGCGATAGGGGTGAGGATATGAACTTGACATCCGGGTGTTATAATCGGTCCTCCGCAACTCAAGCTGTATGCTGTTGATCCAGTGGGAGTAGCAATAATTAATCCATCTGCCCAATAAGAATTTAGGTACTTATTATCAAGTGAAGCGTGCACCGTAATCATCGATGAAGTGTCCTTCTTGTGAATGGTTAATTCATTTAAAGCAAAATTATCTTCTCCAAATAAATCCTCTTCTGTATAGACCCTCAGTAAAGAACGTTTTTGAAATTCATATTCTTTATTCTTGACTTTGGATAACGTTTCTGTTATTTGATCCTTGGAAATATTAGATAAGAAACCAAGTCTACCTGTATTGATTCCCATAATTGGTACACCCGAATTTCGGATGAAACTAACTGTTTTTATGAATGTACCATCGCCTCCTATGCTTAAAGTCAAATCAATTCCGCTGTAGAAATCCAAGTGTGATGAGAAGGTGTCGTAATTTTTTGATAATCCAGCTTTAGATGCTAGTACTTCTTTGAGTTCCTTTTCCAAGACAATATCCCATCCAAGTTCCTCTAGAAATGCAAATACATCTAGGAAAGTTGGGATGGTTAGCTTAGTGATTTTTTTTCCGTAAATCGCTACTCTCATAGTTAAAATTTCAAATAGTTCATTAATGCATCATATCGCCAAACAACGTCATCTTCATGCATTCCTTTTTGAAAAGTAGCTTTTATTTCAATTTCATATCGTTCAAAAGATCGAATAATACGAGTTAAATCACTTTGATTTATTTTCAATGTCACCTCAATACGTGTTGAATCAGTAGAACTAAAAATATACGAGCTTAATATTTTTGCATTTTCTCCTTCGACAATTCGAGCAATTTGAGCAAGAGAATAATCGATAGAGTTCATTTCAAGAACAATGATTCCACCTGGTTCTTTAATTCCACCGGTTGAAGCTAAGGAATTTATTAATACATGAACGCTTGTACAACCCAAGTAGTTTTCATTTTCATCCAAAATAGGCATTATACTTAATTTGAATTCTGACATTCTATAAAGTACTTCATATACATGAACATGATCGAAAACGAATGGACGAGGTAAATGATCAAATAAGGCATCCAATGTTTCAGATTCATCCAATTTGTCTAATATATCCGCTTCTGAGACAACTCCAACAAAATTGCCATTTTTCAGAACAGGTAGATGCGAAACTTTGAATTCATCCATCCAATTTATAGCTTTTTCACCTGAATCTGTATGAACCAAAGGAGGGATTTCCTCAGTAATTAAATCAATTGCTCTCATATATTGTGACCAAAGTACTAATTTATAAATGAAGTTTGTACATTTGGGATAGCAAAATTAACCTGAAAAATGACAAAACTAAGCGTTAACATCAATAAAATTGCAACGATACGAAATGCAAGGGGAGGTGCTACACCAAATGTTTGTCAGGTAGCGATAGATTGTGAACGTTTCGGTGCTCAAGGTATTACGGTACATCCGCGGCCAGATGAGCGACATATTACAAAGCAGGATGTATATGAGCTTAAGGAAGTAGTAACTACAGAATTTAACATTGAAGGTTATCCTGATGATCGATTCCTAAAAATGATTCGAGAGATTAAACCAGAACAAGCTACACTGGTTCCGGATCCTCCCGGTGTGTTAACATCCAATGCGGGTTGGGATGTACTTGAAAACAAAAAGTTTTTACAACATATTATTGGTCAATTACAAGATTTGGGAGTTCGGACTTCCTTATTTTTGGGCACCGAAATTCATCAATTAGAAGTGGTAAAAGAATTGGGTGCTGATAGAATTGAATTCTATACCGGGCCTTACGCTGATAATTATAAGGTTGATAAAGAATTAGCTGTGATTGATTTTGTGAACGCTGCTCTAGAAGCAAATAAATTGGGCATAGGAATTAATGCGGGGCATGATTTGAGCTTGGATAATTTATCCTATTTGATTCAACGAATTCCCTTCATTCAAGAAGTATCAATCGGACATGCATTGATTTCAGATTCCCTCTATTTGGGGTTAGAAAACACGATACAGCGATATTTACTGGAAATTGAAAAGGGATATTTAACTACTATATAAAACAAAATAAATGTCAGAGAAAATTAAGTTCGGAACGGATGGTTGGAGAGCAATTATAGCTCAAGATTTCACAGTGGAAAATGTGGCAAGAGTGGCGGAAGCAACAGGTAAATGGTTGCTAAATCAATCCGTGGAACCTAAAATCACAATTGGACATGATTGTCGTTTTGCCGGTGAATTATTCATGGAAACCGCTGCAAAAGTTTTTCTGGCACAAGGAATAACTGTTTATATGAATAGAGGGTTTATCTCAACCCCAATGTTATCACTAGGTACAAAAAACTATGGATGTAGAATCGGTATTATTTTAACCGCAAGCCACAATCCACCTTCGTATAATGGATATAAAATTAAAGCAGATTTTGGAGGTCCGTTACAGCCAGAATACATTCAAGAAATTGAAGATTCGATTCCAGATCAGTCAACTGTGCATTATCAGCAGATTGATTTAAGTAGCGAGCAAGCAAAAGGTAAGCTTGAGATTATTGATTTGGAATCGATGTATATCAATCATGTAAAAGCAAATTTTGACTTACATGCCATTAGACAATCTGGGTTGAAATTAGTTTATGATGCAATGTATGGTGCAGGTCAAAACGTAATTCCAAAAATTCTTCCTGAAGTTGAATTGCTTCATTGTGAATACAATCCTTCTTTTAAAGGGCAAGCGCCTGAACCAATTGCCAAAAATTTAAAAGAACTTGAGGAACTAATAAAGTCTATAGGAAATATTGATTGTGCATTAGCAACGGATGGTGATGCGGATCGAATTGGGTTATATAACGGAAAAGGGGAGTTTGTAGATTCTCATCATATCATCTTATTGTTAATTCATTATTTAGTTAAGTATAAACATATTAAAGGGATGGTGGCTACTGCTTTCAGTGTTACACCTCGTGTTGATAAACTATGCCAAATCTATAACCTAGAGCAACGAGTTACAAAAATTGGGTTTAAGGAAATAGCCTCAATTATGGTTAAAGAAGATGTGCTTTTAGGAGGGGAAGAATCTGGTGGAATAGCAGTAAAAGGTCATATTCCAGAGCGCGATGGTATATGGATGGGTTTAATCATTTGGGAGTTCATGGCAAAATCAGGTAAAACACTCGATGAGTTAATTGCTGAAGTTTATGATTTAGTGGGAGAATTTAAGTTTGAACGAAATGATCTTCACATTACAGAGGAATTAAAAAGTAAAATAATTGACAATTGTACTCAGAATAAATATACTCATTTTGGAGAGTACCAAGTGAAAGAACTTCAGACTACAGACGGATTCAAGTATTTTTTTGATGATCAACGATGGCTAATGATTAGGCCATCAGGAACTGAGCCTGTTCTTCGAAATTATGCTGAGGCACCAACATTGGAAGAGGTGAGAAAAATTTTAAAGATGTGTGAAGAAACTATTACGCAGATTTAATCGTCATTTACTTGGATAACTAAAAAAAAACTACAAATTTGTAGAGTTAAAATGGAGTATATGTCTAATGATCAAAACAATGAGATTTATTCAAAAGCAGTAAGGGCAGGAAAACGCACTTATTTTTTTGATGTTAAATCAACAAAAAGCAATGATCTTTACATTACAGTTACCGAAAGTAAAAAGGTAACGAGTGAAGATGGTTACGAAAATTACCAAAAACACAAAATTTTTCTATATAAAGAAGATTTTGAGAAATTCAAAGAAGGATTAGAAGAGGTTCTTCAAAAAATTGAAGAGTTAAACAGTTAAATTAAGCTTTTAATTTCTTCTATAATTCGTGCAGCCAATTGCTGTGCTTTTTCATTGTTTTCACTTTCCGAGTAAATGCGAATGATTGGTTCAGTATTGCTTTTTCGTAGGTGCACCCATTCTTGATCGAAATAAATCTTCACACCATCGATTGTATCCACTTCAAAATCACTGTATTTATTAGTCATTTCAACAAGGATTTTATCTACATCGATAGACGGAGTTAATTCTATTTTGTTTTTCGAAATGGTGTATTTTGGATATGAATCTCTTAACGTACTTACAGAACATTTTTTTTCTGCTAAATGGCTAAGAAAAAGAGCAATTCCAACTAATGCATCTCTACCGTAATGCAACTCTGGGTATATGATTCCTCCGTTCCCTTCACCACCAATAACAGCAGATATCTCTTTCATTTTAACTACAACATTTACCTCACCCACGGCAGAAGCAGCATATACTTGTCCCCATTTTTCCGTTACATCTCTCAACGCGCGTGTTGATGACATGTTAGAAACGGTATTTCCTGGTGTGTGTGTTAAAACATAATCGCCGACTGCTACCAAGGTGTATTCCTCTCCGAACATACTTCCGTCTTCACAAACCAATGCTAATCGATCCACATCCGGGTCAATTGAAATTCCAAAATCCGCTTTGTTGTCAATTACAGATGTAGAAAGTTCTGTCAAATGTTCTGGTAATGGTTCAGGATTATGAGGGAAATGACCGGTCGGTTCACAATATAATTCAGTAATTTTAGTTACTCCAAGGGCTTCCAAAAGTTTAGGAATGAATATCCCTCCGGTTGAATTTACAGCATCTACTACGACTGAGAAATTAGCATTAGAAATCGCTTCCTTATTAACAAGTGGTAGATTTAGTATTAAATCAATGTGTTTTTGTAAATAGGAATCATCCTTTCTATATGTACCAATCGAGTCTACGTCGGCAAAGTTGAATTCTTCCTTTTCTGCTATTTCTAATAAATCGGATCCATCCTGGCCAGAAATAAATTCTCCCTTGTTATTTAATAATTTAAGGGCGTTCCATTGTTTGGGATTGTGGCTAGCTGTGAGGATAATTCCACCATGGGCTTTTTCTAATGGTACGGCAATTTCTACCGTTGGTGTTGTGGAAAGTCCTAAATCAATTACTTCAATACCTAATCCACAAAGTGTAGCACAAACCAATTGATTAATCATATCACCGGATAATCGTGCATCTCTTCCAATAACGACCTTTAACGCTGCGTTAGGTGTTTTCAATTTCAACCAAGTTCCGTATGCAGAAGCAAATTTTACTGCATCAACAGGTGTTAAGCCTTCACCAGGTGCTCCACCAATTGTACCTCTGATGCCGGAGATAGATTTAATTAAAGTCATGGGGATTAATTAGAAAGTTTTTTTTGAAGGTCTATCATTTTTAAACAAGCAATGGCACACTCAATTCCCTTATTACCATGCTTTCCGCCTGAGCGATCAATTGATTGTTGGATGTTTAAATCAGTCAACACGCAAAAAGAAATGTGTTTATTATATTTAAGGCTAACATCCATTATTCCTTTGGTTGCGCCCTCACATACAAAATCAAAATGCTTAGTCTCACCTTGAATAACAACACCAATTGCGATAACAGCATCAACTTCCGTGTTTTCAAAAAGGTGTTGAGCACCTAATGGTAGTTCAAAGGTACCAGGTACAAAAACTTTAGTAATATTTGCTGATTTAACACCAGATGACAGAAGAGCGTGTTCTGCTCCTTTTAATAAATTCAATGTAATTTCAGAATTCCATTCCGATATTACAATACCTACATTGAAATTTTCACCGTTAGGTATCTCAGATGGATTGAAATAAGATAGATTTCGATTTTCGGTAGCCATCTAGTTGTTATTTCACAACTTTTCCGGAAGCCCTAGCAATGTACTTGTCAATTGTTTTTTGACCTGCATAAGCTGGATATTCATCTCTTACTTTTGTATACAATTCAGTTGCTTTCTTGAAGTCGTTAATTTTTTCCGAATGAAGACCAGCTTTAAATAAATACATAGGCGTGGTATAATCATTTGTATTAGTTTCTGAAGCTTCAAGGTATGTTTCGACTGCTTTTTTGTAGTCTTTTAATTCTGAATGACAATCAGCAGATAATCCAAGACGCATTGCGGATAAAAACGAATCGTCAAGATTTACTTCTTCTAATTCCTTTAACGCTTTTTTAAATTCTCCTTTTGCCATGAATTGTCTAGCAAGTACAAATTGAGCAATTTCACCGCCAATATATCCATCATATTTCTTTTTTGCTTTCGTTAATTCATTGATTGCTAAATTGGTAGAATCTTTTTCGGCATAATTTAATCCTTTCCAATATGCGTTTTTAGATTCATTATTTTTTGCTTTCCAAATAAATTGGTAATACGCTAAGCCACCTAATACAAGTAATAATACTCCTCCAGCGATCAGCGTCCCAAATTTAAAACGAGAATCGTTTTGAAATTTGCTTTTTATTGTGTCTAATGAAAAATTTTCTAGCATAATTGTATATTTCAAGGGTGCAAAAATAGAAATAAAAAATCAAATTAATTGTTTTTGAAGTGAATAATTTGATTGTCAAGCCGTCAAAACAGATTTTAGCACAAAAAAAAATAAAATTTGTCATTTGACTCAATGCTTCTCGCGACCTTTTAGGCATTTCTTTTATCTTTGCAAAAAAAATAGTATGTCCAAACCTGTTCGCGTAAGATTTGCCCCTTCACCCACTGGTCCCTTGCACATGGGCGGAGTGCGCACAGCATTATATAATTACCTTTTTGCTAAAAAAAATAATGGAACCTTCATTATTCGAATAGAGGATACGGATCAAACTCGTTTTGTCCCAGGTGCTCAAGATTACATTATGGAATCGATGAAATGGTGTGGAATCATGCCTACTGAAGGTCCAGGAATCGGTGGGGATTTTGGACCCTATGTTCAATCAGAAAGAAAGGAATTATACAAACCATATGCGGAACAATTAGTTCAGGAAGACAAGGCTTATTATGCATTTGATACGGCTGAAGAATTGGATCAAGTTAGAGAACAGGCAAAGCAAATGGGAATGCCAAATTGGCAATATAACAGTATTACTCGTACCTCCTTACGCAATTCGTTGACACTACCTGCTGATGAGGTAAATCGATTGTTACAAGCTAATGAACCTTATGTTATTCGAATGAAAATGCCTCGTAATCGAGATGTTCGTTTGAATGATATCATAAGGGGTTGGGTGGTTGTAAATACCAATAATTTGGATGACAAGGTTTTGTTTAAAAGCGATGGGATGCCTACTTATCACTTAGCTAACGTTGTGGATGATTATTTAATGAAAATTAGTCATGTGATCCGTGGTGAGGAGTGGTTGCCATCGGCACCTTTACATTATTTGTTGTACGAAGCTTTTGGTTGGGATTGTCCTGAGTTTGCTCATTTACCTTTGTTACTAAGACCCGATGGTAATGGGAAATTGTCCAAAAGAGATGGTGATCGATTAGGATTCCCTGTATTTCCCCTTGATTGGCACACGGCTGAAGGTGAATTATACTCAGGTTATCGAGAAAAAGGGTATCATCCTGCAGCGTTTATTAATATGCTTGCTTTTTTAGGTTGGAATCCTGGAACAACCCAAGAAATATTTAACTTAGAACAGTTGTCTGATACATTTTCACTTGAAAGGGTATCCAAAGCTGGAGCTAAATTTGACCCGGATAAAACTAAATGGTTTCAACAGCAATACCTTAGAGCTACCCCTGATTTAGAATTAGCTAAGCAATTACAACATTTAATTACTACCTCATTACCAGTTGAAAAATTGGCAGAGATTTGTCGATTAATGAAGGAAAGAGCCACCTTCGTTGCAGATATCGTTTCAGAAGGAAAATATTTGTTTGAAGCTCCGAAAGAGTATGATACCGAAATCATTTCCAAGAAATGGAAGGCTGAAACAACCGACTATATGAAGGGTTGGTTAATTGAATTGGAAAATATTCAGGATTTTGAAGCCCCAGAAATAGAAAGTGCTTTTAAAGTATATTTGGAGACTAAAAATGTTGGAATTGGTTCTGTTTTATTACCTTTTCGATTATTAGTTACTGGGGTTGGTATGGGGCCCGGAATGTTCGACATTGCTTCTTTTTTAGGGAAAGATGAAGTACTACGTCGTATGAACACAGGGTTGGAATTCGTAGATTCCTCCAAATAATGAAACACCAGATCTTTGTTTCTGGCATAAAAGTGTATGCTTTTCATGGTTGTTTGCCTGAGGAAACTAAAATTGGTGGTCACTACCAGGTAGATATTAAATTGGAGACAGATTTCACCCAAGCAGCATTGAATGATGACCTATCTCAAACAATTGACTATGTAGTTATTAATAAACTTGTTGAAGTTGAAATGGCTGTATCATCCAAATTAATTGAGCACGTTGGCATGCGTATTTATGACAAGATTAAAAATACAATAGCTTCTTGTGATAAATTAGAAGTAGCCATAAAGAAAATATCTCCACCCATCAATGGAGATGTTGATTCTGTAGCAATTTCCATTTCGGATTTTATTTAGATGATTGTGGAAGCTTGATAGATGCGTAACTCATCCCATGAAATCTGATCACCAACCTGAGCTTTAATTTGAGATAACGAATTGCCATTGATTGTTTCAACCAATTGTTGAATTTCTGAAATTCTTTTTGATTCCATAACATCTGATAAAGTTATTTTTTCTGCTCTAATTAATTGAGTGATGTGACTATAAATTGTTGATTCTGACAACTGACGAGAACTAGCGATTTCTTGCGTTTTCATTCCTGCGTTAATCAATTCAAGGGTTGTTTCAATTGTGCTTAATTTTGGTTTTTTTGAATTCGTTTTTTTACTTAAAATTTTTGTTTCAAAATCAATGGTATCCAAGAGGAGTTTAGAATTTTTATTTTGTTGACGTAAAAGTTGTTGGGTCGAACTGATTTTAGAGATTTGATAGTTTTCTATTTCTGGGATTTTGAAAAGTGATTGAGTGATTTCAATACCAAAAGTTATTTTTTCGGTTAAAACACGCGTTTTTTTAAGTTCAATAATTTTACTAAAAAGCAATTCAGAAATTTCTTCTAATTCGTCTGAATATTGTTTCGTTTTCTTTATAAGTTTTAGTTCTCCTAATTTAAAATAAAATTGGCCGAGCAAATCATCGAAAATAGTAAAGAAATAATGATAGGCAGCATCAGTGCGATCATTGATGAATGCTAAATCAGTACCCGATTGAAATAGTTTATCAATCTGTTTTCGGAATTTAAAAGAATCTTCCTGAGTATTCGAGAGTTTTTTTACAATTTCTTTTATCCAATCATGATTTTTTGCTTTCTCGGATTTTGATAAGGCACCATTATAACTTGCTGCATGAACACTTATCATTTCAATAATTGAATACCAATCGAATGTTTTTTGCAGCCTTTGCCATAGGTATCGGCGAGTCTCTTGGAGTAATTGAATATTTAATTGGGCTAAATTCGTTTCGTGAGAGGTGAAATCTATCAATTGTTGATCTAATGAAATAGATTTGTTTTCTATAGGCGAAAGTAGTTTTAATCCATCTAATGATCTCAGGCGTGAAAAGGCTACGTATGCTTGACCAGGTGCAAATACATCTGTTACATCCAAAATTGCTTTATCAAAAGTTAGTCCTTGGCTCTTGTGAACCGTAATGGCCCAGGCAAGTTTTAATGGATACTGAACAAATGTGCCAATTACCTCTTCGGTGATTTCTTGTGTGGCCTCATTCAATGTGTATTTAATATTGGACCACTCGTATTTTTCTACACTAATTTTTTTCTTCTCTTCGGGGAAATACACGGTTATTTCAAATTCACTTAATTGGGATATTACACCAATTTTTCCGTTATAGTAATTTTTTTCGAAGCCAATGTCATTTTTGATAAACATAACTTGAGCGCCAACTTTAAGTTCAAGTTGATGATCAATGGGGTAAATATGTTCAGGAAATTCCCCTGTAATCTCTGAGGAATAAAAAAAGGAGGTTGAATTATTTTTCTTAAGCTCACGCATGTTTATTTCATCTGCTCTGGAATTGTGAGTTGATAAGGTGATGTATCCAGTTTTGTCCAGCTCACTCTTGCCGTCTATCACTTTTTCATTGAGCAGGATAACGTGCTCTTTCGTAATGAAATTGTGTCGTAGGTTATTCAATAAATCGATAAACTGATTATCTTGTTGTCTGAAAATAGTAGTTAATTCAATTATTAAAGGAGGGTTTACAGTTAGTATTTGAGAGTTGAAGAAATAGACACCTTTATAATAATTCCTCAACAAATTCCATTCTTCGTTTTTAACAACAGGAGGGAGCTGTAGAAGATCGCCAATAAATAATACTTGAATTCCACCAAAAGGATCATTGTTCCTTCGAATTATTTTTAACATCCAATCAATAGCGTCTAATAGGTCAGCGCGTAACATGCTCACCTCATCAACAATAAGCAACTCTAGATTTCGTATGATAGAAATCCGTTTTTTGTTCATTTTAAAATGACGTTTTAGCGAAGTTTTATTTTCGTGCTTAATCTGATATGAATCCGCAGGAGAATTTGCTTCTGGAATAAAAGCACCAAATGGAAGTTGAAAAAAGGAATGAATAGTTACCCCACCGGCGTTTAATGCGGCAATACCTGTAGGTGCAACTATAACGGTATTTTTTTGAGTGGATTGAACAATTTGCTTAAGTAGAGTTGTCTTACCAGTCCCTGCTTTTCCTGTAAGAAAAACAGTTCGATTGGTTTGGTTAACAAATAATTCAGTAATTTTTATTGTATTGATCGAATCTTCCATACTTTAAGTTAGTAATAAAAATTGAGATGGAAGTGGTATAAAAAAAAATAGTCGCTCAATTGAGCGACTATTTTATAAATTCTTAGAGTGTAAGATTATTTCTTTTTCTCTTCAGCTTTCACTTCAGCTTTAGCCTCAGCTGTTGCTTCTTCAGATGCTACTGGAGCTTCTTCTGGAGCTGCAACTTCTTCAGTTGTTGCTTCAACTGTTGCGTTTTCTGATGCTTCTTTTTTACCACCACAAGAAACTAATACTGTACTTGTAGCTAAAACTACTGCTAATGTTAAAAATACTTTTTTCATTTTAATTGAAATTAAGGGTTAATATTATTTTTCGAGACAAAAGTATCTGTATAATTTGAATCGTGCAAGAGCGAGACATAAAAAAATGTTAAAAAACTGAAAAAAAGAATAAACACTTTGAATCTAATATGACCTATTTAGCTTTTTTAATTGCTGTTTTTAAAAGATCTATCAACCCCGCAGTTTCTGTTTTTGTTAATTTTCTTCCGATTAAATAGGTTTTCAATTTAGTTTCAATAAAAATTCTTTCTCCTCCGTTTATCCATGGTGAAGATTCCCAAACGGATTCTAATGACTTCTCTTCAGGAAAGCGCGAAGTTATAGATGCGATATTTTCGAAAAAAACAACATGGGTTTTACCATACTTAAAAATAGATCGTTTGTAATTAATACCAACTTCATCTATTTTAATCAATTCTTTACCATATAATAACCAAAGAAACGAACGACTAATTTTTTGTAAATAATATCCCCAAAATGATAAGAAAACCCACAATATAATTTCTTCCTGATACGTGAGATTAAAGAGAAAAAATGAGGCGATAACCACGGCTCCAATGGTTACCCACATTCCTAGCCAAGCTCCCATGAGTAGATTTACCCAAAAATTTTGAATAGGGGTAATGATGATAGTTGTGTATCCATCATGCTTTTTAACGCTTATCCGATTGCTTAACCATTTCATCGTACAAAATTACAAAACAAATTAATCTATGGTCAAAAAAAAAGCTGCCTCAACAGGCAGCCTTTTCTAATGTATGAAAAAAAATTACTCGATGATTAATCGTTTGGTTACTC
>CAZTFG010000034.1:21620-21940 GCA_964612725.1 uncultured Lishizhenia sp. | reverse complement strand
CAGGAATTTCCTTTACCTCATCTGCGGAATTCGGATAATCTTGATAGGGCATTCCTCCATAATAATAAGGAGAATAGGTAGGATTAGGATCATGAACATCAATTGAAACTGAAACACATTTTTTTCCGGCAAAGGCGATGCTATATTTTTCTTGTATAGGAATTTTGTAATATGCTATGCTGTCTTCCTTTTTGATTGTTTCAAGTTTTCCCGTTTTTTTATTCTCCACCAGCTGAATAGTTGAATATACACCAAAGGGATTACTTGATCGCTTGGAATTAGGGGTGCATGAAATATCCGTGCTCAATTCAGAGACAGAA
>CAZTFG010000034.1:0-21610 GCA_964612725.1 uncultured Lishizhenia sp. | reverse complement strand
AAAGGACACGGTTTGTTTTTCTCATAGCGAGTATTTAGTTTTTGATAGAGCTCTTTTGTATACGGCATTTCTAAAACATTCACTGAACTATTTTCAGACAGCTTGATTGAAAAATACACATAAGATCTTTCTGTTTTAGTGAAAGCTGAATGATACCGTAAAGAATCAAATTCCACCGTTCCGGCAACAAATGTATTTCCTTTCTGATCGAAAAGTAATTTATGCTTCTTATTTGCCAAAAGCCAATAATCATTTACTGGGTGTGTTCCGAACTTGGAAATACTAGATTTTGATTTCCAATTGTTTAAATAATGATTGAAAACAAATTCGAAATTCGTATAAATAGTATCCATAATCCACCCCTTTTTTGGATGTAGTACACCTAACTTTTTGCTTGTGGTCTGGATCAAATATAAGCTATCAGAAATACGATTAATTCCCAAGAATTTTGGTTTAAGCACCCATGTTAAATCTGTATGGACAATTCCTACCTTATTATTTTCTTTTACAATCACTGGTTCTGTAAATAAATGGATTTGCTCAAATTGAATAGGTGATTTCTTTACTCCATTAGTGTCAAAAACCATCCATTTTTCACCTGGCGATTTACTCACCCAAACAAGATTATATTGTTCGTAATGCAATGAAATATCTTGATAAAGCGTATCAATAATAAATTTCCCTGTGCTCATATTGAGTACTCCCGCTTTGCCTGAAATAGAATGCACCTTTGCCAATTTATGATAGGGTTCCATATACTGAATTCTTGTTTTCTTTTTATTATCGGCTGAAATCAAATACGTATATTGGTTGCTGTTTTTGTCGTAATAAGTTAATTTTTTATTTACTCCTATTGGATAAATAACAACATTATTTCTAACAGCACCATCGATCGCAAATGCATCATATTGATAATTTGTAAATTGTAAAACCTCAATGGAATCTAGTCTAAACAAAACTTTTCCTTTTGCAATCGATATCGTGTCATTAAATTGAACCTTTGAGATTTCATTATTGGTAGAAAAGTAGTACCCCTCATTAAACAAGAATTTATCATACTCAATTGGAACTACCACCTGATTCAATTCATTTATCAAACCAAATTTGTTGTTTTTCTTTGCAAGCAAAAGAGTTAAGTGAGTATTGTAATCATCCGAAATATGTGCATTTATTTCTAGAATTTCCAATTCATCGTATTCCGGAGGGATAGTCTCCTTTCCTTTCAAATTCAAGATACCGCAATTACCTTGCTGATAAACTTTAAATGTACAGGTGGCAGTTCTTTTCGAATGGGAAAAAGGCTCTATGGCATCATAAATTGGTTCGGCTAATTGATTTCCTAACCCATTAAAAAGCCCCACTTTACCGTTGCAACTACTTTGCCAAGTGTAATCATTGAATAAACATTCAGGAACGTATGTATAACTATTACTTTCTAGAGGCCAAAACTGACATGACCATTCTTTAAAATTACTCCCATCAGCATCCATGAAGGCGGTTGAATTTGAGTCGCGCAAAATGAACTTATCATTGCAATAATGAATACTTTGATACTTTCTTTCAGCAATGACTTTCCCTTCCTTATTAATTATTCCAGCTTTTCCATTTACACGTGAATAACCACCAAAATCGCCTATTGGGGCTAATCCAAATTCATTGAAAGGAAGACAATACCCGTCAATATCTTGTTGTTGGCAACTTCCATCAAAATTCATAATAGAAGTAAGATTTTTTTTTTCTTTCCTAGTGTACAAAAATATTTTATCCTTAGTAATAGTTGAAAAATCAAAGGGTTTTCTGGTGATTTTTTCACCATTTCTGTTATGAATCGCATTTTTTGAATCAGCTGTTCCGGATGAAATAAAAAATGGGTGTTCGTACGTTAATTGAAAATGGATGGGGGGAATAATTTCTCCATTCCGAAGGTGGTAAATACCGTAAAAATATTTTTGTCGAATAGAGAATAGTGTATCATTTATTATGCCGACCCATTCATATTTTGGTGGAACAATTACTTTTCCATCTAAGCTAATTAAACCTCTTCCATGCTCATTTAAAGTCAAAAAATAGCTACCACCCAATGATTCAATTAGTGTATAATCTGGCTGAATCACCCATTTTCCTTCTGTATTCATTAAGCCATAGCCACAACCTAAATTGTCTTTAACAATAGTAAGTTGGCTAGCTACCCTAAAAGTAGACAGATAAAAAATTAAACAAACAATGAATTTCATCTAGCCATAAACGCTTTAAAAAATAAGTCGTTGCCTATCGAATTGCTCGTTCATTAAACAACACATATCCATAACTCAACTGAAAAGCAAAAGGAGTTTTCTGGGTGGGAAAATAGTTGAGTGTGGCGCGAACAGGACCTACAAGGGAATGATAAATGAATGAAGTTGATGCAAAAAACGTTTCTCCTTTGAACGGTTTTATATATTGGATTGTGCCATCTGCATTTTTTTGTAATTGCAGAAAAGGCTGATAATAATAGGCGTCAACTCTAAAGTCAATATTTTTTCGCAAACTAAATACGAGATTCACTCCTCCACCCATATGTTGATGTGAACGAAACTCTGGCAAAAAATACGTTTCTTGATCAGGAATAATAGAAAATGCGGGCAACGATAATAAAGATGCGGTATAATTTGCAAATAAAGATTGAGAATTAAATTGACCTTTAGCATGTAACCCAAGATGAAAATACTTTTTTGAAATGACAAAAGATTGAAATTCCGCATTTACATTGAACCAAGAATGGTATTTTCTAAAAGTTTCCTCGAAACCAGATGTGGTTCCGGGAACGGTATTCTCTCTGCCCTCTACTAATCTTGTTCGGATGTAAAACAAATGTCCAGAACTAGCAAATTGTTTTCGATTCAAACTATTTTGCATGAATTCCCAGCTTATTGAACTTCCATAAAAAGTGGTTTGATCAGCCGTATCCTTATTAGTAAAATTGGAGGTTTGATAATATTCATCATCCAATTCAAAATACCTAAAATTGAACGTGGATTTAGAATTATTTCCAATAGGATGCTTTAACTGAAATCCGGCATATGTTTCATTCTGCACCAAAAAAGAAGGTTGAACATCTTCAAAAAAAGTAGCAAAACTCCTAAAGTAATCCCAGCGATTCATAACAAAATAAGCAGAAGCCGATACGGGAAAAACACTCGGAAGTTCGATGTTAATATCCGTTTTAACCGAACCGTAAAACTTACCAAAATAAGATTCAGCATGTATGGATGAAGCTACGCTTCCAATCATTTTATAAGTTAATCCAATATATCCAGTATTTACAGCCCTTGATGAAAAATGACCGCCTAAATCCAATTGGAAATCTTTTGATTTACGAAGGAATAATTTCAAATTATAAGTAGAATCTTTCTTCAATGATAATGTGGGATACATAAAATCTAACTGAGAAGTAGAATACAACCTGAAATATCTGTTTTCAAGTGTTTTTTCATCTAACATTGTTTTTTTTCGAGCGCCCTGTAGTGAACTTTTCGCAAATTGAATTCCTCGACTTTTCTGTTCATCTTGCGAAATTTCGCTTACAAGCAATTCTGGTATTTTGGATCGAAAGTTCTTTCTTTTCAAACTCAATTCTTCTAGCGAAACTCTCCTTTCCACTTTAGCAAGTATTGAATCCATCTGAAGAATTGTCAGTCGATAACCTTCATCTATTGCTTTTTTTGCTAATTGAAAATCAAAGGTCCCAATGTCCGATTTAGGTTCAATTATTATTCCTTCGGCACAAGGTAAATTAAAATTGGAATAACTAATAAGCATGTTTTGTAAAACACCCAAAAAGTCTTGCTCATCCGGTGCATTCACATTTCCTGAAACATTACTACCGATTATAAAATCTGGATGAAAATCAGTATACATTACATCTGCCGGAAAATTATTGTACAAACCACCGTCAAAAAACAAGGTTCCATTTATTCGAATTGGGTTAACATATAGTGGGTATGTCATAGAAGCCCGTACACATTCGTTCAGATTTCCTTTTGAAAAAACAATACTTTTTTTGTTGACAACATCTGAGGCAACACAACGAAAAGGAACAAAAAGCTGGTTGAAATCTTTACCATAGGCTGAGCCTGTTGTGCCCATCAACTTCATCATTGAGAAATCCAATAAAGCTGGCCTTACTAAATTCAACGGTATGGAACGTCTCAGTAAACTATCTTTTGCAAACGAAAAGGAAACGGTTCCGGCATGTTGATCAACCTCACGAAATAAAAATCGCTTGGACGCATCCAATTCCCCTGATGTCATTCGTTGAAATTCATCGGACAATACAAACGACTCAATTTCTTTAGGAGAAAATCCAGAGGCATACATGGCCCCTGTTAACGCTCCTGCTGATGTGCCCGTAATAAAATCAATTGGGATTCCATTTTCTTCAAGTGCTTTAAGTACTCCTATATGAGCTAATCCAGCTGCACCGCCTCCACTCAGCACCAAACCTACACGCTGCTGAGCAACCAATTGATCTAAGACTAGAATTTGGATAATTAAAATGAAAAAGTAACGGTTAATTCGCTTCAAATTTGTTCCTTTGTAGACAAAAATAAGTCATAGTTATCAGACTACAATCAACCCAAATCAAATGAAAGAAAAATTAACAAATTCACAACTTACTATCACGTTAAAAACATTTTTTGGATTTGAACAAACCCTGGCAGATGAGTTACAAGAATTGGGGTATGTTGATTGTACAATTCTTAATAGAGCAGTTCAACTAAAAGGTACGTGGCGCGATGTTTACTTTCTAAATTTACATAGTCGTTGTGCCATTTCCGTTTTGGTTGAAATTTCCAAATTCTTAATCAAGGATGAAAAAGACATCTACAAAAAAGCAAAAGAAATTCGATGGACAGAATGGTTTGATATAAAAAAATCTTTCGCCGTTAAAGGTGCGGTTTTTTCGTCCTTGTTTAGCAATACTAAATATCCTTTATTGTTGGTTAAGGACGCTATAACAGATTCATTCAGAGAAAAATATGAAGAGCGACCTAATGTTGAAATTTCTAGACCGGACGTATTATTAGATTTGTACGTAAGGGAAAATCAAGCCACAATTTCTATCAATACAAGCGGAGCTCCTTTATTTCAACGTGAATACCGCAAAGAAACTGGCTTGGCACCTATGAATGAAGTAGTTGCGGCTTGCCTTATACGCATGTCAGGATGGGATAGAAAAACAACCTTTTTAGACCCGTTCTGTGGATCTGGAACCTTGGTTGCTGAAGCGGCCCTGCTAGCAAGCGGAATTCCATCAAACATCGAACGTCAATTTTATGCGTTCAAGAATTTACTAAATTATGACAGTGAATTATGGAATTCTATTTATGATGCAGTTGATTACAAAATCCGCGAATTACCTTGCAAAATCATAGGTTCGGATATCAACGACACGATGATTTTAAAAGCACGAAGAAACATACGGAATTTTGCTTTTTCGCGCGCTGTGGAAATCAATGGAATGAACTTTAATGAGGTAAAATCAAATGATGAACCTGTATTCATTATAACAAACCCGCCTTACGGAGAGCGTATGGGAGATCGAATTAATGAATTATATGAGGCCATTGGTAATTGGCTCAAGCATTCCATGACCAATTCCGTATGTTGGATTATCTCTTCGAATGATGACGCATTAAAATCAATTGGATTAAAAACATCTGTGCGACAAAAAGTGTTTAATGGTGACTTGGAGTGTAGTTTTAGAAAATTTGAAATTTACGCAGGTAGCAAAAAGCATGTTGACACGAACGAATAATAGATGATTGAAAGTCCTATGAAAATTTTACTTTCGCCGGCAAAATCAATCCAAACTGAAGGGGTTAAACCGGAGCAATTTTCAGAATATCCTTTGTTTACTAAAGATTCAGAAAAATTAGTAAAAAAACTCAAAAAACTAAAACCTAAAGCATTGGCTAAGTTGATGGATATTTCTATGGACCTGGCACAACTCAATTTTGACCGATTTCAACAATGGTCAATAGAACAGGTTGAATTATGGTTACCCGCAGCTTCCATTTTCACGGGTGAAGCCTATAAAGGACTTAATTATCTCAACTTGTCTACCGAACACAAAAAAATGGCACAAGATAGGTTGCGTATATTATCCGGACTCTATGGAATTCTAAAACCAGCTGATTTAATTTTCCCTTATCGATTGGAGATGGGTACCTCTTTCCCTGTTTCTGCCAAGGAGAAAAACCTTTATGCCTTTTGGAAAGATAAACTAACGAAACAATTAAACCAAGAATTGGGTAGCAACGAAGTGATCATAAATCTCGCTTCAGCTGAATACAGCAAAGCAATTGACTTTAAAAAAATCACCAACCAAGTAATCACTCCAACTTTCAAAGAATTTAAAAACGGAAAATTTTCAACTGTCATGATTTTCGCTAAGCATGCACGCGGAAGAATGAGTCGTTACCTCATCGAAAACGATTTGAAAGATGTGGAAGAACTTAAACTTTATACGGTAGATAATTATGAATTTAGCGCCAATCAATCTACCGAAAATGAATGGGTATTTGTGCGGTAAAAATGAAAAATAAATCAACCCAATGAACCCCGTTGAGAATAATAATTTTTGGAGTGAACGATATCAGCAAAACCAAACAGGTTGGGATTATGGGGCCATTACGCCACCCATTAAGGAATACATTGATCAATTAACCGATAAATCTATTTCGATATTAATTCCAGGTTGCGGCAGTGGACATGAAGCAGAATATTTATGGCAAAATGGATTTTCCAATGTGAACCTGCTCGATTTTGCACCAGAAGCGTTGACTCTTTTTTCTGAGCGAGTAAGCGATTTCCCGAAAGAACAGATGCACTGTAGTGATTTTTTTGAACACCTAGGGAAATATGATTTAGTCATGGAGCAAACCTTGTTCTGTGCCATTAATCCGAATGACCGCAAGAAATACGCAAAAAAAATAGTGGACTTAATTAGACCTTCCGGAAAATTGGTTGGCGTACTATTTAATCGGGATTTCGAAGGGGGGCCACCTTTTGGAGGGTCCATGATTGAATATCAACAAATATTTCAAGCCGTGTTTTCCTCAGTTGTAATTGAACCCTGTTATAATTCGATTAAACCACGTGAAGGATCAGAAGTCTTTATTATCATGAGTCATCCAAAATGAAACAAACAGATTCAGGAATTTTACTTCACCGCATTTCATACAGCGAAACAAGTCTAATCACGACATTTTACACACAGCAGCATGGAATTCAAAAATTTATTTTTCAAGGTGGGAAGAAAAAATCAGGAAATTTAACTCCACTTGGTATTTATGAGTTAACCTTTTACCGAAGACCTGATTCCGAATTGGGTAAATTAAATCAAGTGGAATTACTTGAACCCATGCATGCCATATTTGCGAGTCCAATAAAACAAGTAATTGCTTTTTTCCTTGCAGATATTTTACATCAAAGTTTAAAAACAGACTTGGCAGATGAACCTTTATATCAATACTTAGTTGCTTCTATACATAAGTTAAACCAGGATTCAAACCCACAGTTTTTTCCTGCTACTTTCCTACTCACTTACATTATTCATTTAGGAATCAGCCCTTTAATTGAAGAAAGTGATGCTAATTATTTTGACATTCAACAAGGGATTTTCACCAATTCACCCAGAAACATGGTTAGTACACTTCAATCAGAAGCAGCTCACTTAATCAGAGACTATATGGAAGGATTTGAAATACCAGAAAGTGCATTTAAAAAGCAAACAAAAGAAATTGTTTTAATTTTGGTTACCTATCTCTCTTTTCATGTACCCAATTTCAAAGGAGAAAAATGCCTATCGCTTGCCAAAGAAATCATGAGTTAATTACCAATCATGCCTTGCAATAATTACAACCATATAAGTTTTGTAGGGTGAACTTGGGTTTGTTGCCCATCCAATTCCTATATCACCTGATTTAGCATGAAAATCAGAAATCCCAAGCAAATGCAATCTATGTCCCGCTTTTTGGTGATCTTTTACATTTCCGTCGTTAATTAAATCAATAATTCCCTCTCGGGGTGATTCCGCACCGGCTGTTATGGACTCAAAGTAATTTTCTTTCGGATTTTTCAACCAATCAGCATTCAATTTATACCCCGCTTTGTTCATGTAAAAGTTCATGCCGTATCCTTTTTTATCTACGTGACCGAAATAATTATTTTTAGCCATATCCTCGGCTTTTGCCTGTGCTACTTTTGCAAGGGTTTCATCCCAATTCAATCCTTCTCTTTTTTCAATCCCTACTAATGAAACACCTACCTCTTTAGAAAATGATGTAGGGTTAGCCCGAAGTTGATTAAGAAATTCAACCGCTTCGTTCAGCTCAACTTTTTGTCCTTTAGCGGAAAGGACGAAAAAAAGGAATAGGAAAGAAGTTAGAAAGCGCATGGAACTCAAATTTATAATATTACTTTTACATTCAATTATAATCTTTTTTTTGGACATAGTTACTTGTTATGACAAAAGTAATTCAACTCTTATTCATTTCCCTACTCCTGTTAGGATGTTCTGAAAAACAGGATATGAGTTCACCTGCCGGAACAGGTAAAAAATATTCCCGATTTTTGAGTATTCGAGATGAAAAAAATGGGGTTTATATCGATATAAAACATCCCGACCGAAAAAACAAAAGCTATAAATTTTTTATAAAAAAAGAACCAAATTCAACAATACCAGCAGAATACGTTGAAATACAGAAAGGTAATCTTTCTTTCCTTGTGTTCTCCACAACTCACTGTGCCATGTTGGCTCAATTGAATCAAATACAAAAAATAAAAGGGACTTGTTCCAGAGATTTAATTTACAACGCCGAAATCAAACAGAAAATTGACACTAAAAAAATAGTTGACTTTGGAAATGAAACAAACCCATCCATCGAAAAAATCATTGATCTGAAACCTTCAGTTATTGTATACAGTGGCTTTTCTGCTGAATTTGCAAAGAACAAAGAATTGCAAAAAATAGGGGTTATTACGATACCTAATTTTGATTGGAAAGAATCTCACCCATTAGGAAAAGCAGAATGGATTCTGTTGTTTGGCTATTTAACCGGTTCAGAAGATTCGGCAAAGGAACATTTGGCTAAGATAACAAAGGAATATAACGAGCTTAAAAAATCGATACAAGGAGACAAAAAAAGCCCTGTTGTGCTATCCGGTTCAAAAATGGGGGATTTTTGGTATGCCCCGGCTGGAGAAAGTTATATGTCTCAATTGATTTCAGACGCAGGAGGAACTTATCTCTACAAAAACACGAAAGGAACAGGTAGTTTATCCTATGGACAAGAGAAAATATTGATAGATGCTAAAAAAGCTAATTTTTGGATCAATCCCGGTTTACCCTCCTACCGCTTGTTGAAATTAAGCAATCCCAAAGCTTCATTCCTAAAGCCATTCCGGGAAAAGAACGTATTTTGCTATACTAAGAATCCGAATAAATATTGGGAATTGAGTGCAGTGCATCCAGAATGGGTTCTATCCGACTTAATTTCAATTTTTCATTCATTTCCATCAAAAAAGCTACATTTTTATCAGCCCCTTGATTAAGCAATACAGATATCGTTTTTGGGTAATTGTATTACTTGCAATGTTGCCATTTTTAATGTTGGCACATTCCCTATCCGGTCAAATCTCCTTATCGTTTTCAGAAATATTATCTGCATTTGGTTCCTATGACTCGAACAATACGAATCACCTGATTTTTTTTGAATTTCGTATACCACGCATGGCAATGGCGGTTTTATCAGGAGGGGCCTTGGCTATATCAGGAATGCTAATGCAAACTTTGTTTAATAATCCACTTGCCGGACCCTATGTACTTGGTATAAATTCAGGTGCATCTCTAGTTGTTGCCCTAACCCTATTGACGGGTATTCCATTTTTCACATCTGACCTAGGTTTAATTACAGGCGCATTACTGGGTTCATTTCTATTCGGATCAGTCATTTTATTGTTCTCAGTTTATGTACGTTCCCACATATCTTTATTATTGATTGGCCTTATGATTTCGAGTTTTGTTGGTGCAGTAATCACTACATTAGAATCTATTAGTGCTGCTGAGCAACTGAAGAGTTTCACTTTTTGGTCATTTGGAAGCCTTCAACAAACAACTTTTGATCAATTGCCTATTATTTTAGGAAGTATTGGGTTAGGAATAACAGGTTCTTTTTTCCTAAGCAAACCTCTAAATGCGATGGTATTAGGGGAAGTTTCGGCAAAAACCTTAGGTGTTCCTATACGAGCATTACGGATTTCAGTAATTACGATAACTGCTGTGTTAACTGGAACAATAACTGCATTTTGCGGACCCATCGCTTTTGTTGGTCTAGCGATACCAAATTTAACTCGTATGTTGTTTCGCACACAAAATCATCAATACTTATTGATTGGAAATTTACTTATCGGTGGTATTTTCATGTTGACGTGTGACACCATCATTCAAATTTTGGAACCTTACGTTGTTTTGCCTATTAATGCACTCACCTCCCTCATTGGAGCTCCATTTGTTGTTTACATCATATTAAAAAAGTTAATTTGATCACGTTAAAAAACATAGAAATAGGGTATGAAAGCACATTATTAAGCGCAAATCTTAGCATTGAGCAAGGCAATCTATATGCTTTAGTTGGAAAAAATGGTTCAGGAAAAACCACTTTATTACAAACGATTATTGGAGAATTCCCACTAATAAAAGGAGAAATACTTGTGGCTGAGCAGGGAATAAATTCTTTAACCATTTTAGAAAAGGCCAAAAGAATTGCTTTTGTTGAAACCAAATTCAGTGGTATATCTTATTTATCAGGCTTAGAGTATGTTAGCATAGGAAGGAATCCATACACTAACGCACTTGGTAGATTGAGCGAACAGGATAAGACACATATTCAAAATGCGCTCGAAGCATTAGAGATAAAACATTTATCCACGAAATTCACAAATCAAATGAGTGATGGTGAACGACAATTATTACAAGTAGCTCGAGCATTGGCTCAAGAAACACCTATAATTTTGTTGGATGAACCAACAGCTTTTTTAGATTATTCAAACAAACGAATCCTCATCGAAAAACTAAAAAAAATAGCTCAAGATCAAAACAAATGTATATTGCTTTCTTGTCATGACTTGGACATTTGTTTGGAATACGAGCTCCCTTTTTTAACGGTATCTACCCAAAATAAAAGGATTGAACTTCTATTGAAAGCGCGAAAAGAAGATGTTATAGAACGAGCGTTTGGTTAACAAAATCTATATTTTCAGGGCCTTTGCTTGACCTGCATAGAACCCATTTTTTTGAATAATTGTTTGTCTCAACGATTTTGCTTTCTCCCAATCCTTTGTTTGAATTAGCACATCCAATAATTTCCATTCAGCTTCCTCTCTAAAATTGGAATATTTATGAATGCGGACGTTCTCAAAAAAGGCAATTGAATTCTTATAATCTTTTTTCTCTACAGCACATAAACCAGCATAAAAAAGAGCATTCACATCATCAGGAAAATTTTTCAAAATCAGATTGAAATTTTCCATGGCGAGATCCAGCATACCCTTTTTAAAATAGTTCATGCTCTCGGTAAGGAAATAAAAATACCCAATTTCTTTTTGTTCCGAAATTTCAACGGTCGAAGATTTAGATGATTGATTAGCAGAAACACCGTTTAACAATCGATTAGCATCAACGATTAAGGTATTTTCTTTACGATACACTCGATAATCAACTGTCTTGTACGAATAAATAAAAACTTCTTGGGCATTTACACCTTCATTTTTTATTTCATCCGATGAATTAAACATTTTTACATCTAACACCTTCATTGATTTCAATGAACCATCACTTGTTATTTCCGAGGATACGACGCTATTGATTTCTTTTTCACTAATTGTTATTTCTTTATTTAATGAGCTTGTATTAGCCATTCTTGCTTGTAATTGAACCTCATTATTTGATTTGGCTTTTACAAGGTTTGAATTCGATGTTTGCAAATTATCTTTCTTATTTTTTGAAGGTTCTGTCGTTTTACTATAATTATGGTTAACCAATTGATTAGTTGACGGTTGATTTATCTGATAAAAAATGACTAAACCCACTATCAAAATAACCATGGAGGCACCACCTATGATCCATTTGAAGGTGAAATTTCCTTTTCTTTCGTGTTTATATCGGTCATCCATTTGCTGAACATCCGACCAAGAAATTTCAGAATGAAGAAACCCGTCCAATGCATCTTTCGATAGCTCATCGGTCTCAAGCTGATCAATCATCGTCTTTCTCTTCGCGGCATCTTGTGTATCAAGTAATTGCCTACTATTTAATCGATTTAATTTCATAAGTTAACTGTATTAACCCCCGCTTTTTCCAGGGATATCTTTAACATACGCTTCCCATTTTGTATGGCACTTTTCACTTGCATTAATGATAATTTTAAGTCATCAGCGATTTCCAAATACGATTTCCCTTCAAGAAAAAATAATTCAATCGATTTCTTTTGCTCCGGTTTCAATTTAGCAATCAATACCTCTATCAGCTGAAAATACTTTTCCTTTTCTTCTGAACTACTGATAGCCTGATCTAATTCAGGCATTTCAGATAGATCAACTTCACTAGTAACTCTTTTCTTTTTTCTAAGTAGCATGAGGCATTCATTCCTTATTGTGGTATGTAACCAAGATTTAAAATGTTGAATTTCGTGTTTGATTATTTTCTCTCCTAACTTATGAAACAACTCCATGACCACATCTTCTGCATCTTCTTTGCTTTTCAAGTATTTGTTCGCAATCGACAATAATAAGTGACCATATCTTTCATAAAAAATATCGATACAAACTGGTTTCTGTGACTTTTTGTAAATCACAATCAGCTCATCATCCGATTTTAAGCGCCATTCTTTTTTTGAAAAAAAACTAAGCAAAGAATTTCATTTTTTAAGTTAGATGCAAGTTAAGTTTTAATTCCATAAAAAAATCATTTTTTTTCTGATTGTATTGTTATTCTAATGTGATTTTTTACCTTTGAAAAAAAAACAACTATGTCATCTAAGAAAGATACTTTTTTCGACGAGTCAACTGCTGCAGTTGGGATAATCTATACTGTTGCATTGCTTGCTATACTCGTTTCGATTTTTATCTGGGGATAAAAAGCTAGATCGTCTAAATCAAGCGACTAAAATCTATTCGCTATGCCATTTAACACCTTATTTTCTTGGCTAATAAAAAAGCGAATTCATCAAATTGACCTCTTTAAAAAATACCCATTAGAAGTTCAGAATGAGGTTTTTACTCGTTTGATTTCTACTGCTATTTATACTGAATTTGGGTTTAACAACAATTTCTTTCGCGTAAAAAATTACGATACATTCAAAGAATTCGTGCCTTTGCAAGCGTATTCCTGTATTCAGAAAAACGTAGACCGATTGATGGCCGGAGAACAAAACATCATTTGGCCCACAGACACAAAATGGTTTGCAAAATCATCTGGAACAACGGCGGGACGCAGTAAATTCATTCCGGTCACCAAAGAATCATTAGAAGAATGTCATTACAAAGGAGGAAAAGACTTATTAGCTTTGTATTATTCTAATTTTCCGGGTTGTAAATTATACAATGGAAAGCACCTAATAGTTGGAGGAAGTGCGCAAATCAATCCTTTATCAGCTGATTCCTATTTTGGGGATTTATCTGCCATAATTGTAAATAATCTCCCTTGGTGGGCTGAAATACGCCGGACACCATCCAAAGAAATTGCATTGATGAGCGAATGGGAGGAAAAAGTGGAAAAAATGGCTCAATCCACTATTAACGAGGATGTTTTAATTTTGGCTGGTGTTCCCAGTTGGACCATGGTATTAGCCGAACGAATTTTAGAAATAACAGGTAAAAAGAATTTAAAAGAGGTTTGGCCTAATTTGGAATTATTCATGCACGGCGGTGTTAGTTTCGAACCCTATAGAGCCTATTTCAATGAATTAATTCCCGATCCTAACATGCATTATGTTGAAACGTATAATGCATCCGAAGGATTCTTTGGTATTCAGGATCAGCCTTTTTCGTCCGAGCTACTTTTGATGTTGGATTACGGCATTTTCTACGAGTTTATCCCCATGGATTCCTACAGGGGAATTGATTCTGAAAAAGTTCTATCCTTAAAGGACGTAGAATTAGATGTGAATTATGCCCTTGTAATTTCTACCAATGGAGGACTTTGGAGATATATTGTTGGAGACACAATAAAATTCACCTCCTTATTACCATATCGATTTAAAATAACAGGAAGAACAAAATCGTATATAAACACATTTGGCGAAGAATTAATTGTTGAAAATGCTGAAAAAGCGCTTGCAGCAGCATGCGCCCAAACTAATGCGACGATTAGAGAATTTACAGCAGGACCAAAATTCATGCAGAATAACCAATCCGGCGCACATGAATGGATGATTGAATTTACAAGTCCCCCGGAAAACAAGGTCGAATTTACCGAAATACTTGATACAACCTTACGAGAAATCAACTCCGATTATGATGCCAAACGCTACAAGAATTTGGTGCTTAATCCGCCTATATTGCATTTTGTTGCGCCAGGAACATTTGACAATTGGTTAAAAAAACAAGGGAAATTGGGTGGCCAGAATAAAATTCCTAGATTAGCAAATAATCGAGATTTGCTGGAACAACTTTTGCAGCAAGAAACATCAAACACATGAGAAATAGTATTTTTCTTCTTGCTCTATTGATATTCAACACATCCTACTCACAGGAGTTATCGATTGATTGGGTAAAAAAAGCAACCATTGCAAAGGAGTCAATTTCTTGTTGGAATGTAGACGCCTTCAACCAATTATTCATAGCCGACCAATCTACCCTTATAAAATTTAATAATACGGGAAGCATTCTATATAAAATCAGCAATAAATCTTTTGGGGAAATACAACAAATCATACCAATTACTCCGCTTAAAATTCTTCTATTTTCAGAAGTACAACAACAAATATGCTTTGTAGATAACACATTAACATTAGTGAACGATTGCATTGATTTGAGCGAATATGAAATTGAATATGCTTCGCACATTGCTCGATCTGAAAGAGGGGATAAATTATGGATTTATGATCAAATCAATTCCAGGATCTTACTCATAGACTTAACTCAGAAAGGAAAAATTGTTCAAGAAATTCGAAATACCAAAGGATTGGTAGAAATGGGACAATTAATTGAAATGATTGAATTCGATTCAAAACTTTACCTCCTTGACAACGCTAAAAAACTAACCATTTTAGATTTGTATGGATCCCTAATTAACCAACGAAAAACAGAAACTCATAGCATTTGTTCATCCGATAATATTTTTTGGGAATTGGACTCAAACCGTATCATAAGAGAGGAGCGATCAACTAATTCTTCATTTTTCAGCATGCTTCCTCCCATACCTGTTTTAAGATTTCATGTCATAAATAACCAATTTTACTTTCAAGAGAAAAATAATATTCACATTTTTGAATTCGTTGAAAAAAAATAGCGTTTTTTGAGCAATCGCGACATTAAATTAAATACCTTTACGTTTCAAAATTTGAATGTATGCATATTGCGATAGCAGGTAATATTGGGGCCGGAAAAACAACATTAACAAAGTTATTATCAAAACATTACGGATGGGAAGCCCATTTCGAAGATGTTGACCAAAATCCTTACTTAAATGATTTTTATGAGGAAATGCAACGGTGGTCTTTCAACCTTCAAATTTATTATTTGAATAGTCGCTTCACACAGATTCAAGAAATAAACGAAAATAAAAAAACAGTAATTCAAGATCGAACCATCTATGAAGATGCATTTATTTTTGCACCTAATCTTCATTCCATGGGACTTATGACAACCCGAGATTTTGAAAATTATTTTTCATTATTTAATTTAATGGATTCCTTCGTAAATCCACCCGATTTATTGATTTATCTTCGAGCAAGCATACCAACATTAGTTGAACAAATTAATCGACGAGGAAGGGACTACGAAGAAAGTATTCGATTGGATTATTTAAAGCGTCTGAATGAGCGTTATGAAGCTTGGATTTCAACCTATGATAAAGGCAAACTATTAATCATAGACGTAGATAATAATCGATTCCCTGAAAACCAAGAAGATTTAGGAAAAATCATTAGCTCCATCGACGCTGAAATAAACGGTTTGTTCTAATCATCTCCACATCATGATTATTGTTACTGGTGCTGCAGGATTTATTGGAAGCTGTCTAGTAAGTCGATTAAATCAAGCTGGAATTTCAAATATTATTCTAGTTGATGACTTTTCTAACCCTGAAAAAAACAGGAATTTAGAAGGCAAGGATTTTGCTTTTCAACTAGAAAGATCACACCTTTTTGAATGGTTAGACGAAAATAATCCTACCATCGAATTTGTTTATCACATTGGTGCGCGAACGGATACTACGGAATTTAACAAAGCCATTTTTGATGAATTGAATGAACAGTATTCACAAAATATTTGGCATTACTGCGTTGAAAATAAAACTCCCTTAGTTTACGCAAGTTCCGCAGCCACGTATGGCCTTGGAGAATTTGGCTACTCAGACAACCATGAATTAATTTCAAAATTAATACCGTTAAATCCCTATGGAGATTCGAAAAACAATTTTGATAAATGGGTATTAAAACAAACTGACACACCTCCATTTTGGGCAGGACTCAAATTCTTTAATGTATACGGGCCAAACGAATACCATAAAGGAAGAATGGCAAGTGTGATTTTTCATGCTTTTAACCAAATAAAGGACAAAGGAAGCATGACTTTATTTCGTTCTCATAACCCAAATTACAAGGACGGAGAACAACTCCGTGATTTTATTTATGTGAAGGATTTAATTGAAGTTTGCCTTTTTCTGAAGGAGCATTCACCTCAATCTGGAGTTTATAACCTTGGTTCAGGTCAAGCACGTACTTTTTTAGACTTGGCAAAAAACACATTTCATTCTTTAGGACTCCCTCCCTCCATTTCTTTTGTGGATACACCCATTGACATTAGAGACAAATACCAGTATTTTACGGAGGCTGACATGACCAAACTTGTTGCTGCTGGATACAAAATCCCTTTTCATTCGTTAGAAGAAGGAGTTGAAGATTATGTTGTGAATTATTTAAATAACCATTCTTATTACTAGTATGAATTGGTATAATCCTCTAATAAGTGCGCTGTTTCCTGCCATTTTCATAGGTTTATTGAATTACATATATAATCGAAAAAAAGGATTCACCAATATTGGATCATTGATTATTAGCGTAATTGTATTTTACGCTATCTTCTATACCCTATTTAAGGTTATTTTCAAGCCAAGCTAATGTAATAAAACAAAAAAAAAGGCCTCCAAATTGAAAGCCTTTAACCGTTTTATTTAGTTGATTAATCGATAATTTCAATAGAATCAATGCTATCTCCTTGACGAATTGCATCAATTACATCTAACCCTTCTACTACTTTACCGAAACAAGTATGATTTCCATCTAAATGTGCTGTATTGGTTCTGGAATGACAGACAAAAAATTGTGATCCACCTGTATTTCGTCCAGCATGTGCCATCGATAATACGCCTCTTTCATGGTGTTGTTTTTCGGCATTCACTTCACATTGAATATTATATCCTGGACCTCCTGTACCAGGCATTCCAGATGCACCTTCGCGAGAATTTGGACAACCTCCTTGAATAACAAAATCAGGTAAAACACGGTGCCATTTCAATCCGTTGTAAAATCCTTCGTTCGCTAATTTGGTGAAATTCCCAACGGTTATTGGTGTTTCTTTTTCGTATAATTCAGCGATCATTTCGCCTTTGTTCGTTGTGATTTTTGCTCTCATATTTATTTTTTTTCAAAACTATAAAAAAGCGAGACAATAAATTCATATTCCAAAAATAAATCGTAAATTCAAATAGAAAATCTTTTATGTCCCTTCCCATTACTAAATGGTCTATTCAAGATAGACCCCGCGAAAAATTTAATACCATTGGCAGGAAATCACTTTCTGATGCCGAGTTATTAGCAATTATAATTGGAAATGGAACAAAAAATCATTCTGCTTTACAGATAGCTCAAACATTATTATCCACGCACAATCATTCATTAAATTCAATTAAAAAATTAGACTTACATCAATTAGTTCAAACAAGAGGAATTGGAAAAGCAAAAGCAATTTCGATATTATCGGCATTAGAGTTAAGTAACCGATGCCAAGACCTGCAGGAATCACCTGAAAAATTATCCAAATCTTTAGATGTTTTTGAATTTTCCAAAGCTCATTTTTTAGGTTTAACCCATGAGGAATTTCACATCATACTTCTCAATAATTCAAATAGATTTATTGAACGAATTTGCATCTCAAAAGGCGGAATAACAGGGACGATTGCAGATGGAAGAATTATTTTTAAAGAAGCACTTTTGCGCAATGCAACAAGTATCATTTTATTACACAATCATCCAAGTGGTAATATTCAGCCGAGTGAAAACGATAAAATTTTGACAAAAAACCTTAAAGAATTCGGAAAATGTATTGATATTGCCGTGTTAGACCACCTCATACTCGCTGATAATTTCTATTTTAGCTTTGCAGATGAAGGACTGCTTTAGAAAACCAAATCAATGAAGAAAAAAATTATCACCATAATAGGAGCGCGACCGCAAATAATTAAGGCAAGTGCATTTAGTAGAGCAGTCAAAAATCATTTCCACGACCAAATTGAGGAGATTTTGGTGCATACAGGTCAGCATTATGACGAGAATATGTCTGATGTTTTCTTTAATGAAATGGGCATTCCTCAACCTCAATACAACCTTGCTGTGGGTAGTGGGTCTCATGGAGCACAGACAGGAAAAATGATCGAAGGATTAGAATCGATTTTCTTATCAGAAAAACCAGATGCCGTACTTGTATACGGGGATACAAACTCAACGATTGCAGGAGCATTAGCAGCTACAAAAATTCATATTCCTGTAATTCATGTCGAAGCAGGATTAAGAAGTTTTAACAAATCTATGCCAGAAGAAATCAATCGAATTTCTTGCGATCATATGTCTACCCTACTTTTTACCCCAACTCAAACCGGTTTAACCAATCTCTCAAAGGAAGGATTTGAGATAACACCTGCAAAAAAAGCCACGTTGGATCATCCTGGAGTATATTTGTGTGGTGATGTGATGTATGACAATTCGTTATATTTTTCAGAAGTAAGCAGTTTAAAATCAACCATTTTATCCGACTTAAAAATTCAGCCAAATGAATATATATTATCTACGATACACAGAGATTCGAACACGGATATTGCTGAAAATTTAGAAAATATTTTCCTTGGATTATTAACTGTTGCTAAGGAATCCAATTTGACTGTTATTTTGCCTCTACATCCAAGAACAAAATCAAAATTAGAATCTACACTCAGCGGGGAATTATACAACCAAGTAATTGAAAATGATATAATTAAAATTATTCCACCTGCAGGTTTTTTAGATATAATTGCCTTAGAAAAAAATGCTCGTTTAATCATCACCGATAGTGGAGGATTGCAAAAAGAAGCTTATTTCTTCAAAAAACCATGCTTAATTTTGAGACCACAAACTGAATGGATTGAAATTGTTGAAAATGGCAATGCTGAATTGGTAGGTGCTGATTTTTCAAAAATTGTAACAGGAGGTAAAAGGTTATTGGGTCGAGAGGATTATACATATCCAAGCTTGTACGGAGATGGGAAGGCTGCTGAATTTATAGGAACAAAAATTTTAGAAACTCTTTCATGATTTTAATCTACGTTGAGGAAATATCTGAGCGATTGCTTTACACCTTTGATTTTATTTTCAAGGAACGGCGTATTGAATACAGACTCACCAACGATAAGCATTTTTTAGAGACCTCTTCTCTTCCAAAATTTAATTATTCAACTGTAGAAATTGAACATACCTTATACATCCATCCTTCCACCTTACTTTTTGATGAGAACATAGGAGTATATGGCATAGATAAAGGTATTTTCGAAGGGGAAGAATGTTTGAGTTTCAACAATAAAATAGATCCAATTGCCAGTATCTTTTATGTACTGTCACGCATGGAAGAATATAAATCTATGTATGTGGATCAACATGGTCGATTTGAAGCAAAAAACAGTGTCCTGCACAGGTTTAATTGGTTAGAAAAAGTAGTTTGCGACCGTTGGGCAGAAGCATTTTTACGATACCTTTTGCGTAACCAAATAGAAATAGGGCTTCCCAAACAGATACCCTTGGTGATAAATCCCACCTTTGATATAGATGAAACCTTTGCTTACAAATTGAAAAGCCCAATTAGAACTTGGCTATCCACCTTAAAAGATATAATTACGGGAAAAAAAGACCGATTAATTGAACGTCAGCGTGTACTTATTGGAAAGAGAACAGACCCTTACGATACTTTTGATTATATTAAAAGTATTTCGGAAAGAGGATTCGCTGTGAATATGTTTTGGTTACTTGGGGATTATGCCAAATATGATAAAAATGTATCTCATCGCAGTAATAAGCATCGTCGCATCATTCAAGATATGGATAAGTATGCTACAATTGGTTTGCACCCAAGCTACAAATCAAACTCATATGAATTTTTCCTTTTAAATGAAAAAGATCGTATTGAATCGATTCTGAATCATACAGTTGAGCATTCAAGGCAACATTTTTTGAAGATTAACATTCCGTTCACGTATCAGATATTGCATTCCATGGGTTTCAAAAAAGACTACACCATGGGGTATGCTGAGGCAATTGGTTTTCGGGCTGGAACGGCAAGACCTTTTCGATGGTTTGATTTATCGAAAAATGAAATGACCTCTTTTGTAATTCAACCATTTGCTTATATGGATGGAACACTAAATGAATATATGAAATTATCCGTTGACGAAGCGAAAGAAAAAATTAATTCCTTGTACGCGGAAGTTAAAGAGTACGGTGGACATTTTTCATTCATTTGGCACAATTCAACCATTGGACAATACGGTCATTGGAAAGGTTGGCGAGAAGTGCTAGAACATACGTTAAATTTAGAAAACGATAGAAAGTGAATCGTAAAATTGTTTTAACCGGCATTGGGTTGATCACCATTTCCATTTTATTAGGAGCATTTGGCGCCCATGGATTAAAAACCATAGTTAGCCCAGAAAAAATAATCAGTTTTGAAACAGGAGTAAAATACCAAATGTATCAAGGGTTAGCATTTCTAATAATTGGCTTCAACTTTTCCTTACTTCATGGTATTAGTAATTGGTATTATCGATTAGGACTACTCGGGATTCTTTTGTTTTCCGGTTCAATTTATTTTTTAACGATTTCTGAAATCACTAACATACCCAAGCTTATTTTTGTTCCATTAACGCCAATTGGAGGGGGCTTACTTATTCTTTCTTGGTCTATTTTATTTGTTTCCATTTTAAAACAAAAAGGTTCGAAATGAAAATAACTGTCTTAGGATCAGGAACTTCACAAGGCGTACCTGTAATCGGCTGTTCATGTCCCATTTGCACAAGTCAAGACAATCGAGATATCCGATTGCGAAG
>CAZTFG010000033.1:18306-22365 GCA_964612725.1 uncultured Lishizhenia sp. | reverse complement strand
GTATTTTTCAGGTAGGACTAAATGCTGAAAAACCATTTGAAACGTATGTCTGTTTGGGTATTGGAATATTACTTCTGACACAAGTAAGTGTGAACATGCTCGTTTGTACAGGCATTTTCCCCGTTACTGGTCAAAACATGCCCTTACTGGCCATGGGAGGTTCAGCATTGATTATGGCTTGTGTTTCGATTGGTATTGTACAATCGATTGCCTACAATCACCAAAAAAAATCAAAATCAAAAACAGACCAATCTTTTGATGTATTATGAAACTAGAACGAGTAATTATTTCGGGTGGTGGAACCGGCGGGCATATTTTTCCTGCTATTGCTATTGCGGATGAAATTAAAAAACGATTTCCAACTTGTCACATTCTTTTTGTTGGAGCTGAAGGTAAAATGGAAATGGACCGAGTTCCTAAAGCTGGTTATAAAATTAAAGGCCTACCTATTCAAGGATTTCAAAGGAAATTTACGATAAGTAACTTAAAACTTCCATTCAAAATCATTCAAAGTTTATTAAAAGCAAGAAAGATAATTAAAGATTTTCGTCCCCAACTAGTTATTGGTGTTGGTGGATACGCCAGCGGACCCACACTAAAAATGGCAAATTTCATAGGAATACCAACACTTTTACAAGAACAAAATTCATATCCCGGAAAGACAAATAAACTACTTGCCCAAAAAGCTGCAGCCATTTGTACAGCCTACCCCAATATGGATCGTTTTTTTCCAAAAGAAAAAATTCAGTTAACAGGTAATCCCGTTAGAAGTGATATGGTGGATATCGAAAATAAAAGAGAACAAGCCATTACCCATTTCAAATTAGACCCTTCCAAACCAACCATTTTAGTAATCGGTGGATCATTGGGGGCTAAAACTTTGAACAAATCCATAAAACATGGAATGGAAAAACTAGACTTGGCAGGCGTTCAAGTCATTTGGCAATGCGGTAGATTGTATCACGCCGATTTATCCATTTCCGTTAGCAGAAGAAATTTACCCTCTATTCATTTACATCAATTTATTGACCGAATGGATTTAGCATATGCTGTTGCAGATGTTGTGATTTCTAGAGCCGGAGCCATCTCCGTTTCTGAATTATGCATTGTTGCCAAACCAACGATTTTAGTTCCTTCACCCAATGTTGCAGAGGATCATCAAACTAAAAACGCCATGGCCTTAGTGGAAGCCAACGCTGCTGTATATGTAAAGGATGCTGAATCAAGAAATACGCTTGTACAAACTACGCTTGATTTAATTTCTGACTCATCCAAAAAATTCAAATTAAGTGAAGAAATTCAAAAATTTGGTAAACCAAATGCCACAAAGGAAATTGTAGACTGTTGTGAATCTATTGCTATTAAAAAATGGAAATAAATTTCAATAAAAATACTCAGTTGTCTGATTTTAAATCAGTCTATTTTATAGGAATAGGTGGCATTGGTATGTCTGCATTAGCCCGCTATTTTAAAGCACTTCATTTTTCTGTTGGTGGTTATGACAAAACCCCAACACCACTCACTGAACAATTAATTCAAGAGGGATGTACTATTCATTTTGAAGATTTAGGTGTGGATCTTCCAAGTGATTTTCTGGATAAACAACAAACACTGATTGTTTATACCCCGGCAATTCCTTCCAGTTTTGGAGAATTGAACTTTGTACAAAAGGAGGGGTTTACTATTTTGAAACGTTCAGAAGTTCTAGGTCTCATAACCCAATCAATGAAAGGATTATGTGTAGCAGGTACCCATGGTAAAACAACAACTAGTACCTTATTGGCCCACATCCTTCATAGTACTGATTGGGAATGTAGTGCCTTTCTAGGAGGAATTTCAACTAATTTTAACTCAAATTTATTAATTAGCAAAACAAGTGAATACGCTGTAATTGAAGCAGATGAGTTTGATCGCTCCTTTCTACGGCTTTCTCCATTTGCAAGCATAATCACTTCTGCTGATCCTGATCATTTAGATATTTATGGTACTGCTGAAAAATTTCAAGAAGGATTTCAGCTCTATGTAAACCAGATTCATCCTAAAGGATTTCTCATTCTTAAAGAGGGGTTACAATTAAAATCGGATGCTAAAACAGTAACCTACGCCGTAAACAGTGAAACAGCTGATTTTAAAGCACAAAACCTAAGAATTACGGCAGATAAATTTCTAATGGATGTACGATTTCACAATGAACAATGGGATGATGTTGAATTAGGGGTTCCAGGTATTCATAATGCTGAAAATGCACTCGGTTGCATCGCTCTACTTGTTCAACTCGGAATGACTGAAAAAGAAATCCGCCATGGACTATCCACTTTTCGAGGAGTAAAACGTCGTTTTGAATATATCATAAGAGAAAAAAATTTGGTGTATATCGATGACTATGCACATCATCCGAAGGAAATTAAAGCATTAATTGATTCCGTAAGATTGATGTATCCAACCAAAAAAATAACGGGAATATTTCAACCGCATTTATTTTCAAGAACGGCCGATTTCATGGATGCGTTCGCTGAGGAGTTGTCTCGGTTAGATGAAATAGTATTAATGCCAATCTATCCTGCAAGAGAACAACCCATGCCAGGTATTACCTCCACTGCCCTATTAGAAAAGGTAAATAACTCGCATAAAAAATTGGTCGAACCGCAACATATGTTAGAAGAAATAGCACAAAGTAAAATAGAGGTCTTACTTACCATTGGTGCAGGTGACATTGATCGTCTTGTTTCTCATTTAAAAACGCAATTAAATCCCCACAAATAACTATGATGCGTTGGCTAAAAATCAGTGGTTTACTTTCTTTCTTAATCGGCATAGTCGTACTTATTTATATGGTACGTAAAGCAGACAATGAAACTGTTTTATTGAAGCCAGAGATTCTGATTGAAGTGGAAGGTGAAAGTGCGTTTTTAACCAAATCTGAACTATTAATTCGACTAGAACGCGGAGGGCTTTTACCGAAAGGATTATCTACAGAGAAATTAGACCCTCAAAAAGTAGAAACATTTATTAAGAAAATGTCGGAAGTAAAAGCAGTAAAGGTCTACAAAAACATCGGTAATACTTGGAAAATAGATGTCGTTTTACGGGTTCCAATTGCGCGAATTTTCAATAGTTACAACGAAAGTTACTACCTAGATAAAGAGGGCTTTAAAATAGGGACATCTAATTTTCACACGGCTCGTGTACTCGTTTTTAACGGGGCAATTCCAGATAGAATGAACAAGGAAAATGTAACTCAAATTATTAACAACAACTCCTTGAAAAGTATTCGAAAAATAGATGATGTGTATCGAATTTCCAATTATGTTTGTAAGGATCCGATTCTCTCATCACTCATTGGACAAGTGTTTGTAAATGAACAACATGAATTTGTAATGATTCCAATAGTAGGTGACCAAATCATTGAATTTGGAACGGCTAATACAGATGAGGAGGTTCAGGATAAGTTTGAGAAATTAAAAATATTCTACGAACAAGCTATTCCATTTGAAGGATGGAATAAATACAGTGTGATAACGATTAAGTATAACGGACAAATTGTCTGCAAGAAAAAATAGATATGGGAAATTCAATTGTTGTAGGCTTAGATATTGGGACAACTAAAATTGCTTGTTTTGTAGGTAAACAAAATGAACATGGTAAAATTGAAATCATTACCATGGGAAAAAGCGAATCGTTAGGTGTTGTTCGAGGTGATGTTCGCAACATTGATCGCACGGTTGAATCAATCATTGCAGCAGTTAAGCAAGCTCAATCTCGGGTGAGTGGACATTTAAATATTCGTTCCGTTTATGTGGGAATTGCTGGTCAACACATAAAAAGCATTCAACACAGCGGTTTAATTACTCGTAAAGATGCAGATTCGCTTATTCGTCAACCAGACATTGATGCGTTGATTGATGATATGTATAAAATGGTTATGAAACCAGGAGAGGAAATAATTTCTGTTTTTCCACAAGAATATATTATTGATCACGACCCAGGATTTAAAGATCCTATTGGAGTTGCTGGAGGTAGATTAGAATCGAATTGCCATATTATCACAGGCAATGTTTC
>CAZTFG010000033.1:0-18206 GCA_964612725.1 uncultured Lishizhenia sp. | reverse complement strand
TGCCAAATCATGCGTAAATATGCAGAACAATTGAAAGTGAAATTTGGATCGGCATCTCCAACAGATAGTCTTGAAAAGCAAGTAGTAGGAATACCTGGTATTCGACCGGGAGCTCAAAAGAAAGAGATTTCTGTCCGAACTTTAGCGATGATAATTGAAGCACGTATGTCCGAAATTATTGACTTTGTAAAATATGAAATTTTAAATTCAGGTTACGAAGATAAAATGAGCGCGGGAATCGTATTAACTGGTGGTGGTTCTCAGCTGAAACACTTACCTCAATTGGTCATGTTACGAACGGGATTAGATGCTCGTATTGGTTATCCAACAGAACATTTAGCAAATTCAAAAGAAATGGCTGAAAATTTAGCCAGCCCAATATTTGCAACTGGGATTGGTCTAGTTTTAAATGGTTTCCATAGTCTTTCGAAATATCAAAATGTTTCAGATTCTACCGAACAAGAAATAGAGAAACCAGGCAAGAATCCAAAAAAACCAGTCAATCCTGGACCAGTTAGAGAAACGTTTTTCTCTAGAATGATAAAAACTATTGAGAACAAAGTTCCCGATATGTTTAAGGATGTAGATTAATTATTTGAACACAACAACAAAATAGAAAATATGATGGAATTTGATTTACCAAGCTCAAACTCGATTATCAAAGTAATCGGTGTCGGTGGTGGCGGCAGCAATGCAGTTAATCACATGTATAACATGGGAATTATCGGTGTTGATTTTATCGTTTGTAATACCGACCGTCAAGCGTTGGATATTTCTCCAGTACCGTTAAAAATACAACTTGGTCCTTCACTTACTGAAGGCAGAGGTGCAGGTGCACTACCAGAAGTAGGAATGCAAGCTGCCAATGAAAATATTGAAGAGATTAGAGAACTTTTAGGAAATAACACAAAATTAGTCTTTGTTACAGCAGGCTTAGGTGGTGGTACCGGAACAGGTGCAGCTCCTGTAATCGCTCAGGTAGCAAAAGATCTAGGTATTCTAACGGTTGGTATTGTTACTGTTCCTTTTACTTTTGAAGGTAAAAAAAGAAGACAACAAGCCGAGGATGGGTTAGAAAAAATGCGTGAAAATGTAGACACCTTACTTGTTATTAACAACGAACGATTGCATCAATTAAGTAAAAACTGTACGATCTCACAAGCCTTTGGAATGGCTGATGATATTTTAACAGTTGCTGCTAAAGGAATTGCAGAGTTAATTTCTGTTACTGGATATATCAATGTTGATTTCAATGATGTGAATACAGTTATGCGAAATAGCGGACACGCAATCATGGGAAGTGCTCAAGCTGAAGGTGAGGACCGTGCTTTAATCGCTATTAAAACTGCGTTGACTTCTCCTTTATTGAATGATAATAATATTGATGGAGCACGCTATGTATTATTAAATATCACATTCGGCGACAAAGAACTTACAATGGATGAAATCAGTGTAATTACCGATTATATCCAAAATGAGGCTGGCGCAAATGCTGAAGTTATTTGGGGCTATGGAAATGACAATTCATTAGGTGACAAAATAAATATCACGTTAATTGCGACTGGATTTTCAACGGCGTCAACACCTGTGCATGGACTTGAAAAACCAGCTGAGATTAAGATGATTGAACTTGAAGATGAGTTTAAGAATGAAATAAATACTCCATTAGGAAATCCAATGGCGAGCGTATCACCAAGTACGACTTTTCCCGTTGCTACGCCTATTCAAAAAGTAGAAACTCCAGAATATAATGCACCAACATATTCAGTTCCAACTAATTCGGTAGATCAATCAGCACCTGTTACTCGATTCGATTTATCAGATGAAACACAGGCACCTGAATCTACTGTAAATAACGAAGAATCAGTGGTAAACGAAACAAGTGATTATGTTGAAACAAATCATGCTGAATTTGATTGGGAAGTAAGTGATAACAGTCATTCTAACGTCAGTTCAGAAATACCTGCTTACATCGAACCGATTAATGCTGTTGAAACACCTGAAGTAATCAAGTTTGAATTAGTTGACGAAACAGAAACAGTTGTAGCTAGAGAAAAAAGCTCACTTTCACCTGAGGAACATCAACAAATTGCGCAAGAAAGATTCAATCGAATTAGAACCATGACCAACAAATTAAAAAATGCTGATGGTATCAATGAATTTGAAAATGAACCTGCATATGTTAGACGTAATTTACAAATCAATGATTCAAATCCAAGCATGGAAAAACCGGTTAGTAGATTTGGTTTGTCTGACGACTCAAACGGAAACACAACATTAAGAGGAAATAGTTTTTTACACGATAACGTAGACTAATGTCATTTACAGATAAAATAAATAACGATATCAAGCAAGCTATGCTTGCAAAGGATAAGGAAACTTTGGCAGCATTGCGTGATATTAAATCAAAACTTTTGCTAGAATCTACCTCTGGAAGTGGAAATGAGGTTTCAGAGGAAACAGCAATGAAAATCTGCATGAAACTGCACAAGCAACGTGTTGAGACCTATGATTTATACATTGCTCAAGGAAGAGAAGATTTAGCTGCAGATGAACTATTTCAAGCTAAGGTTATTGAAGCTTATTTGCCTAAACAACTGAGCGCAGAAGAAATTCTACAAGAAGTTAAATTAGCAATAGAAACCACAGGAGCCTCAAGTCCTCAAGAAATGGGTAAAGTGATGGGGGTATTACAAGCTAAATTGTCTGGAAAAGCCGATGGTAAACTTATCGCTCAATTCGTTAAAGAAGAACTAGCCAAATAATTAATGTTGAATTATAAGATTAAATCCCTCTTCGGAGGGATTTTTTGTTTTTATTAATGTTTCAATCATTATCTTTGAATCAAATAATTGACGGGATGTACGGAAAAATGAAAGAGTTTTTATCTGAAGAATTAGCAGCGATTAAAGAAGCTGGAATATTTAAAAAAGAACGAATTATAACAACCCCACAAGGTGCTAATGTTCAAGTTAGTACAGGAGAAGATGTTGTTATCATGTGTGCGAACAATTACCTGGGGTTATCTTCACATCCTGAAGTGATTCAAGCCGCAAAAGATACCCTTGACTCTCATGGTTATGGTATGTCATCCGTTCGTTTCATTTGCGGAACTCAAGATATTCATAAAACGCTTGAAAGAAAAATAGCAGAATTTTATGGTACAGAAGACACCATATTATATGCAGCCGCTTTTGATGCTAATGGCGGTGTTTTTGAACCTTTATTTACAGAAGAGGACGCTATTATTTCTGATGAGTTGAATCATGCATCTATCATTGATGGAGTTAGGCTTTGTAAAGCACAACGATACAGATACAAGCACTCTGACATGGCAGATTTAGAAGCTCAATTAATCTCCGCAAAAGCACAACGGTTCCGAATCATAGTCACTGATGGTGTTTTCTCCATGGACGGAGACATTGCCAAAATGGATCAAATCAACGAATTAGCGAAAAAATACGATGCGCTAATCATGACTGATGAATGTCACTCTGCTGGTTTCATTGGTAAAACAGGAAGAGGTGTACCAGAATACTGTGGGGTAAATGGTGAAATAGACATCATCACAGGTACTTTGGGAAAAGCGCTAGGTGGAGCAATGGGTGGCTACACAACCGGAAAAAAAGAAATTATTGAAATGTTGAGACAACGCTCGCGTCCTTATTTATTTTCGAATTCACTTGCGCCAGCAATCGTTGGAGCTTCTATTAAAGTTTTTGAAATACTCTCTTCAACAACGGAACTTAGGGATAAACTAGAATCAAATACTACCTATTTTAAAGAGCGAATAATTGCTGCAGGATTTGATATCAAACCAGGAGATTCACCAATTGTACCAATCATGTTATATGATGCCGCTTTGTCACAAAAATTTGCTGACTTATTACTTAAAGAAGGTGTTTATGCAATTGGTTTCTTTTACCCTGTGGTAGCGAAAGGACAAGCTCGAATTAGAACTCAGATTTCTGCTGCACACACAATTGCCGATTTAGATAAAGCGATCGCTGCTTTTATTAAAGTGGGAAAAGAATTAAACGTTATTCCAACATAAAAATAAACAATTGTATTAGTCAACTTGTTTAAAGACTATGGGCGAAAAAAAGAAAACTTTTATGATTCGACTTTGTGCTTTGCTATTTATATGGCAAATCATAGGTGTTTCTGTGTTTTCTATATTGACTATTTCAATTAACTTAAAAAGCACAAATAATATGCTTGTTTTTTCCGAAAAGGATGCTAAACAAGCCGAATTTTATTCCCTGGAACTTTCTTCGGTAATCGCAGAAGAAGTTGATGAGTTATTTGAAATAGAGGTTGAAAAGACTAAAGATAATTCTCTAGAACTCATATTTTCTAAAAAATTGTTTTTTAAATTAAATCAAAAAAAATATCAAAACATCTTTATTGACCTTCCCTTTTCACCTCCGGAAACAAGAGTTTAACAAAATCAGAGTTAAACTTTTAAGTCAATATAAATATGAAAATAAATTTTAAAAATTGGCGGGATGATCTTCCTGCTGGTTTAGTCGTTTTTTTGGTTGCATTACCATTGTGTCTTGGTGTCGGATTAGCATCTACAAATCTCCCAGAAATTAATGGGTTGCCCAATCTATTTACCGGTATTATTGCAGGAATTGTGGGCGGAACCATCGTTGGATTTTTTAGCCAATCCAGGCTTGGCGTATCTGGCCCTGCTGCAGGATTAATTTCAATAATTCTATCCGCTATTACGTTACTTGGCAGTTATGAAGCATTCCTCGTATCTGTGGTTTTATCCGGAATAATCCAAATAATTGCCGGATTTTTAAATGCCGGCATAATCAGTAATTACTTTCCAACTTCTGTGATAAAAGGAATGCTAGCTGCCATTGGAATAACATTAATTCTCAAGGAAATTCCACATATAATGGGTTATGACGCCGATTTCTTTGGAGATGAATCCTTTTTTCAACAAGATGGTCACAATACACTTTCTGAAATAATCTATGCATTTAATTCTATTTTACCGGGTTCCATTTTGGTTGGCATTTCTTCTATTCTTTTTTTAATTATATTAGAAAAACCCACGTTTAAAAAACTACGTTTATTTCAACTTATTCCTTTACCGTTATTCGTAGTTTTTGCTGGTGTTCTTTTGAATTTTCTTTTTGAACTATTCATACCCGAAATCAAAATCACTGAAAAACACTTAGTACAATTACCAGTAGCAAATAACCTTACTGAATTCTTCCATTTTTTCACGTTTCCTAATTTTACAGCCCTAAGTAATTCAAATGTTTATGTGGTTGCTTTTACGTTGGCATTGGTAGGAAGTCTTGAAACACTTCTTAGTGTAGATGCAACGGATAAATTAGACCCAGAAAAACCAATAACTCCAACCAACACAGAGTTAAAAGCACAAGGAATTGGAAATGTCGTTAGTGGGTTGCTTGGTGGATTACCCGTTACTCAGGTTATTGTTAGAAGTTCAGCGAATATTAATGCTGGGGGAAAATCGAATTTATCCACAGTTTTTCACGGATTTCTTTTGTTTATAGCCGTACTATTTTTTCCAACAATTTTAAATCTCATACCTCTTGCTACGCTTGCTGGAATATTAATCATGGTAGGCTATAAGCTTGCAAAAGTGTCACTATTTAAACAAATGTTTGGATATGGCTATGAACAATCAATTCCATTTTTAGCAACAATTATTGGGATACTTTTTACTGATTTGTTGAGAGGAATTGCCATAGGAATTTGCATTTCCATTTTTTATGTTTTGAAGAAAAATTTGAAAAATAATTTCACCAAAAAAACAAATCAAAATAAAGAAATTGAAATCACGCTCGCCGAAGAAATAACTTTTCTAAATAAAGGAACAATAATTACTGAACTAAATAGTATTGAACCAAATTCTTCAATAACAATTAATGGTTCTCAATGTAAAAATATTGATTTTGATGTGATGGAGTTTTTACGAGAATTTGTCTATACAACCTCAAAAACTAAAAATATAAAGGTCACTATTCTAGGAATAAAGGAATTTGAAAAAACTAATTTAAATTAAATAATATGGAAAAATTTTATGCTAAAATGTTAGACAATAACAAAAAATGGGTTGCTTCAAAATTAGAAAAAGACCCAGAGTACTTTTTAAAACTATCTAAAGGACAACAACCCCCTGTATTATGGATTGGCTGTTCAGATAGTCGAGTGCCAGCAAATGAAATTATTGGTGCTGAACCAGGTGAAGTATTTGTTCATAGAAACATTGCCAATATGGTTATTCATAGTGACATGAACCTACTTAGCGTTTTAGATTACGCTGTGAATGTACTAAAGGTCAAGCACGTTATAGTTTGTGGCCACTATGGATGTGGAGGAATTCAAACAGCTATGACTAACAAGCACATAGGTTTAATAGATAATTGGATCAGACATATAAAAGACGTTTACCGTTTTCACAGTCAAGAATTGAATGCTATAGATAATGAAACGGATAAATTTAATCGTTTTGTAGAATTAAATGTACTTGAACAAGTATTAGATTTAGCGAAAACATCTATCGTACAAGGGGCCTGGGAAAGTGGACAAGACCTGCACCTTCACGGATGGGTATACGATGTTTCAGACGGATTGATTAATGATCTTGGGATTTCAATTAAAAATGATGATTCACTTTCTGAAGTTTATAAATTAGATCTATAAAAAAAGAGGCTTCAAATGAAGCCTCTTTTTAAAATTATTATTGAAATTAGTTAGCTAAAAAGGTTTTATACACATAATACCCTCCTACTCCGATTACAGCAGCACCACCGATAATATAATAGGTTGGAGATTTCTTTTCCTTAAAAGAATCAATAGATAAAATTGAATTTTTTACACCACTAATATCTGTTGACATCACGGTAACTTCATAATTTCCTCGACCTCTATTGAATCGATCTTTTGACTCATTTACTTTGTTTTCAAAATCTTTTGAATGATCTGATTTAATTTGAATTTGTTCATTTTTAACAAAAACAACTCCTTTTTCAGTTCTTTTTGACCCAGAAAAAACAAAAGAATCTTTTGTGAACATATACATGCCATTTTCCTTGTATTTTGAAAAATAAGCATTAGAAACAGCACGTTGAATTCGATCATTCATTGGTGTTTCTTTACTAAATGAAGTAGTTAATTTCCCTGTGGTATCAACAGAAACATCCACTCGTAAATCAACCGTATAATCTTCTTTAATTTCAGATAATCCATTTGTTAATCCGCTCTCTACAGCACTTTTCAATTTAGCGAATTCATCACCACTTACCTCTTTTAATGCCAAAGTAGTACCAGCACGACGCTTATTAAAAGCTTCTTTTGCTTTTCTATCTGCAATAATCTTTGCTGCAAGTTCAGATTTGAATTTAGATAAATCTTTTATTTCCTTATTGCTTACTTCAATCCAAACAAGTTGGTCACGTTTCTTAGCATCAAATTTAGTTTGCACAGATACATAATCTTGAAGGAAGTTTGTAGACATAATTTCTCCTGAAGTCACATTTTTAGCATCTATTGTTGGCATCCAAAAAGCACCATAAAATTCACCAATGTAATCTGGCAAACCATTAAATCGAGCTGAAACGATAAAACGCTCTCCCTCAACTACAACCGTTTTATACTCAACTTGAATAAAACGACGATCAGGAGCCAAATCATCATTAAATTCATTTTTATACATTCTAGAAATTATCTCATACCCTCCTTGACTAACCGTTTTGTAATCTTGGAAAGGGGTAAACGGTAAAACATCTGTCAAACAATTATGCACTCTATTTTTAACGAACTCATAATTATAGTAAGTCATTTGAGTCACATACATTGCGCTGCTTTTATCAGACAACATGGTATTTGTTTTAGACTCACCATTTTGGTAGTAATAGGACAATTGGGCAAAATTTACTTGACTAATAAGTAAAAACCCTGCAATTAAAGAAGTTAGTTTAAATCGAATATTCATTTTTAAAAATTTAATTTCCGCAAAATTAAGCTAATTTCTTCATTCTTTTGTTAGAACGAATTGTAAATCTTTACATGATAAATGAATGATTAAGAGCTAAACATTATTAACCTTCTAATTAAATGTTTATTAAATAAAAAAGCGAGAACCCATTTGATGAATCCTCGCTTTGAATAATGTATGATTTACTATTCTTATAGTTTTCTAATTTATTGTGTACACGTGACCGTTGATTGTAACTGTTAACGTATAATCGCAAGTACCTTGTCCATAATCTACCACTCGAACCGGTTTATTTTGAGGAGTTAATTCCAATGTTCCGCTCACTGGGAATCCACACCCAATATTGATGTGCAATGGACTAGTAGTTTGAGCAGTATATCCTCCACCAGAAGAAAACGTACCTGTTGCCGTTCCTGAAATTTCATATTCATCATCGAAACGATTTGTTAGGGTATTGAACCCTTGAACCCAAGTTCTCACTCTTGTTGAGGCGTAGGTTAATACTTCACCGTTTGTTTGAGTAGCAGTACCATTGATTTGCACATTAAAATAAGGTTGCCCGCTTGAATTTAAGCCCATGTTGGTAACCGTTTTCGTTCCATCAATTCGTATGTCATTTACATAATAATCGACAGGAGTATGGGTGATTACAGTACCTTGCGCAATATACTGGCCAGTAAATGTGGTTACTATCTTTCCTCGTCGGGTTTTCCCATCATTACAATCGCAATTGGAGGTGCCATAATCAACCGTAATTGTTTTAACTGAATTCAATGTATCAATTGTGATAATAACATTACAAGGAGTTTTTGGTAGCGCTGGTTTGTCACCTGGTCGCACACTGATTACTTCGCCTGATTTATAATAAACTAAATTCCCTGTGATTGCCTGATCCGAAATATTGGTCATTTCGTCAAAAGCAGTTTCGATTTTATAATTCATAACCGCTGATAAATCATTGTCGTATAATTTTCTGCAAGCTGTAAAGGTCATTAACACCGTTCCAAAAATTAAAATTCTTTTCATCTTTTTCGTTTTTTAATTGTAATACATAATCCTTAAAAAAGGTCGATAATAAAAATACTAAACTATTTATAATCCCAATGCAGATTTAATATCTTTATTAATCGCATCCTTGTGAATAAAAATATTAATGGTTTTATATCTAAAATAAGCCTCAGACACATACAAATATCCTTTTGGATAATTCGCTGTCCCCCACGAATTTTTCACCAAAAAATAATCTGTTCCATTTTGATCTTTATATAATCCTACTATATGCATCCCATGATCATCCGTTGTTGTTTTGTTGTCATAGCCAATTTGTCTTACTTCAGGGGTAATTTTCATTTCTTTGGTAGGATTTAAAAAAGCATTCGAAACACGATCTGCTCCGGCATCAGAAAAATTCTTATTGTCTTTTCCTTGTACCTCAATAGATGCTATGTTTTCAGGAACAATTGCAATCCCATTTTTAAAACTAAATCCTTTTTCGGAAACATCAGCTCCCCAAGCAACCGTATATCCTTTCTCTAATGCTTCTTTTACACTTTTCACTAAATCATCCAGTGAAACATTGTAACTGTCACCCCAAGCCCAATTATCTTGAATGGCTAACTGACATTTTTTATATGGTGCATGATTAGTAAAAGACGTTAAAGACACGTAATTATCCATATTCAACCCTAGAGACTGAGCATATGAAGAAGGCGTATACTTTTTACCTTCCCATGTAAATTCAACAGGATCAGCACCCAAGTTTTTATCCAAGGTCTTATAAATTTGATTTTTCCAATCTAGCGGAATTCCTTCAGACTGACCAACTAATTTCAGGGTGTTTTGAACTACCGTATTCAACTCATTGAACATGGTTGAATGATTATAAGTAGATGCACCGTTCAATCCGTTATAAATATCAAATGGCACTACACCAAATTGGTTCATCACATAAGGTATATCATGAAAAGCTCCCCCTTCTGAAAAATTAATTTTACCATCCATTCGAATAAACTTATCCGCCTTCATTTCATATGCCTTGCGGACAATATACATCTCAGACAAAACAGGTGGATTTTTAACACCCATTCGAATTAATTCAGATTCAAAAAAAGACAATGCAGAAAAACTCCAACACGTACCGGTATTGCCTTGGCTTTGCACTGGAGTTGCGTCATGATGATAAACCTTTTTGAAGGAATAATTACTTTTTTCAGAATTTTTAAATTCTTGAGCATTAGATAAAAAGCTAGCAACCAAGAAGACGCCAGCAAAAAAGAACTTTTTTAACATATAATTTATTTTAATATCCAAGTGTTGTAGCCTTTGGCTAAGGCTTTTTGAATTGTCTGCTGCAACGAATCTGCTGAAGTAGAACTATCAATACTAATCCGATATAACCCGTTCTTAACATCCAAAAACTGAGCGTCAAACCCTTCTTTTTTTAGGGTTTCAACATAGGTTTTTGCATTAGTAATTTCAGAAAAACAACCTACTATAGCATATTTCAAGCCAGATTTTACTCCTGCCAATTGAATGCTATTATTTTGTGTAATTATGATGGGGTCTGGTGTAGTTTGAACGGTAAGTGGTTGTTGTACTTCCTGAGCATTCGTTGGAAGGTATCCATTGTTCGCGGGTTTTTCCTTTAACTTAATTGGAATATATAAGGACTCATCAAACTCATAGGAGTATGCATAAGTATCTGAAGGTAACTCATTGATTTGATCTTCAAGCGTTTTTTCTTGATCGATTTTATCAATCCGTATTTGCTGATCTACTTGCTTGTATTGAGCTGGTTTTGTCTTTTCAAAAGGATTAAAATCATGTATTGAGACCATTCCAGATTCCAAGACAGTTGTTTTAGTAGGTATCCAAAAAGAATAAAATGCGATAGGTAAGATACAAGCCGCTGCAGCAACATATTTCCAATTAATTGATTTTATTTTAACTTGAGGATCAAGTACAGTCAAATCAACTTTATCTTCCATCTGCTCAATCAGTGATTTTTCAGAATTAAAACTTGTTGTTTCTTCAACTTTTTCAAGTGTTTTCTCATTCGTAGGAATAAACTTAACTGTTCCTAAGCCATAAGAAGACAATAACAAATTAAAATAACGGTCTTGAACAAAGCTCAACCGGCCATGTATATCTAAATACAACTCCCCAACTCGCTCAATTCCGATTCGCTTACCGGATTGTAGCTCATCATTCCACAAGTCGATAATTCCACATATGGTCGCTTGCGCCTCAGTGTAGGTTACATTATTAGCCAATGCATATTCACTCACGAGCAATCCGTCGCTATTCGTAAGTTGTTGGTTGAATAATATCGCTTTTCGAGGAGGAGAAATTATTCCTTTGGCTTCATCAATTTGTGCCGCGCTAACACGAGCAACAAACCCACCGAAATTGGGTAAAATAACACAATTGTGACGAACTAATAACTTTGAAATTATCTCTCCAAAAGATTCCATTATTCAAAGATATGAAATTGAATTGGTCTTACAAAAAAATCTTATAGATACATTAATACTCTAGCTATATCTTCAGGAGTATCAATATTGGGGGTCTCAATGGATGTTTCTACCACTCGTATTTTTTTACCGTGATACATCCAACGTAATTGCTCCAGCGATTCAATGTGTTCAATAGAACATGGTGAGTATGAAATAATTTCATTCAAGCAAGCCGCACGAAACCCATAGAGGCCAATATGACGTTGATAGTTGAACTGAGATTCTTCATTACGCGCAAATGGAATGGTGCTTCGGCTAAAATAAAGTGCATCTTTTTTAGCATCTGTGACGACTTTAATGCGATTTGGATTTATTATTTCATCCTTATCAGTAGTATGAATAGCTAGGGTGGCTATTTCTACAGTGTCATCGGAAAATGAGTGAATTAGCTGATTGAGTTGTTCAAAATTGACCAAGGGTTCATCACCTTGAATGTTAAGAACAATATCATAATCTGAAAATTGTTTCAATACCTCAGCACAACGTTGGGTACCATTTTCATGCTCCGAAGAAGTCATCATTACTTCTCCTCCGAAACGTTTTACCTCTGAAAATATGCGTTCATCATCAGTGGCAACGATTAATTTATCTATTCGATTCGATTTTAATGCGCCCTCATATACCCGTTGTATCATAGATTTACCTTTCAAATCAATCAAAGGCTTTCCTGGAAAACGCGTTGAACCGTATCGACAAGGAATTATTCCTAGTACTTTCACTAGAGCTTCATTTGAAGTTGAACCAAGAAATTTCGAGGAGGTTGAATGTCTCCTGGACGGCTTGTATACTCGGCATTAAATAAATTATTCGCGATCAATCCCAAACGCATTTTTTCGTTGAATTTATACCCTAAACGAACATCAAACACTAAATTTCCTTTGTTGTATTTTTCGCGATACGCTTTTAAACCTGGTAAAATATAAGTTGATCCAGCGATGGGTTCTTCGAATACACGATCAATATTACTCATAAAGCTGTTGTAACGGCAAGATACACCAATACTCATTTTTTTGTAATTAACTTCAACATCCGCTTTTGCTAAATGCTTAAATCGATATTTCAACATATTTGTATTCGTATCGGAGAAACTATTTTGGTAATCAGAATTTTCATTTAAACTAACTGGATTCATATAAGTATAACCCAACAATGAAATTATTTCAACATTGCCAATTTTACCCATACTATTAAACGAAAAGTCAATTCCCGTGATTCGAGCGCGTTCAGCATTTTGAGCTTTAAATCCAACCCATTTATTAATGTATCCAGGGCTGTTTGGATCGCTACTCAAGGCAATAGAATCTGGATTAAATACTCCAAATGAAAACTCCATCATATTGCTGTATTGGTTGATGAAAGCAGCAACATCGAGCATTCCTTTCCAATCTCCAATTTTAACCCCTTGTTTGATGCCAATTTCACCCGCCCAACCAATTTCTGGTCTTAACTCCGGATTCGGGAAAATATTTAAAGCTCCCACGGAAGTTTGCGTATAACGCTCAGCAACAGATGGATAACGAATTCCTTGTCCGATTGACGCTCTTAAATGTGTGTATTTTGCCAATTCGTAATGGATACCGGTTCTTAAAATAGGGTATACCGGAATGGATACGGAATCTTTCTTATTAATCATGAAATCAGAGTCACCTCTTTTTCCATCCATTTCAAAATACTCCACACGAACACCAGCGCTGATATCTAATTTGTCGCCTATTTTATGCTCATACTGCGTGTAAACAGCTGGATTGAAAGAAGTATGGTTTCCAAAAAGATTTGAAAATACTACATTGGCAATGTTTGAAACACCTGAACTCAATGTAATACCATTGTTAAACTGTTTCTGGAACTGATAATCTGTAAAATAAATCACTGCTCCATTACTTTGGCTTGGGTTGTTTAGGTTTGTATTTTCAGCATAATACATCCTTGCTTTCAGGTTGTGCTTGTTGTTATTTTTATCCGTAAATTTTAAATATGGATCAATAAATAATCGATGACCCAAATTATAGGTTAAGGTTGATTCTGCATTACTTGTATCTGCACCACCACTCGGAGTGTATCCCAATGTGTCACTTTGCCAAATTAAAAAATTACCTGCTTTTTGAATTTGATAATTATAGCCAACCCCATATTTTATTCTATCGTTGTTTTTTACACGAAAATAAAGTGTACCACTTATTCTCCCTCGATATTCATTTTCACCTTGTCTATAACCATCATTATGAAAAAGAGTGGTGGAAAGCGTATATCCATATTTTTGATTCATTTTCGAGGTATAGGCTTCCACCTGCTGATTCATGGGTGTTCTGCTCCACCATTTCAATGATTGACGACGTGGATTATCATAAAAACCAAATTGAACTTTTATTTTTGTTTCACGCTCTGGCTCAGGCATTTTTTCTGACAAGGCTATAACACCATTCAACGCACCACTACCATATAATACAGAAGAAGCTCCTTTCATTACCTCAATTTGACTGGCTTGCTCCATCGGAATTGCGTTCCACTGCGTATCTCCGGCATAACCAGATAATAAAGGCATACCATTCCAAAGTAATAATACCCTACTCCCCGTTCCGTATGCAAAACCAGATCCTCCTCGAATGCTCACTTGTCCGTCCATAGTGAAAACACCAGGTGTTTGGTCAACCGCTTGCTCCAAATCTGTTATCCCTTTATTGTCAATAAGTTGAGGTTTAATGATCTCCATGGAAACCGGAATTTCTTCCACTGTTTGCTTGCGCTTTCCTGCAGATATTACTACCGTTTGAAAATCCTTGATGGGTTCTTTTAAGGTGATTTTCACTTCGCCCGGACCAGCAATTACTAATGTGTCATTAACAAATTGTATCATGGAAGTCACAACCGTAATAGGATATGACTTAGGATTAAGTGTAAACTGTCCATCAGCTCCTGAAAACAATTTTATGCCATCGGAGGAAACAACTTTAGCACCCGAAATAGGTTCTTTTGATTTACCGTCTATTACCTTTCCACTTACTTGAGCTTGAAAGTTTAGGGACGTAAAAAGTATAGATAATACAAGTATTTTTTTAAGCATGAGTTATTTTTAGCAACCCAATATTAACAAAAATTTACAAAACAGCAATCAACTATTGCAAGATTCGAAGCTTTAAAGTAGCATCAACTGATTTAGATTTAATCAAAAAAGAAACCGAATAAACTAAAAATCAGCTTATTACTTCCAAACCCCCATTTCACAGAACTTTTCAATTCTATCATTGATCCGCTGTTCGGGTGAAACCTCATCCAGTTCTTTCAAATATTTTTTGATTGATTTTCTTACCGTTTCAAACATTTCATCTTGTTCACGATGCGCTCCACTTGCTGGCTCCTTAATCACATCATCTACTAGTTTCAATCGCTTCATGTCTGTGGATGTCAATTTCAATGCATCCGCTGCCTTTTCCTTGAACTCCCATGAACGCCACAATATGGACGAACACGACTCTGGAGAAATTACGGAATACCATGTGTTTTCAAGCATCACCACTTTATCTCCCACACCAATTCCGAGTGCACCACCTGATGCCCCTTCACCGATGATGATACAAATTACAGGAACTTTCAGTCGCATCATTTCGTAAATGTTACGAGCGATTGCTTCTCCTTGTCCGCGCTCCTCTGCTTCTAATCCTGGAAATGCTCCAGGGGTATCAATAAATGTTACGATGGGCTTATTAAATTTTTCAGCTAACTTCATTAAACGAAGTGCTTTTCTATATCCTTCTGGATTAGGCATCCCAAAATTTCGGTATTGACGCATCTTGGTATTGATCCCTTTTTGTTGGCCAATAAACATGACTGATCGACCATCTAATAAACCAAAACCACCGATCATTGCTTTATCATCTTTCACTCCACGATCTCCATGCAATTCTTGAAAATGACCTTTGGTAAGCGCTTGAATATAGGCTAATGTATAAGGTCTATCAGGATGACGCGACAATTGGACACGCTGCCAAGGAGTTAAATTACCCAACGTTTCTTTGGTTTTTTCATCTAACTTTCGAGCCAACTCGTTGATTTTATCGGTCATGTCAACTCCCGTACTTTCACCCAATTCTTTTGCTTGTTGAATTTGGTCTTCCAGTGCTTTTATCGGTTCTTCAAAATCTAAATAGGTCTTCATAGCATGAATTTATCTTGACAAAATTAGTAATAATGCTCGGTTATTGTACTTTTGTTACATGATAATCTTTCCACAAGCTAAAATCAATTTAGGGCTTCATGTGCTACACAAACGCACGGACGGTTATCACGAAGTAGAAACCTGCATGCATTCCATTCCTTTATTTGACATCTTGGAAATCAATGTTGCCGACGAATTTACGTTTCATCAAAGTGGACTAGCAGTGGACAGCGAACCCGATTCCAATTTATGTGTCAAAGCATATCAGCTGATGAAGGAATATTATGATTGTCCACCCGTTTATATGCATTTAAGAAAGCAAATTCCCATGGGAGCTGGACTAGGAGGAGGTTCATCTGATGCGGCCCATGTGATCAATGGATTAAATGGTCTTTTTGAATTAAATATACCAGTTGCTGAGCGCGAAAAAATTGCAGCACGATTAGGTAGTGATTGTCCCTTTTTTATTGAAGGAACTCCAAAAATCGCTACAGGAAGAGGAGAAATCTTGAATGATTCATCGGTTGATTTAAGTGGGTATCACCTAAAACTAATTTATCCAGCCATTCATGTTGGCACGGCTGAAGCTTATGCTGGTGTAACGTTTTATGAAGGAGAGAAACACATTTCACAGATTCTAGCACAACCCATTGAAAACTGGCAAGGGGAATTAACGAATAGTTTTGAAAATTCAATTTTCCTTAAGCATACGTTGATGAGTGAAATAAAGGATAATTTGCTTAAGGAAGGAGCCATTTATGCAGCTATGTCTGGAAGTGGATCAACGCTTTTTGGCATTTATAAAACACTTCCAAACCCTAGTAATTTGCCAGCTACCTATCAACAATTTTGCATAAGTATATAGAAAATTGAATTGAACCCTTTTTTTTAATAGAAAATTAATATATTTGCACTCCCAATTTGGAACTCATTCCAAGTTATCTGGCGAGATAGCTCAGTTGGTTAGAGCGTAGGATTCATAACCCTAAGGTCCCGAGTTCAACTCTCGGTCTCGCTACAAAGAAACCTCGACAATGTTGTCGGGGTTTTTGTTTTTTAGAGCTATTTTACACCTATATTTTATATTCTCCCAAACTTGGTTCCTTCTACAAAGGAGAAACTAGCAATATATCAGATCGACTCAATCGCCACAATCGTGGTTATGAAAAAGCAACTCAATTTGGTGTCCCATGGATACTTTTGTGGAACGGCGAGAAAATCGGTTAATTTCAATATTGACGGTTTCTATATTGATTTTCAATAAATGAAAAACAAAGAATTAAAACTTTTATACTTGAAATCTTAAAGGAGAATTTTAAATAAATTCAGAATTATCACGCTCTTAATAGGGGAATAGATTTATTTAAAAGAGGGCAAGCTACTCTTGTCGCACCGCTACAACCTACTACCTTTGCTACGTTCCCGTCCTGGAGGATTTGAAGGGAGCTGGTCGCAAGAGACTTGCCCAGCACAAAAGTAGTGATATTTTCCGTTTATGACCAAGAAAAAACGTTATTTTTGTAATTCTTCCAATCGGCTCCTTAGTTCAACGGATAGAACAAGCGTTTCCTAAACGTTAGATCCAAGTTCGATTCTTGGAGGAGCCACATGTAAAACTTGTAATTGAAAAAAAATGAATCAAACACAACACTTTTCAGAATCAAACAAAGAACGATATTTATCCGAGTTAATTGATCTTCTTAAAATTCCTTCCATTTCTGCAGATCCTAACTACAAAAACGAAGTGCAAAAATGCGCTGAGTCGCTAGCACAAGGGTTGACCAACATTGGAATAGACAAAGTAGAAATATGTCAGACAGCTGGAAATCCAATTGTTTATGGAGAAAAAATAATAGATCCTACCAAGCCAACTATTTTGGTTTACGGTCATTATGATGTGCAGCCTGCTGACCCCTTGGATTTGTGGACGTCACCCGCTTTTGAACCAGTTATTAAAACTACTGAAAAACACCCTCAAGGAGCCATATTTGCCCGTGGTGCATGTGACGATAAAGGTCAAATGTTCATGCACGTGACGGCTGTTGAATCTATGTTGGCGGCAAATGAACTTCCGTGTAACGTGAAATTCATGATTGAAGGTGAAGAAGAAGTAGGTAGCGAAAACCTCGCGATTTTTGTGAAAAACGAAAAAGACAGATTAAAAGCAGATATCATTTTAGTTTCGGATACGGGAATGTTAGCCAACGATGTTCCTTCCATCACAACTGGATTACGTGGATTGAGCTATGTGGAAGTAGAAGTAACCGGACCAAACCGAGATTTACACTCCGGATTATATGGCGGATGCGTTGCCAACCCAATTAATGTTTTGGCGCAAATGATAGCATCGTTGCATGATGCAACTGGAAAAATTACTATACCAGGTTTCTATGATAAAGTAATAGAATTATCAGACGAAGAAAGAGCTGAAATGGCTAAAGCACCTTTTTCGCACGAAGCATATTGCAAAGCGCTTGACATCGAGGAAACAATGGGGGAAGCAGGGTTTTCTACCATGGAACGAGGTTCAATTCGCCCAACGTTGGATGTA
>CAZTFG010000032.1:21437-23065 GCA_964612725.1 uncultured Lishizhenia sp. | reverse complement strand
AAAAAGAGATTGCTAAAATGGCTAAACACACTAATTTTTTCATAAGGTACTTTTTAAGTTTAAAAATATGGGCATCGGAAAGTAGATTTAATTTAATTTTTTCCATCGATCCCATTTAATTTAAAAACGAAAATACAAAATATTAAACTTCTGAAAAAATGTGGACGTAGGTTTTCCAATATTATCTAATAATTAGTATTCTTTTGATGGATAAACCGAGTCTGCAAAAATATACTGATGATAACCTTGTCCCAAATTATCACCAATAATATTATAGAAACATTCATTGCCCCCTCCAAAAGGAGAAATAATTAAAGGTTCTTTTAAATCTATTTTTTTTAATTCCCAGCCGCTTGGTAAGGATACATTTGTGTCTGGCTTTCCTGTTTCAGTAGCATGCATTATGTAATAATTTCCTTTATTATCAGTAAGTTGGTAAATGCTGTCGGTAAATAAAAGGGTTTGACATTTTTGAATAGTTTTTATTACCAAGTGTCCTTTTTCAGGTTTTAGCATGTTTGTTTTACCTCCAACATAATCAATACAAATAGGTTTAGCTATTTCAACCCAGGTATAAGAATGGTATTCATATTGTTTAATACATTCGGCACCCTTACAATTGATATCGGTATTAGGGGAACGATAAAATGCGGACTGCTGAAAAAGTAAATAACGATCTATATTTTTTCTGTAAGGAAATGAAGGTTTAAATGTTTTCCATTGACCCAATGGAATTGGATTTTCTCCACCACTGATAACTACTGTCATTTCTTTTTGGTTAATCAATTCTTTAGCAAAGCCAATTTTATTCCAATTTAATGTTGATGGTAGTTGTGATCTTTCTGTTGAAAAATGCAAACCAACTTCCTTTGCTGTTTTAACTCCGCAGGAATTGACTAAAAAGGGTATAAAAAATAGGAGAAAAGATATTTTTAGTATCATAATTAGTTATCAAATTTTTAGTTTTACTTCGTATCGGTACTTATTCAATTACAACAAATATAATCCTTCCATGACGAATACGTGGCTGTATAATTGGCATTTTGCTTTCTCCTAATAAGCATACAAACAAACCTCTTTTTTATCCACTTCGCAACAGTCATACTTTATTTTTCTGGATCTTGCATGAACTTCTTTTAAAGAGTATTTGTGGGTTTTGATTGCTGTTTTTGGTGAATCTGAAGATAAAGTAAGGGTGGTTTTTTTGATATTATATGTTCCGCTTTCTAAAATGCGCGTTCCTACCCAATCCGACCATACAAGGTACTCATAGCGCGATTCTGTATATAAATTCAATACCCAAAAACTACCTGGTAAAACACGCATAACAAACCGCATAGTGGGTGTTTGAATCGAGTCTAATGGAATTAATTGTAGTGAAAGATGCGCTTCTGGGCTTTTTCCAGATCTTGCAAAACTACTGGATAATGCAGTGAATATAAGGATATAAAAAATTAGTTTCATCAGGTGAATGGGGTAGTAGAAGTGAAACGTGTTTTTAAAGTATTTATTTCTCTATCAATTGTTTCTGGCTTTTCTGAGTCTTTCTCGCAGCACATCGTAATCGATTTTTGAATGATGCCTAGGGTCACGTGGCATTTTTTTGATAAATTCATTGCAAGTTTTCA
>CAZTFG010000032.1:0-21427 GCA_964612725.1 uncultured Lishizhenia sp. | reverse complement strand
CAAATATCGGTGTTGAATTTTCTATTTTTTGCCGAGTTTTTGCAACATCATCTTTGCTTTTTAATTCAATTATCGCGTTTAATTGTTGATCAATCATCATGATTGTTCCCATTTCAATTTCAGGAAAACGGGAAAAGAAATCTTCAAACATGAAGGGAGCTAAAAGTTCCTTATTTCTTTCTATTAGGGTGTTGCATCTTCCTGTTAAGAATAACCCTCCATTTTTATCTAAATAACCACTATCCCCAGTACGGTGCCAGCAGGTTTCTGAAATAAAAATTTTATTCTGTTTAATGGCTTCATTATTATTGAAATATTCCCTCAATACATGGTGACCACTTACGATAATTTCGCCAATTTCTCCTTTTGGAAGTGTGATTTCCTCCAATTCCTGTTCGTTTCGACAAGATATTAAACCTGATTTGAGTTGTATGATTTTCACTTTGGCTCCTTGGTATGGAATCCCAACAAATAATCCTTGAGATACATCCATTGACTCTTGAAGTTTGAGCTCTTTGGTATTAATTGAACTTATTGGTTCTGCCTCTGTTGAACCATAAAGAACTTCAATATTTGCATCAGGGAAAGCTTGATTATACAAGGCACATTCAACGGGAAAAACGGGCGCTCCACCCGTAAATATATTTTTAATACTTGGCGTAGAAATCTTCTCCTTCAATAGGAAATGAGAAAGTTGTTTGATGAAAAATGGAGAGGCAACAATACGTGATACATTATATTTATTTATTTGATCAACAATTTTTTTTGCATTCATTGACTCCGGCTTGCGCGATTTGAATTCCGCAATTACTGAGGTGCAACCAATACCAAGGTTAATCAGCAGAGGCACAGGCAATACGGGCATATCAACATCATCGGGAACCGGATTCATTTTTTCTAACAAAGCTTTGAATTGTTCATTCAGAAATCCATGCGTACGTTTTGCTGCTTTAGGAATTCCAGTACTTCCGGTGGTAAATGTAATGAGTGCTGTATCTTCTGAAAATACCCCTTCCTTGGTGGACGCTTCGGTACTTAACAAACGATAGCAAGTACCTAATTTGATTGGGATTTTTCTTAGCTCGGGAGATAAATAAGCATAAATATGTGCGTTGAAAATTCCTATAAATGCCTTGCAATTTGCCAATTGACAACATATTTCCATGCGTCTTCGGGAAACCCATTCATCTAAAAAAACCGCAATCGCTCCTATAGAAAATAAAGCCATCACAATACGGTACAAATCAATACTCATGGGAACAAAAATCAAAACACGATCTCCTTTTTTAATTCCTTTGGATTGAAAATAGGAAACGGTTATTTCCACCTCTTTTTCTAATTTGGAAAAGGATATTTCCTTGTTCTTTTCTATAATAGCAATTCGATTTGGATATTTCTTAGCTGCAATATAAAAGTAGTCCATGATGTTAAATGGTGCTTTTTTCATAAGGCTTTACCGTAAAGAGTATATTTTTTAATTATTTCACCTGAAAAATGGTTGGAAACACCCACTGAAGCTCCATCATCCATCATAAAAGCATGAATTACTGACTTGAAATGGTTCTTTTTGGCTCGCTTTACAATTTCGTTAGTTAATAGTAATCCAACACCCGCCCAACGTGGAGAAGAGTCGCGAGCTAGCGTTTTTAATACTAGTCTATTTTCTTTTGGATTGTTTAAATCAGGATAACAAAAAACAAATCCGATTAAGTTATGAGCGTGATCTTCTGCTAAAATACAATATTCGGGATTGATAATTGCCGCCGCTGCCAGGTATTTATCTAGAAAAGATTCCCAATTGATGGGAGTAAATAGAAAATTTTGTTTAAACGATGAAGAAATAAGAGGATAAAGACGCTTTAATTCTTCCATGTACTGGTTCATATCTATTTCTCTTAAGCGAACCCCTTGATTTTTAAATTTTGCTTCCAGCGATTGAATTTTTGGTGTGTCATACAGTAAGTCTTTATCTATACTAGAGATGTAATGTGCTATCGGGTTGAATCCTACCTGCTGAAACTGGTCAGTATAGTACACATGATGCTTTGGTTCAAGTAAAAAATTAGGTAGATCATTACTCATACTAAATCGATAGTTATCCCAGGTCGAACCATTCATGGGACCGATTAAGTATTGAGCACCATTTTTCTTAGCATACTCCATTACCTGAGATAAAATTACCTCCGCTACCTTATTATCCTTTAAGCATTCATAATTTCCAATGCACCAGGAATTATTGTCATTGTAAATTAAATTAGGATTATGGTAGAGAGCGACCCGTGCCAATGGATTTTTTTTTTCGATTAATACAAAACACGTTTGCAGAAACATGCAATTTATCTTATCCGATTCGGTTTCGCGATCACTTCCATTTTCATATAAATACTTAGGAATCTCCTCAAATAATTGAAAAGAAGAATCACCAGGAAAAGTTTGAATTAGATCCATTGAAGGTAGAAATGAAAAAATAAAAGGGTTAATAAAATTGAACCGGGTATCGTTAAATTGTCATATCCTTTTCTGCTTATTGCTTCCGTGCATGTTGAAACGAATGCTATACTTATTGATAGGATTAAAGTTGGTAGGAGTTGAAAAGCGGAAAAGAAGAAAAAAAACGAAAGAAGCAGGGAGCTTAGAAAAAAGAGCCCGGAACCCATCCATGTTTTAGAATCTTTCCCGATATTGAATTTACCGATTGGCCACCGTTTTCCCGATAGAGCGGCAATTGGATCACTGATTGCTAAAATCAGAATAGGCAAATGATAGTAGATGTAATTTTGACCTATGAAATCATATGCTAAAAAACATCCATATACTGCGAAAGGAAAGGCAAGACTTCCAACCGATTCTCGATCAATGGAATTGATAGATGGCAAAAAACGATAACGCAAAGAAAGGAGAAGAATAATACTAAAACTAATGCAAAGAAATAAAATATACCATTGGTTATTCAGATAAAATGGAAAAAGTAAGGTGATTAATCCTGTTCCAATATGAACCAATTTACGGGTCATTTCAACCCTGATTTTGTACACATGATATAAAAATTCTGCGAAGCCGAACAAGCTCAGAAATGAAATAGAAAAAAGGATGGTATGTAGAATTTCAGTCTTCATAATTTTTCCTCTACGATAAAACGATTGTAAAAGAAGCCTTTGTCTATGTGAGTTAATTCATCGGATAATTCTGAAAGAAATATCATTTGTTCATTACAAAGTGAGGAAACTTTTCGAGGCACCATCAGATTCCAATAGGCAATCCGTCCATTTTTGTCAATAGCATCAACGAGTTTCTTGGCACTTTCCGCAAATTGATTCTGATCCATATATTCAAATATATTTGATAGATTCATATAATTAAATGTTCCAAAAATGGTATGAGCTTCTTCAGCAAATCCAGAATAAATTTGGAGCTTTTCAATGTTTTGTTGAATTAAATTATAGTTTGCAGGATTTAAATAATGAGGAAGTTCATTGCCAAAATCACCCATTAACATAAAATGAAACATGAAGTTCTGTTGAACTTCAGCAGATGAAAGGTGTGCTGCCGTTTTTTGCAAAATATACTGGTTTACAGAAATCTTCACTTCCTTCATGAATTCTGGATCTCGACCATATTTCCCCAATACATAGCGGTTGAAAAACAGCTTAAATAAGAGACGCCATTTCCATGTGTCCCAGTTGGTATGATAAAAGGAACGCTGAGCCGACTCACTTTTTAATGCAATCAGTTCTTTTTTTCTCTCAATTGTATGAATCCAAGGTAAAATTTTTCTATTAAAAAAAAGTAGGTACTTTTCAAATTTTCCTTGATAAATAATTCCTTGTTCAATTTGACTTAAATTCCGTTGCCAATATTCTTTTGCTTCCTTGCTAATTAACGGCTTCAATCGATTGAAAATGAGTGTTCTACTTTCTTTTTCTTCTTTGAATCCTATAAAGCATAAGAATTCGGTGTATGACAAAGTTTGAATTCCTGCTTTTTTTAATTCGATTAGGTAAAGTTGAATGTTATTAATATCTGAAGCAACAACTAGAGCTGGTTTTGTTGTCAATAGCGAAAAACAGTTATCGCCCGCAGAACCAATAGATAAGATCTTGCTTCCAGGATCAGGATTTAAACCTTTTACTAAAATTTCCCCATCTTCCCAGCAATTAGCATATCGAATGAAGTCAAATGAAACTTTATCAGTTAGCCTTTTACTCATGAAGCGGAATTAATAATTTTAATTTCACCGGTGCTTCCGTCCATTTCAATTTCATCGCCCGTTTTAATTGTTTTTAATAACCCGGTAACACTTACGATGCATGGTTTTCCCATTTCTCGGGAAACAATGGCAGAATGACTTAGTAGACTTCCACGTTCTACTATAATTCCTGCTGCACTTGGGAATAAAGTCACCCATCCCGGATCAGTACTGGATGTAATGAGAATGCAGTCATTTAGGGAAGTTACCTCAGATGGATTCATCACTACTATTGCTTTTGCTCTAATTCTACCAGGGCAACATCCAATCCCTTTTAAATTTCCTTCGAGTTGGTCAATTTTATTTGTAGAGAAAAAATCATTGGCATGATAAATTGGACCATACGTGGCAAATCTTTCGGAGGGTGGTGGCATGTTGCGATATATTTCAAATTCACTTTTCCGCAAGGCAATTAGGGCTTTTATGTCTTGATTTAATGATGTTCCTTCAATAAATGAAATGATTTCCTCTTTTCCAAGATAAAATATATCCCTTGGATACTCAATAATTCCTTCTGCGTAAAATTGCTGGCCGATAGCTGAAAATATTTCTCTGACCATGCCAAATGCTCTTGTCCGTTCATACCTCAAATTTTCTCTTGAACTAACCAAATCGCGTGCATGTTTCAAGGTGCGTTTCAATAAGAATTTCTTTAAAGGTTTATACTTCAGAGCTTGATTAACCTCAAGTTCGGCATTTGAGCGGAGTTCTTCTTCAATTCTACGTGATGTTCTATCCAAAGTAATTCCTGATTCAACGTAGGTTTTGAGTGTTTTTATAAATAGGCTAGGTTGCTGTGTCAATGATATAGTTTCCAATTTTAATTCGCCCACACATCGTTCACCAAAATCAGCTAGGTAACTATGGATCTCTTTTTTCATTTCAGCCCAATCTATATTTTCGTTCAATTCCCTCCAAATAGCATCTTCGTTCTCTTGCAAAAATATTTTCTTCAAAGCGCTATTATTTGAAATTTTTGTTGCTAAGTCTATACAACGGTGAATGGGTTGAGTAGAGATAATGTCGCTACTACCACAGAGAAGATCATTATGAATATTTGGATTGTTGCTAACTCCGTATTTTTCGCATCTTTTTTGAAGCATTCCAAACCAAATCATCGCAAAAAAATCATTTACGAGTGGGGCTTTCCATTCATTTAACAATTTGTTTTCTATCGTTTGATATATAGAAATAAGTTCATTTGCATTTTTATTAGCAAGATCATTTTTCTTATATTCGATAAATGAATGGTTGAGCAAGGTCATAAACTGTTTTCGGTTTTTGGGTAACATTAAAAACCGATAATAAATCTTTATTCCCATTTTAAAAACACTCCACCAGGCAGCTGTTTTCGACATGTGGTATGTTTCAGGAATGTCAAAACGCTCCTTTACACCCATCATTTTTTCCATGAATCTGGCATTGATACTATAACCCGGAAGCATGGCCAAAATGTGATACCATGATTTTAAATTATAATAAACTCTACCATTGATAAAACCTAAGGTGTTCGCAAATATCCGTTCATTTTGCTGAATGGTGATTAAACTAACGCCTAACAATTCACAGAAAACACGATAGGCGCGTTCGTATGATTTGCTAATGAATGAAAAAGTCAGGGGCGTAGTTACTCCCGGATAAGATTCGATGATATTACTGTTGTCCCACAAGGTATATTCGCCTTGAGTATCGGCCAATCTCTGAAGTATGGTTATCGGTCTTGTCTGCAATAAATAAATCTGTCCGTTAGAAATGGCAAATTCAATGTCTTGTGCTTTTCCAAACTCATTCCTACATTGATCAACTATTCGAATAATAGTAAAAATTTGCTCTGTAGATAAGGTGGGTAAAAGTTGAAGATTCGGAGCTACTACACATTTTTTTGTTCCATATTGAGCTTCATTATCTAAAACAATTTGATGTGTTTTGGTAGCAATTGAAGCAATAATCTCATCGTTTTTGTAGACGAAATTATCAGAATCAAGCTCACCAGAAACAAGCCCTTCACCAAGCCCATAAACAGCGCTGATGATTTTTTCGTTTCTTGCTCCATTGGTCGGGTTAATTCCAAATGCAACACCAGCTATTTCTGCAGGAATCATTTCTTGAACGATTACTGATATCTTATGGTTTCCTTTGATTTTATTCAAATTTCTATATTGAACCACCCGCTCTGATAAAGCTGAAATCCATACTTTTTTTATAGATTCTGCTAGTCTATCCTTCGTAACATATAGGAAAGAATCAAATTGTCCCGCAAACGAAAAATCACTCCCATCTTCTTCGCTTGCTGACGAACGAACTGCAAAAAAAGATTCTGCATTGAAGTTTGCAACTATTTTTTCGATAAAAAAATCGGGGATTTTGTAGGATTGAATGGCTAATAATATTTCCTCTGTAGTTAATTCTTTATTAGAATTCGGCAAGAATTCATTAAACACGGATTCAGGAATGACAATCCACTTAGGTACATTGAACCCCAATTTCATTAGTTTAAACAAATTTCTGGCCTTTCCACCAATTTGTCTGTTTACATTACATTCAACATCTTTTAGTAACTCCATTAATTTAATAGTAACTTTTGTAACATAGGAATACCTCCAAGCGAGAGGTACATGATAATTGTCCAAATAGCCGAAGTGAGTTCAATCGTTTTTGATCCTTTTTCTGTTTTTGTTATCAAGAATACCAAAGCAGGGATGCAACAAAGTAGAAATACTATGCCTAAAATGACCAGCCCTTGGTTTCCATATCCGGCATAAAACGAAGCTGCTACGCTGAGACAGAATGTGCTAAAAAGAATGATTAACCATAAAATTACAGCTTGTGTGGTTCCGAGCATGGATGTGTAAGTAAGTACTCCCATTTCTTCCTTTTCAGGAATCCGAATTTTTCGCCCAATTTCAATTACGACTCCGTTGAGATATGAAACCGCAAGGAAAAATAAGAGTCCTTTTGGGGCGTCAACTCCTGCAACCAGCCAATCTAACCCGCTCGCATAAATATCAATCAATGGAATGATGAACATATGCGAGGTGACATACCAAAATTGATGCTTTTTGAAAAATTCTTTTCCCATGAGAAGTAAATATCCAATTACCCCCATATATAGAAGCAACATTTTCGGAAAGAAAATTAGATTTAAAAGCAATTGAAGAATAATAATTGTAATACCTATGAAGGTTAATTCTTTAAAGCTGATTAATCCACGAGGTACCGGTAAACTTTTTCGAAATTTTGCGTCGTCTTTTGCATCTTTGAATTCATCAAAAATGCGTAAAAGCAAAAAAAGAGTGACGGTGGTAAAAATACCCACCAAGTATATTCTCCAATCAACGAAACCATTTTCTCCTCGACAAATTAAAGAGTATGAAATAGCTGAAAAGCTAAAAGAAGCGATTAAAGCGCCATGAGAAACTAATGGGAATCGTTCTTTTTGGTAAAGAAAAAATCGCTTGATAAAATTTGCTTGGTTTTCCTCAGTAATGCTGAATTCATTCCACGTTTTTTGGTTTTTTTCACCCGAAGCGTCACCCATATTTGTCCGTTGTATTAGGGGTATGATTTTTTCTATTAACTATCAAAGTTCATTTCGATAACTAAAATACTACCTTATTCCAATTTAATGTTATTATTTTCCGTAGGTTTTATATTGATAGTTGTGAATTTCGCAAATTTAAATTGTTATGTATGGTAAGTCAGCTGATTTCTTCCATGTAATTGAGGTCCTTGCCAAATGTTTCTTTCAATCGGGAAATGCTGTATAAGGCAAGTGAAATAAAGATAATTCCTACAATGGCCGCTGCAATTCCATCTGATAAGTTGGCAGAAACTAAAAAAGCGAATAACATGACCACTAAATTCACGGATCCACGTACGAAATTCGGTATCGTATTTGCTGCTGTCGAACGGATATTTGTGCCAAATTGTTCAGCAGCGATAGTGACAAAAATGGCCCAGTAGCCTGTTCCAGTTCCTAATAAAAAACACATTAAATAATAGGTTTCCAAGGTGATGTCAGATATAAGGAACAAGAAAATGAAGGTTAATAACAGCGTGAATACAAGGTATAAATACACCACTTTTTTTCTGCTTTTTAATAACTGACTTAGTATTCCAGAAAGCAAATCTCCGAAGGATAGTCCAATATAGGCATACATTACCGCTGTGCCATTTACCACCCCAGTAACTCCTAACCAAGGTCCAAAATTATCCTTTGAATTCATGATTAAAAGACCGATAATATACCAAATTGGAATTCCGATAAGTATACAATGAATGTATTTCACAAAATTGGATTTATTTCCGAAAATGAGCCTTAAATCTCCTTTTTTTATTCCGTTCTCATGCTTGATTGTTTGAAAAAATTGAGATTCAATCGTGCCAACACGCATCAGTAGGAGCAGTAATCCCATAGCGCCTCCAACAATATAGGCCACTTGCCAATTGGCGAAAGATGTCCCAGAAATAGATAATAAGAAATCGCTAATAATCTTCCCTTTAGCACCAACTAAAGATGCCACCACTGCGCCCAATGCACCAAATGTTACGATAACCATGGTTCCATACCCTCTTTTTTCCTTTGACATCATTTCTGAAACAAGGGTAATTCCGGCTCCTAATTCTCCAGCAAGACCAATTCCTGCAATAATTCGAACTATTGCATAGGAAGGAATATCGGTAACAAATGCATTGGCTAGATTAGCCAAGGAATAGAGCAATATCGATCCGAAGAGCACTTTTAATCGGCCTTTTTTATCACCTAATATACCCCATAACAGACCTCCGATAAGCATGCCTAGCATTTGCATATTGAATAAGAACTTTCCTGTATTTGCTTTGTCCATGGCATCAGCCCCTACCATGATTTGATCAAGACTTTCTGATTTTACCACTCCGAAAAGAACCAAGTCGTAGATATCAACGAAATAGCCAAGTGCGGCTACCACTATGAGTAAGGTAATTTGCTTAGTTGAATTTGTTTTCATTGAACGAATATAACCAAAAATCAATGATACAATTGTAAGAATTTGACAGATTTTGGTTTAATATGAAGAAATGTATTTTGAATTATTGTACCTTCGATTCTAGAATGAATACACCAAAACTCTGGTTTAGTTTATATGATTTTTCCTTTAATTATATTGGAACTGAACCTGAATTCATCGAAGGTGAATTTGACTGGGCTATTGATTTTCAAGAAAATTGGAGGTTGATTCGAGATGAATTAACAGCGTATTTAAACCAACATGAACCGGAAGCATATTTTAATTCCTCCATGGTGAATACACAAAATACATGGAAAACGATTTCCTTGAAATGGTGGGATATAGAATTCAGAAAAAGGCAAGCTTCTTTTCCTATTACAACAAGCATCTTGAAGAAATATCCAGCGTTGCTTTCTCTTTCATTCAATCAGCTCGAACCACATGGAAGAATTCTACCTCATTGTGGAGACACGAATGCTATCTATCGGTGTCACTTGGGCCTATTAGTTCCGGATCAATTGCCTTCAACTGGATTTCGCGTACGAGAAGAAACCCGTTCCTGGAAAGAAGGAGAATGGTTAGTTTTTATGGATGCTTATAATCATGAGGCTTTCAATCAGTCTGAAAAGAAGAGAGTTATAATGGTTGTAGATGTGTTAAGACCAGAATTTATTCGAAGCAGAACAAAGGTAATATCGGTTGTTTTAACCTCGCTCTTTTTGCAAAAACGAGCCCAACAACTTGCATTTTTATATAAGTTACCTCACGGAATGATACGTTTTATTGCATTTCCTCTGCGTCCTTTAGCATACATTTCAATGAAAACAGTGAATTGGTTAAAATTATATTAACTCAACATCTGCTGTTTTTAATTATACATGTATCTTTTTTCCTTTTCTTTTTTTGATTAAAAGCTTGATAGCAAGGGGAATGAAATAATATAAGTGGAGTAAATACCTCCGGTAAAAAATGGCGAGTGTTTTATAATACCATTGAGTGATTGAAAAGGTATTGTGCTTGTTTATTGAAAGATTATACCCCATTTTTACTAGTGATTCACCGCAAATTTGTTCAATTTGATCGAGTAAGGAGTGGTCTAATTCAGTAGCATATTGACCAATTTTATGGGTGTTTGGCTTTTGGGATAACCCACTATGAAAATCACGTAAATGTTGAATGAAAATAGGATCAACATCTGCTGCTTTTGCGTCTAAAAACGAATTATAGACTCCATTTATTTCGAGCATTTTTGGTGTGTAATCACATGCTACCCACTTGCAAATTTTTTTGAGCTCGGTTTCAGTTTCAGTCATTAATTTCTCATAAGAAATACGAATAAACTGCTGCTCCTTAAGGTATTTTGTTTGTTGATATGTATCGTTCCACAAGGCAGCTAAAAACAAGGGATTTTGATTCCAGTTCAACTTACGATTTCTTTTGGATACAATATTGTCCCGCACATCTCTAGTTAACACAATGTATTTGGCACCTGGAAAAATTTGTTGAAGATGTTGAAGATGAAAAAAATACTTAATTTGTTTGTCAATGATACATTTAATTCCGCTTTTATCTTTAACATCAAGAAAATTCAAATAGGTTAATTTGATGATTCGATGAAAAGTAAGTATTTCTTTATGCTCCAATAGATTGGATATAAATTTTTCTTTTTTACTGAAGTATAAGTCTGTGTTTTTTTCAGCCAATAAAAAAAAGGCATCAACATAATCTAGGATATCTTTTTTCGACCAACTTCTTTTTTTTTCATATTTTTTCCAAAAATAAAGGGCAAAGGGTTCTTCACTAGGAGAAAGTATTTCAGTATTTAAATTCAACATTAAACTAAGTAACGAGCTTCCGGTTCGTTCTGTGCATAACACAAAATGAATAGGTAGATTATCCAATTGTTCAACATTCCATTTCATGAATTCGATTTTCGTTTTGCATCAATTTGATTAACATATTGCTCAAATCGGCTCACCTTATATTGTATGGGTAAATAGTAAAAAAGATGGTCTTTTTGAAACGTAAAGAATAACTTTATTTGTAGAAAAAGGTATTTCAATCGAATTAGAAAAGAACTGGTTTTAGATAATCGTTGTGTTGGTATGTACCCAAATTCTGAACCTAAAACACTACAGAACGCCTCGGCTGTTCTAATTTCTTCTTGGTTTAAGTTTTCGCGCCATTTCTCCACTCGGTGATGAAATATAGGTTGTGCCAAATCTTCATATTTCTTTTTTGCCCGTTCAGATTTTCCTGTGCTGTCTCCATTTTTATAGGATTCATATGCAAGTCTTTCTTTACGTTGTAATTCCTCAGAAAGGAATGGATTTACTCCAAGAAACGTAAAAACTTCCGTTAGGCAATTTTCTGGATTCTCTACCAAATCTTCGTACCGCAGCAAAAGTACTTGCTTTGGGTACTTTTTTTTCCAGCTCAAGGCTTTCTGAGTAAAATAGGACCAGCGAATGGCATTGAATGCAATGTTTGGTGAAAGTAAATGGATGCTTTCTTTTCTTGAAAGAATATTTCCGCGGTAATCACGCAACATCAAAATGTACCTGGCATTCGGGTTCATTTTATTAATTCCGGGAAGAAAAAGCGTGTTCGACGGATTTTTATCTATGAATAGGGTAGGGGTTTTGTCTTGAAAAGAATCATGTTGGAAAGAGGAGTAAATTTCCTTACACAATTCCATATAGTTTCCATTAAACCCATTAAGGCTCATAGATTCTGGCAGTTGGTAATGAAACCCGACATAAGGTTGAAGTTTTCCAAATGCTATGTTAAAACGATCGATTAATGCTATGTCTTCTTTAGAAAAGTGATTTTTTTTAGAAAATGAATGAGCAAAAAATACACTGAAATAATTTTCAGGAGGAGTAAGTATTTCAGGATGAGAACCCAGCAAAGACATAAGGAGCGAGGTGCCTGATCTTCCTATCCCAATGATGTAATTGATCTGGCTCATGATGAATATCCTTTTTCTTTATTATACATAGATCGCTTAACAACATTTAAATAATGATGCAATTTTAAGGAGCGCAAGGTAAAGAAAAGTTTAACTCGTAATCGTACCGGGAAAGTAATGAACAATGAAAATAATCGATTCCAAGAAGAAATCTGAAATGTTGCTGTGTAGCCAAATTTCTTACCTATATTTCCAGAAATCGATTCGATTTGGATAATTTCTTTCGAACTAAGTATGTTTTTCCAACTATCTATAGATCCTCCATGTATGGGACGGGTAAGATCTTCAATTTTTTTAACGATTCGTGGATCTGCGTTGCTTGTTTTCTTGTAATTACTTACCTTCTCTTTGATTTGTTCATGAAATTGAAAACAGGTTTCATCGTATTGAAAAGAAAAGAACTTCGCTAGTTTTTTCATTTCTATTTCAGGTTGAACAACGAAGTCTTCATATCGCAATATTGATAATCGATCTCCCAATTCATTTTTTAAAAATAGAATCTTTTTGAGGTAACAATTCCATACTTCAGCGAAAAAAGCTACTGATTTCTTTTCTTTAAATTGATGTTGACTTTTTAAGTTTGAAGCTACAAATCCTCTATAGTCTCTAATACTCACACAAAATTTGGCATTCGGATATAAAGCAAGTAACTCCTTTATATAGAAAGTATACAGGTTGTTTTTATCAATAATTAAATTGGTTTCATTTGCTTTTTTTTGATGCAGGGACAAATGAACTTGTTTAGCAAAATCAGCATAATTTTCAATTTGGATGTCGCTCAATTCGTTTTCTAATGAATGGATATCAAATTGATTAAGTGGATTTGAACTACTTTTTTTAATCGTTGAAAAAAAATCTCTTACTGGTTTTATTGAAACTAATTTATCGGATGAAAACTGCACCTTATTTTTTAAAAATAGTACATGTTTTACTTCAGGAGTAGCGATAACACCTTTTGTATGATTCAATAGCATCATCAACAAGGTAGTGCCACTTCTTCCAGGACCTATGATAAAATGAATGGGCGGATAATTCTGAAGCCCTTTTTCAACTAGTTTCATTGTTTTTTAGGTACTGGAATTTCTCCTGATTTTATACGTTGCACATAATTTTTCAAGTTTTTTAATTCTCTTTCTAAGGCTTGAATACGCTCAATTTCTGTTGCTGATTTCCCCTTTTTTAAAGTGAGATCGGCTTTTTCACGACTGAGTTCCATGAGTCCTTTCTTGAAATTTAATTTTGCCTTTTCTGTATCACCCATGGAAAAATAAGCATTGGCCATTTGAACATATTGTGGGCCAAAATACCCTTTCGGATAGGCTTTCATAAACTTTAGCTGTGAATCAATTAAAAGTGAATAGTCTTCCAAAAGCATTGAAAATTGATTAACGGAATTATAATAAGATTCAAGTTGTGGTTTCAATGAATACGTTTTATTGAAGTAAATTTTAGCAGAATCTAAATAAATCATTTTTAAACTATAGAATTCATCAATTAACTTAGTTTCAGGGACAGCTGAGGCTATTTGTATTTCTTTCAGTAACTGCATTCTAAAAGTATTGAGCATACTTAGATTTGGCTTCGATTTTGTTTGATATGCGCGATTTAATTCTGAATTGATTGCTTGGGAAAAATTAAATTGTTGCAATTTTGGATCCATGGATTCAAGGTTGGCACTGAGTTCAAGAAGATTGGAAAGAGATGCTTGATTAAAAGCGATTTGAAGTTGCTTAATGGCTGAAATCTGAAATTGATTAATAATAGTAAGCGTTCGATATATTTTTTCCTTCCTCACATATGAATCAATTGTTGGGCTGATCTTTGTTTTTACAGCAGCTGAAGGATATAACTTTACTAGTGAATGATAAGATTCAGCTAATTTGGCATATGAATTCGCAATATTTAGTGTTCCTTCGTAATATTTTTTATTAAACGCTACAGAATTCTTAAATGATTTTATGGCTTCCAAATAATCGTATTTAAACGAATAATTTAATACCCCAATGTTATTCAAACTTGATTCATAATTGGGGTAGACTATTAACGAACGCTTGTAAAATAAGATGGAAGAATCCACTTTTTGCATCATTTCTTGAAAAGTCCCATTTCCATTTTGTTGAATCGAATAAACGGCTTCTTGGTATTCGGTTCCCAACAAGGAATTAACCTTCGCAGAAGATTTCATATTTTCAGCATCAGCCAAATACAGAGATAATTTTGAATTCCAGTCTTTGTTTCGTTGAACTGAAAATATCAAAAATGGAACGGCCACTAGAGCGAATGGTATGGTCAATTTTGAATTCCAGTTGGATTCATTTAACTGTAACGAATAAAGGCGAAAAACACCCCAAACAACCAAAGTACACAAACCAATTGACGCTGAAAAAGCAAAGCGTTCGGCAACAATACCAACCATTGGATTAATTAGGTTCGCAGCACCTCCAATAGCTAACAAAAAAAACAAGATTCCAAATGAAAGTATCGACTTTTTAAGAAATCCACGAATAGCAAAATACAATCCAGCTAACAGAATAATCAATCCAAGATAAAATTGCCAGCCACTAAAACCAACCAAGGGAATAGCGTTATAACCATAGTAAAAATTTAAGGGATAAGGGAAAATGAACTTTTGAATGTAAAACAAGTTGGACGAAAAATACATCGGTATTCGTTCCCAAAAACCTAGTTCAAATAAGGGATTTTCAATATAACTAAAAAAACGTGTTTTATCTTTTTCCAATAATCCCGACTTCATAAATTTCATCGAATATTGAGCAATAAAAAGAACCCCGAAAAGTATCGACAAATGTTTCCATTCAATTTTCCTGAAAAACCAAACCATCATTGGAATAATAACAACAAAGGGTAGATTGGATTTTTTTGAAAGCAGCGACAGGATTAATAACAAAGCAACCGAAATAAGGTAATACCATTTTTGTTTATCAATGAATTTAAATGCATACAAGGCCGATAATAGAGCGAAAATCAAACTTAATAATTCATCTCTATTTTTTAAATTGTTGACCACTTCTGAATGAAGGGGATGAATCAAAAATAGACAGACCACCAAGCCGGAAAATAAAGATGCTTGATTTTGAAATAATACTTGAAGGAGTTGAAAAAGGAGTATGCCACAAATAGCGTACAACGAAATATTTATAAAATGCGAAATATGTGGACGATTGGGAGAGCTTCCAAAAACAGACTTTTCTATGGCATACGAAAGCGTGACGATAGGACGATACTCATAATTTTGTTTTCCATCAATAGCATAATTAGAAGTGAAAATAGATTTTATCCCGCTTATTCCTTTCTCAACATTTGGATGCTCTTTTCGATCTGTAGACGTCACTAATTCATCATCTAACGAATATCCATTGGATATGGAGTTTCCATAAAAAAGAAATGAAATTACAATAAAGAGAAAATACCAAGTTTTTGGTTGAATTGGAAGTTTAATGGATGCCGCCGGTGTTTCTTTTTTTGCCATAGAGTATGGTTTCGATTCGAATTTAAGTAAAACAATTGAAAAGCGAATCATACTTATGGGCTATTCAAAAAAAAAGAGCCTCTATGAAGCTCTTTTTTGTTTTGTCAGATGTACCAATTAATCTCTACTTCCAAGAATTCGAAGTAAGGATAAAAATAAATTGATAAAAAGAATATACAATTGTAATCCACCAATTAGAGATAATTTATTTCTTTCTTCCGCAGTAAATTCAGGTGATTGAGCAACTGCTTTTAATTGTTGCATTTGATAGGCTGTTAACCCTGTAAAAACAAAAACACCTAATACGGATATGATAAAACCGAAGCTATCACTTTTCATAAAAATATTTACGATTCCGGCAATGAACATTCCGATAAATACCATGTACAACAAACTTCCAAATTTGGTTAAATCTGTTTTAGTTGTATATCCTAAAATCGCCATACCAGCAAATGCTCCTGCAGAAACAAAAAACGTCATAGCAATCGCGCTTATTTCATAAATTAAAAATATGGTTGAAAGACTCAGTCCCATAAGTGCAGCATAACCAACAAACAAAACTAACAGGGCGTTCATAGGTAAGCGATTGTATGCCATTTGTATAAGCAATCCCAATCCAACTGGGGCAAAAACAACAACATAAAACAAGGGAGATAATCCTGTTTGATCTGCATTAATGAAGTATTCAGTTGCAAATTCTTTGTTTCCTGCCATATATGCAATTAGACCTGAAATTGCTAATGCACCAAACATATAGGAGTAAACATTTCTGAAAAAAGTGCGTGAAGCTTCCTGCGTATACGACTCTTGATTTAAATAATTGCTCATAATTAATAATTTTTTGTTTGTACTAAGTTAATAAATTCTTTTCTGGTTGCATCGTTACTTAAAAATAATCCGGTAAAAGCACTTGTTGTAGTTTTTGAGTTTTGTTTCTGAACTCCTCTCATTTGCATACACATGTGAGCGCATTCAATTACCACAGCAACTCCTTTTGGGTGAAGTGTTCGTTGAACACAATCTCGTATTTCAATGGTTAATCTTTCTTGTACTTGCAGTCTTCTTGAATAGGCATCCACAACGCGCGGAATTTTACTCAATCCTACAATTTTACCGTCCGGAATATAAGCAATGTGCGCTTTCCCGAAGAACGGCAACATATGGTGTTCGCACATCGAATAAACTTCAATATCTTTAACGATAACCATTTCAGAATATTCTTCATGAAATATTGCTTGGTTCATAATATCGTCTGGGTTTACCTGATTGCCACTCGTTAAAAATTGCATGGCTTTAGCTACCCGATGAGGTGTTTTCTCCAATCCCTCACGTGCTGGATTTTCTCCTAAATTTATGAGTACTTGCTCATAAAGTTCAGTTAAAACGAGCTTGTTTCTTTCGTTTTCGTCGTTTAATTCCATACTAATAAGGTTCTTTTCCTCCGTAATATTCTACGAAGTTGTTTTCAGTTTCAATCAATTTAAGTTTGGCAAGTTCTCCACCTGCTTCCCTTATTGGTCTTTCAAGTATTTTCCAGATTTCAATCACTAAATTTTCTGTTGAAGCCAAGATTCCGGACATGAAAGGTACATCTAAGTTGAGATTTTTATGATCTAAGGGCTCAATCACTAGTTGTTTAACGATCTGACTTAGGTCTTTTAGATTTATGATGAATCCTGTTTCTGGATGAGGAAGACCTTTCACTGTTACAAATAACGTAAAGTTGTGACCATGCCAATTTTTATTACTGCATTTTCCAAAAACTGCTTCGTTTTTTTCCAAACTCCAATCTTCTCTCCACAACTTATGTGCAGCATTAAATGTTTCTCTTCGTGTAATATAACAAGTGCTCACCATTAATTATTTACAAATTCACAATCCATTGTCCCGTCTGAATTTACCTTGGTTAATCTTATTTTCTTAAATTGATTAGCTATTGTGGCATCAAATGGGATTCTTATTTTAACGTAATTCTCAGTAAATCCATACATCCAACCTTCGTCTTGTTCGCTTTCAATTAAGGCAGTACGTATGTTTCCTATATTTTGTTCATAGAACAATCGTTTTTTGCGATCCGACAAAAGATGTAATATTTTACTTCGTTCTTTTCTTACATCCATGGGTACGGCTTCATCCATTTTTATTGCAGTTGTATTTGCACGTTCAGAATAGGTGAAAACGTGTAGGTATGAAATGTCCAGGTCTTTTAAAAAAGAAACGGTTTCCATGAATTCTTCATCCGTTTCCCCAGGGAAACCAACGATTACATCAACTCCAATGCAGCAAGTAGGTTCGATTTCCTTTATTTTTACTACCCTTTCTGCGTACAATTCACGCAGGTATTTTCTTCTCATTGCTTTTAGTAGTTTATTACTTCCAGATTGCAAGGGAATATGAAAATGAGGTACAAATCGCTGAGAATCGTTGAGGCAAAACTCAATGATTTCATTCGTCAATAAATTAGGTTCTATGGATGAAATCCGAAAACGATCTATTCCTTCAACCAAGTCTAAATGCTGAATTAATTGAAAAAATGTTTCAGTGCCGCCTTGGCCAAAATCACCAATATTCACTCCTGTTAAAACTACCTCTTTAATTTCGGTTAGTGCAATTTTTTTGGCTTCTTCAACTGTTTCTGAAATGGATGCATTTCTACTTTTTCCGCGAGCTAATGGAATCGTACAAAAGGTACAAAAATAATCACATCCATCTTGAACCTTCAGAAAAGACCTAGTTCGATCTCCATAAGAAAAGGAAGGTACAAATTCAGTAGTTTTCTTTATTGAATCAAATTGAACTATAGAGTTCTCTTGTTTTTTATCCAGTTTTTCAATGTGATCGAGCACGTTAAATTTTTCGTTTGCACCTAAAACTAAATCAACACCAGGTATTTTACCGATTTCTTCAGGTTTCAATTGCGCATAGCAACCTACAATAGCAACTAAAGCTTCAGGATTGATTTTCAACGCTCTGCGAACGAGTTGTTTACACTTTTTATCAGCATTTTCTGTTACTGAACATGTGTTGATAATAAAAATGTCTGGATTTTCTTCAAAATCTACTTTTGCGTAGCCTCCTTCCTCAAAAAGCCTAGAAAGGGTTGAAGTTTCAGAGAAATTCAACTTGCAACCTAATGTGTAAAATGCAACTTTTTTAAATTGATTCATGCGAGTGCAAAGGTAATTCTATTTCGGTAAAAAGTAGATTGGTTTTTAATAAACCATGTGTCTTTCCTTCTTTTCAGCGAAAATATCGGCTATCGTGATTAAAATTCCTGTTTCCTCTACATTTCCGAAGTCAGGATTTACAGCAGTTCCAAAGGTTTTCATGCTTGGTGATAAATGCATATAGATATTCACAAGAGGTGGAATGAATTCCCCATTTTCACGAACATAGGTATTTAATACTTTCATCCCATCTTTAAAATCTAGACCAGCTAATTGTTGATCGAATTTCTCCTTATCATACTGCTGTATAAGCGGATTAACGGCATTCATCAAATGCTCGCGATCTGGAAAATAATGATGCATAAAATGAAGCAAGAAATCTCTACATTCCACATTATACGTAGGATACATGGTGACTTTCCCAAAAAAGTACTTGATATCAGGGTTCATGATGGTAACTGCTCCTAATCCATCCCATATATTATCCAAGGCGAAAAGTCCCTTTTTAGGATTCGTTGTTGCTTGAAAATTGGGTTGGATCCAACTCCTACCTAATTCAATTGTGTAAGGCAAATAATCTCTTGTGAAATGAGCGCTAAACTCAAAATAATGACTGGTAGATAGATGTATTTTACCCAAATCATCGATTGCTTTATCGCAGCGTATGAATCGGTAGCCTCCGATAATTTCCTCATCTTCAGGTGACCATAATATCAATTGTTCGTAGCAGTATTTACTTGTGTCATACTCATCCAAATCTACAGATTCACCCGTTCCTCCACCGGATTGACGAAAAGTTACTTCACGTAATCTACCAATTTCTTGAAGGACATTCGGAGCATTGTGCTGATTGACAACATAGATTTCATTTCCTCCTTTTCTAGTAGTTCGAACAAATCGATCTGCATTCAATTCACTTTTTAAGATTTCTTTATCAATCGCTTCAATAATCGGTTTCATAAAAGAGTTAATTTTTCAATGAATACAAGTTTTTTCTAATCGCTTCAGATACTTCTTTGTCGGTTTTTTCAGGATGAAATGAGGATAAATCAATGCAATCGCGCACGCTAAATCGTATGGTTTTATTTTTTTGTTTAAACATCTCGTCAGCCAAATACATCATTTCTATATTGGATTTCACACCTATTTTTTGACGTAATTCGGATAAGCGGTAAAAGAAATTACTCAATTCACCATCAATATAAATTGGGACAATTTTTCGATTGTATTTTCGACTCAATGTGACAAATGTCTTTTTCCACTCCAAATCCAATATTTTCCCATTTAGTCGCCTGCTAACTTTCCCAGCAGGAAAAATACAAACTGTATCTTCCGATTCGAAGAGAGCATCTATTTGATTTCTTGTCGTGCCATCATTCTTACCAAATTTGTTTACCCCTAAAAATAAACCGCGTAAGTTCGTGAGGTTCATTAGTAAATCATTGACAATGAATTTAAAATCCTGTCGTTTTTCAGCGACTGCAGAAACAAATGCCATTGCGTCCATTCCACCTAGAGGATGATTCATTACAATCACAATACGTTCATCTACCGGGATTTTCTCAACCCCTTCAATAATCACTTCAATATTGAAATAATGCATAATTGCATGACAGAATTCGATGTCGAACTTGTCCTTATTCATTTCCAAGAACTCGTTGATTTCATTTTGGTGAAGAACCCGTTCTAAATATCGAATAACAAATCCTGGTAGCCATTTTAGTAGGCGTGGATTTTTACTCTTTATGAGTTTTCTAATATCGATGAATTTTTGTTCTTTCACGGGACGAATTTACTTTCAATTAGATCAAAATTAATTATTCATTTTTTATTTTATGAACATTTAAATAGAATTGAGGGTAATTTGCAATCCATCATTGGCTACAAAAACTCTCTCAGGCAGCATTTTTTCGATGTCCTTATGCTTTCCAAAAACATGGGAAATATGAGTGAGATACGCTTTTTTTGGTTTGATTTTCTCAATGAATTCCAATGCTTCCTCTAGATTTAAATGTGAATGGTGACTCTCTAAACGTAGGGCATTTATAATAAGAATTTCAGTTCCTTTCACTTTTTCCACTTCAATTTCCTCAATTTTTTTTGCATCCGTAATATAAGTGAAATTAGCGATGCGAAATCCAAAAACAGGCATGTTCGCATGCATTACATGAATGGGATTGATCTCAATATCCGGAAAAACCTTAAAACTCTTGTTTTCGATGATGTGTAAATCAATTTCGGGTGTACCTGGATATTTTTTTTCTGCAAAAATGTATTCATATTCTCGTTTGAGTGCAGTCGCAACTTCAAATGAAGCGTATACCGGTATCGGAGCATCTTGCATGAAATTAAACGGTCTGATATCGTCTAATCCCGCTGTATGATCCTTGTGTTCATGAGTAAAAAGTATCGCGTCTAACCGTTTCACCTGATTGTTCAACATTTGAATTCTGAAATCAGGACCAGTATCAATGATTATATATTTTCCGTGAATCTCTATTAGGGCTGAACTTCGCAATCGGATATCTCGATTGTCTTGACTTGTGCAAATGGGACATGAACAGC